>JAIBJG010000006.1 GCA_020029475.1 Methanobacteriota archaeon | reverse complement strand
CTCCGCGAGCCCCGCCATCGCGGCCTCCCGGAACGCGAAGTGCCCGCGGTCCAGGTGGAGCCGCCCCTTCAGGAGGTACTGCCCGGGCTTGTACACGATTTTCCCGTACGTGAAGTACGATTTTCCCCGCCTCTCCACGAACCGGTCCGGGTCCCTCCCGAGCTGCAGGGGGACCGCGTGCTCCGCGGCCTTCCTCGCGAGGTACGGCATGAGGAACGCGTCCCCGTTGTCCGTGAGGACGACGTCCGGGTCGAGGTCCTTCACTGCGGCGTTCAGCCTCTCGAGAATCTCGGACTCGCTCCCGCCCACCTCGATGTCGCCGACCCGCGCGCTGAGGAGCTTGTCCTGGAACCGCGGGATTCCGAGGGGCGTGTCCACGCGAAGGTCGAGCAGGGCGGGCCGCAGCGGCGGGATCGGGTAGTCGAGGGCGAACTGCTCCTCCTCCGCCCGCCACCGGCCGTTGTTCGTCCACAGGAGGCCGAACGGGAAGATCGCGTGCTTGATGCAGTATCGCTGGCCGAACCGGAGGTCCACGTTGTACAGGGCATAGTCGTGGTACCCGCCGTTCGAGTCCACGATCTTCGCGATGTCCTGGAGCTCCCGGTAGTGGCGGGGGACGACCTCGAGGACGGGCACGGTGTCCTCGCTCCCGATGTCCACCCGCCGCTCGACCTCGCGGACCTCCTTCACCTGGTCGAGGATCTCCAGCCGCTTCCGGACCTCCGGGATCTCCGCTGGCGGGGGTCGGATGTAGAACGACGTCTCGAAGGCCTTGTCCTCGATGCGGTGGGCCCCGTCCTGGTTCCAGAGCCACAGGACGATCGTGTCCTTCTCGTAGTCCGGATACGCGTCGATGAGCCAGCCCTGCGTGGGACGACTCCCCCTTGGAATGAGGATTTCATGGCGGGCGGTTAAGGGGGAGGGCGGGGGAGGTGGGTGAAAGTGCCCACGGCATCAGACGGGGTGCGCTTCATCGTCTCCAGAAGGCCCATCGCGACCGTGGGGTCTCGCGTTCCCGCGACGCCAGTTCGAACCGATTGATGCAGGAATCGCAAAGCGCCTTGGATTGGTGCTCCGCGGGGATAATCGCATGCCACACTTCGTCTGGAAGGAGACGACCGATTCCCGGTTCGCCGCAGAGCTCGCAACGGAGAATCGCCATCGTCTTGACGCGCTCCTTCCGTCGCGACTCGTTTTCGGCGTGGTACGCTTGGGCGAGGGCGATTCCCGCCCGGGCGAGGAAGGCCTCAAGCGGCTCCGCCAAGTCCCAGTCGGTCCGCATGGAGGATACGATTTCCGCTTTCTGCGTGGCCGGGTTCGCGGAAATCCACGTCGCGAGATCACCTGTCTGGAAACGCGTTTCCCCGGAGACGGAGGTGTTGAGAATGATTCCCGTCCCCTCGTTTTCATCGCCCACCAGGGGGAGAACCCAAATCCCCTCGGTGAGGGTGTCGGCATCATCCGGGTCCGCGGGGTAGAGAACTTTCCTTGTGCGTTCCCTCCAATCCGGACTCCCATGCATCAGATTGCGTATGCCCTTCCTAGAGATAATTGTGAATCCTAGCCGGTGGGGCCGAGCCGCGCCTTCGACTCTCGAATCTCCTTCTCGATCTCCAGCAGGATCGACAGGAACATCGTCGCGACGGGGTCGAGGCGGGCCGTGTAGCTCCCCGCGCTCGAATGGAGGCGGGCCTTGTACATCAGCTCGTCGAACACCTCGCGGTCCTTCTCCCGGAGGGCGCGGCGGTAGTCCATCCACTCGTTGATGATCGACTCCGTATGGAGGCGGTACGTCGGCACGGTGCGGCCCATGGCGGCTCTCCCGCCGAGAGAGGCTCCACGGCCTATCAACGGGAGCGGGGGAGGGATGGCCGAAAGTGCTCAATAGGTCTCCACTTTCAATCCGGAGATTCGTCGGAAACCCTCGTCGCGGGTAACGATCGTGTCGCACCCGGATGCGATCGCGACTCCCGCGATTAGCGCGTCCAAGAGTCCAATGTCCCGGCCCTCGGCGCGCAACTTCGACAGGATTTCCGCGGCTTGCATAGAGGCGGGGCGGGTCAGGGGAAGTACCTCGAGTCGATTCAGCAACTTCTCCACAGGAGCGAGTCGTTTCGGGTCGAGGCGGCCGCGAGGATACGCCCCGAGCAGGAGTTCGAATGCATTGACCTCGGTCGTCCCCGCCGGCTCCCCCCTCTCCTCCATGGCCAGGACGACGCGTCGTGCACCCTCCCGCCGCCGGAGAAAATCCACCAAGAGGGTCGTGTCGAGCAGCTTCATCTCCAGACCTTCCTGCGCTTCAGTTCCTTCGATGCGGGCCGGTCGGCCCCATAGATTGCGCTCTCCATCTCCTTGAACTCCTTCTCCGGGATGTCGCCCCACAACCCGTAGCAGTCCAGGAGGCTTCCTCGGTTCCGACGCCACCGCCGGATCACGTCGCTAAAGCTCTCAGTATCCCCTTTGTCGTTCGAGAGCAGCTCGTAGACATCTTGGGCGATTGCGATCGTCTTCGCCATCGGAATTGTCATATTTGTATGCATATAGATATAATCTTCGGTGGGTCTTGGGACTTTGCCCCGGGGTTGGCCGAAACTACTACACGAGCCACACACGGGCCCTGCGCAGGCTCTCCGCTTTCTCCTCCTTCATGCCGGAGAACAGCTCGAGGGTCACATGGCCGTCGAATCCGTTCTCCTTCAAGGCGCGGAGAATCCCCTCCAACCGGATGGTTCCCTTTCCGAGCGGAAGATGCAGGTCCCCCGCCTCACCGTGGCCCTGGCGGTTGTCGTGGGCGTGGACGAGCGCGAGGCGGTCGCGGATCAAGGAGAGGAGCTGTAAGGGCCGCTCGTTGTCCCCGTCGAGGGATGCGTGCCCGATATCGAGGCATGCCTTCATCCTCGGGATCCGCGTGAAGACCTCAGCGAGAATTGAGAGGGGTTCCTCCACGTTCTCCAGGGTGATCGTCAGCCCACGTGAGTGCGCCGCGTCGACGAGCTCCGCGAGCCACGCGGTGCGGACATCGAGCAGGACTCCCGCCGCAGACTTCGCGGGCATCAGGTGGACGTTAAAGATCCTCGGCCCGACAGGGGCGGCGATGTCGAGGAACTTCTGGAACCGCGCCTGGTCCTCCTTCGTGAACCTCGGTGGCGGGAGATGCGCCGTCTCCGCGGGAAGGATCCCCACGACGGCGGTCGCCTCCGCCTGCAGCTTCGGGGTCGGCTCGATCCACGAGAGGTCGAACTCCCAGTAGTCGAACCCCGCCTCCTTCAGCTCGCGGACCTGGGGCTCGAAGGGCCGCTTGCTGTACGTGGAACCGCCGATCCGGACCACGCGGGAGCGAGGCCGCCGCGGCACATAGGCCTTTCCGCGGGGCGGGGAGCTTCCTACTTCAGGACTGCAGAGAGGAGCGCCGGGTCGACGTTCCCTCCGGAGACGACCGCCACGACGGGGGATTCCAAGGTCTCCCGATGGCGGGACCACGCCGCGAGGGACGCCGCACCCGCGGGTTCCGCAACGACCTTCGCATCGAGCGCGAGCCTCCGCATCGAGGCCCGGATGTCGGCGTCCGAGACAAGGAGGCAGCCGTCGAGATTCCGCCGGAGGAGTTCGACTATGGCGGGCAACATGAGCCCGACCCCGATGCCGTCCGCGATCGTCTCCGGTCGTTCGAGGTGGAACCCCCGCCCCGTCCTCAGGGCGGTGGGAAGGCTCGCGGCCCCGTCCGGCTGGACGCCGAACACCTTCGCGCCCGGATGGCGGGCCTTCACCGCGATCGCGATTCCGGCTGCGAGGCCCCCGCCTCCGACGGGCACGAGGACCGTCTTTGCGTTCGGCGCGTCCTCGGCGATCTCCAGGCCCGCGGTCCCGTTCCCGGCGATCATCAGCGGATGTGCGAATGGCGGGAGGTACGTCTCGGGCCACGCCCGCCACGTCTCCTCCCCGTGGACCCGGACCAGCTCCGAACGGGGGATCGGGATCACCGCCGCGCCCTCGGCTCGGATCGCGGCGAGCTTCTGCGGGGCCGCCCCCTCCGGGACGCGGATCACGCACCGCAGGCCGAGGCGTCGGGCGGACCACGCGACCGCGCGGCCGTGGTTTCCCGAGCTCAGGGTCGTCACCCCGCGCTTCCGTTCCTCCGGGGTGAGGCGGGAGATCCGGTTCCACGCGCCGCGGATCTTGAACGCGCCGAGGCGCTGCAGGTTCTCGAGCTTCAGCCACACCTCGCCGTCCGGGCCTTCCAGCAGGATCGTCGGCGTCCGGCGGGCGACCTTCTGGACGACGGGCACGGCCTCCTCGATGTCCCCGATCGTCACCTCGATCCGGTCCACGGCCCTACCCCGGTGCCGGGATCCCGAGGGTCCGCATCTCCGCGAGGAGCGTCTCCCGGAGGCCCTCCTCAAGGGGGCGGTGGCGGAGGCCGAGGTCCCGCTTCGCCTTCACGTTGCTCCCCAGGTACGTCGCCCCCGCGCTCACGCGGAGCATCTCGGAGCGGGTGAGGGCGGCGAGGAACCGGACGAACCCGGGCGACGGCCGCATCCGCGGGGCGGGGATCCCCGTGATCCGCTCCGCCATCTCGATCGCGTCGATGAACGTCTTCGGCTCGCCCGCGATGATGTAACTCTGCCCGGGCCTCCCGCGTTCCATCGCGAGGACGTGGCCCGCGGCCGTGTCCTCGACGTGCCCCCAGCAGTACGCTGACCCCTTGGGGACACCGCGGAGCTTCCGTTCCAGGTACTCCCGCAGGGCGATCCCCATCTGGCTCGGGTCCCCGGGCCCGTACGTGACGCCGGGTTGCACGACGACGAGCGGGAGCCCCTTCTTCATCATCGGCTCCGCGACCTCGTAGTGGGCGACCCACTTCGTGCGGTCGTACTCGCTCAGCCACGGGCCGTCGTGCCGGTACGACTCGTCGGGGACCTGCCCCTTCGTGTCCCCGAAGACCGCGAGGGTGCTCGTGTACACGCCCTTCGGGATCCCGAGTTCCTCCATGAGCCCGAGGACGTTGCGGGTGCCCTCGATGTTGCTCCGCACCCCGGGAGACTTGTCCTTCTCCCCGATCTTGTACCAGGCCGCGAGGTGGAAGATGCCGTCGGCCCCCGCCATCGGAGTTCGCATCGATTCCTTGTCCGTGATGTCCCCCTTGTGGAGGCGGACGCCGATCCTCGCGAGGTCCCCCGCCTTCCCGGGGTCCCGCGCGATCGCATCGACCTCGTGCCCCGCCTCGCGGAGCTGTCGTGCGAGCCGGGTGCCGATGAAACCCGTCGCCCCCGTCACGAAGTACCGCATGGGCCCGCCACGGAGGCCCCGCGGCGGATAAAAGGGTTCCCGCTACCACCCGAGGCGCAGGTACCCGGACGCCTTGACCTCCTTCGGGTCCACGGATTCCTGGAGGCCCCGGATCCGCGGGAGCGGGTACTCGAAGTCCTCCAGGGTCGTCTGGTCCGGCGGCACGGGGCGGTACAGCTCCTCGACCCCGAGGTCCGGCACGACGATCCTCAGCCCGCCCCGGTGGTGCTGGAACCGGACCGCGCGGTCCACGGTCTCGTACAGGACGCGGCGGATCGACTTCCGGCGGTACAGCTTCGCGAGCCCCGCGTTCGTCGCGACGACGACGGCCCCGCTCTCCTCCGCGGCCCTCCGGATCGCCCGCGCGGACCTCAGGAAGAGCTGGTGGGCCTCCGAGAGGGGCACGTCCTCGTCCAGGTACAGCTCCGGGAGGCACGACAGGACGACGAGCCCCGCCCCGACCTCCCGCACCTTTTCATCGAGCTGCTCCAATAATATTGTCGCCATCTGGTGGCACGTGAACGCCCGCGCGACGTGGATCTTCGGGAGGACATCGAGCCGCGCGAGCCCGACCCGCCGCGCGATCGCGGCGATCCCGTGGGGGTCCACGGAGTTCCCGCCGTCCACGAACACGACCTCGTCCCCCTCCATCACGGCCCGCACGCACAGGAGGGACGTGAGGTGGAACACGTAGTCGGACCCGCTGTCGATCAGCGTGATACGGCCGCCCTCGAACCCCCCGAGGAGGCGGTCCAGGACGGGGATCGACGTCGCGAGGAGCCGCCGCTCGGGGAGCTGGACGAGCTCCTGCGGAAGTACCTCGGTTCGAGCCTCGGAGTCGATTGGGCTCCTCCCCGCGTCTCCATGGGGCGGGAGGCTATTTAGGCGGGGGCCGGGGGGAGGTGGGCGAAAGTGCCCGCAGTGGCGGGACCCGCTACTGGATGTTCCCGCAGTGCGCGCACTGCCAGTATGTCTGGCCGGGGGTCTTCTCGATCCGGCTCCCGCAATCTCTGCAGAACCGGGACTCCGGCGTGCCCGTCGGCGGAGCCCCCGCAGCGGAACCGTATGGGGGCGGGTACGCCGCCTGGGGGATTGCCGGGGCCTGGATCACAATCTGCGGGACCTGCCCGGGGGCGAAGCCGCCCCACGCCGTCGCGACGAACTTCCCCTCCCGAGGGTCCACGAACCCCTGCGCGTACCCCGCCGCGACGGACTGGGAGATCAGGACCTCCGCCTCCGCGGGCGTCTTCCCCACCCGCTTCGCGACGTCCTGGACGCCAATCTCCCGCACGCTCCGGAGGATGGCGCCCACGGTCTGGAGGACCTTGTCCTGGGCGCTCGCCCGCCAGTACAGGTAGAAGAGGAGGACGGCGGGGGCGAGGAGGACCGCGGAGCACACGCCCGAGAAAATCGCGATCCCCGTCCCGCCGATCGTCGGGTCGAGGGCGGCCACGACCGTCGTGAGGACGAACAGGAGGCCGCCGAGGAAGAGCAGGATCCCGAGGACCAGGTACCAGACCTTCTTCATTCGCCCCTCCTCAGTTCACGCGGCCCCCGCACTTCGCGCAGAACGTCGGGCTGCCCTCGATTCGGGCCCCGCAGAACTCGCAGAACTTCGCGGACTTCCGCGGGGGCGCGATCGTCGCGACGGGCGGCGCCGCCGGCACCCCGGACGGCGGGATCGTGATGGAGGCCATCGGGGTCGTGCCGACGTCCCGGAACGTCTCCGCCATCTTCCGGTAGTCCCTCTCCTTCTGCCGCGCAACGGCCTGCTCGACGAGCTCCTGGACCCGCTTCCGCATCGCGACGGGGTCCTTGACACCCGCGAAGACGATGTTCCCCGCGAGCCACATCGCGTTCGCCATCCCCCGCGCGATCTGCGCGCGCTGGACCGCGGCCCCGCCCCCCGTTCCGGAGGTCGCGAAGACGATCGTGCCAATCCCGAAGAGCTTGAAGAAGAACGGCTGCATCAGTGTCACGTTCTGGATCGAGGTGAGCGGGGCGTCGAACGCGTTCATGCCGATGAGCCCGGACTTCTGGAGGACCCGCTTGTCCGTGACCGCGTAGAACGTGTTCATCCACGTCAGGTACCCGATGAAGCTCGTGAGGACGAGGATGATCGCGAAGATCACGAGCGGGAGCCCGCAGGTCCGGATTGCGAGGGGCACGCTCACGACCGCGAGCGACGCGAACCCGATCAAGAACACGACGAGGACCGCGGACATCGCGAGGGCGGGTGCGATCACGAACGGGATGGCGCTCGGCTTGATCTCGAGAAGGATCGTCTCGTCCGAGGTGAGCAGTTCCCTCGGGAATCCCTCCGCGCGACGCGATGCCATCCGCACTCCCCCTTTCGGGCATCGAGCCGGGGGACTCAAAACGTTCGCGGGAACGCCCGCATTCCCGCTACCGCGGGGGCGGCGGAGGCGGGGGCGGCGGGGACGCGACCACGCGGGGAGCTGCCATCGCGGCCTTCGCCCGCTTCTCGCGACGGACCTTCAACGTCTGGACGAACGCTCCCGCGAAGAACATCGCGGCGCCCGCCCCCACGGCCACGATCCAGGACTGGACCCCGCCCGGCGCGCCGGGTCCGAGGAACAGGTACGCGCCTGCGCCGACCAGGATCCCGCCGATGAGCGCGGTGATGATTCCGATGAGTTCCTCGATGAAGTAATACGCGATCGCGAAGACGACGATGAACGCGACGATCGCCCCGATGACCCGGGAGTCCCCCGCCCCCGTGCCCGACGGGGCCCCGAAGGCGATGAAGACGAGGGCCGCGGCGAGGACGCCGAGGGCGAGCGCGAAGCCGATCTTGATCAGCTTCCAGAACAGGATGAAGCCGATGAACGCCCCGACGAGCCCGAGGCCGATCGCGAGGAGGCTCCCGCCCCCCGAAACGAGGGCGGCGCCCGCGAGGTACCCGATGATGCCGCCGAGGACGGCGCCGATGATCGCCATCAGGGATTTGAGGATCCGGCGGCCGAAGAACGCGAAAGCGAGGCCGACGACGACGAGGGCGCCCGCGATCGCCCACACGACGCTGGGGTCCAGGTCCAGGAACGCCATGCTCGAGATGCAATCATTTTGATGGGAGTATAAGAATCCGTCGAAGGGAGCCCCGGCGGAGGGAGCCCCCCGCCGCGTTTTTATTGCTGACCAATTATTTTATGAACCCGTTCCACCGTTCCCCCCGCATGGCGGGCACACGGAAGTCCACAATGGCGGCGGTGCGGAATGCAATCTCGACCTCCCTGGCGACGGCGTTCGGATTCGTGATAGCCTTACTCTGGAGCGCGGTCGTCACGAGCGGGCTAACGCTCGTGGGCATAAGCACCACGGCACCGGCTAATGCCGTAAGCTGGGCCCTCTTTGTCGTGACGGCGATCGTGTTGACCGTCGTGATGGTGATCCTGATCATCCTCGTGGGGCGCCTCGCGGTGAAGGAACCAGAAAAGGAACCTGAAACGAGCTAGAGAATCGTCCGCCTCCTGGCGAAGCCCTTTTATCGCTCGCAGGGCATCGTTTGCGGCCCATGAAGGTCGTGGTCCTCGACGGGTACGTGGACGAGCCCTCGAACTTCGGCGTGCCCCCGTACATCTCCCCATACCCGAGGTACCTCGTCGGCGCGGTGCGCGACGCGGGCCACGAATGGGAGTACGCGACGATCGATCAGGTCCGCGCGGGCCGCCCGCTCCGCGGGGACATCCTCGCGATCATCTCCGGCCCCATCGTTCCGGGTAAGTATCTCCGGGGACTCCCGATCAGCGAGCGGGAGATCGTCCGCCACGCCTCGATGTTCGACGGGGAGACCGTCCTCGGGGGCCCCCTCGCCCGCTTCCGGTACTTCGACGAGGACCTGTCTGAGCCCTTCGACTGGGTCGCCCTCCGGGACTACGACTCCGCCCTCCACGACCGCCTCGCGGACGGGGCGTGGAAGGACCGGGACCGCACGGACGAGGAGTGGGACCGGTGGGCCCTCCTCGGGGCGGACGTGATCTCTCACCACCCGGACTTCCCGAACCCGCTGATTGTCGAGCTCGACACCTCGAAGGGGTGCGTCCGGTACGTGAACAAGGGATGCTCGTTCTGCATCGAGCCGATGTACGGGAAGCCGAGGTTCCGGGACGTCGAGAACGTCCTCGCGGAGGTCCGCCGGCTCGCGGAGCTCGGGGCGGTGAACTTCCGCCTCGGCGGTCAGGCGGACTTCTTCAGCTACGCGGCGATTGGCCTCGGCTCTTCCGCGACCCCGCAGATCAACGTCCCCGTGATCACGCGCCTTCTCGACGGGATCCGGGAGGCGGCCCCCGCCCTGAAGGTCCTCCATACGGACAACGGGGACCCCGCGATGATGATCGCCCACCCGGAGGAGGCGATGGCGGCGATGCGGGCCCTCGTCCGCACCGCGACCCCCGGGACCCTCCTCTCCTTCGGCCTGGAGACCGCGGACCCCGCGGTGACGGAGGCGAACAACCTGAACGTGGACGCGGACGGCTGCCTCGAAGCGATCCGGATGGTGAACGCGATCGGGCGGGAGCGGGGGGAGAACGGGATGCCCCGCCTCCTCCCGGGCCTGAACTTCGTCGCGGGTCTGGAGGGCGAGACCCGGAAGACGTTCGACCTGAACCTCGCCTTCCTGAAGAACCTCCTTGCGGAGGATCTGTGGGTCCGGCGGGTGAACATCCGCCAGGTCCGCGCCGTGCGGCGGGAGTTCGAGCCCACGCACCTGTACCGGGAGTTCCGGCGGTTCAAGGAGGCGGTGCGGACGACGTTCGACCACGAGATGCTGCAGCGGGTGGTCCCGGAGGGGACCGTGCTCCGCGACGTGTACCTCGAGCTCCAGGACGGCCACGTGACGTACGGCCGCCAGATCGGGTCGTACGGGATCCTCGTCGGCTTCCCCTACGACGCAGCCGTGGACCGGTTCGTGGACGCGAAGGTCGTGAGCCACGGCCAGCGGTCCCTCACCGCGATCGAGTACCCGCTCGACGTGAACCGCGCCTCGATGCGGGCGATCTCCGCCCTCCCGGGGATCGGCGCGAAGCGGGCCGCTCGCATCCTGAGGGCGCGCCCGTTCGACTCCTGGCCGAAGTTCGCCGCGTCCCTCGACGACCCCGCGGTCGCGGAGCGGGTGGCCCCGTACCTCGGGCTCGCCGCCTAGCGGCCCGGGAGCTCGCTCGCCGTGCTGCGGATCATCCACCGGCGGCCCCGCTCCTCGATCACCGCCTTCCCGCATCCCCGGCACCGGTAGTACGAGATTCCGCCTCCCGCCCCGAGGTACGCGAGCTCGCGGTGGTCGCAGTCCCGGGGATCGATCCCCATGGGGATCTGCCCAGTAACGATTGTCGCTGCCATGAGGAAAGCAAGCGTCCCGCGAACCATCGGGTTTGACCCGCCGTGCGGCGGCCGCGGTCGCCGGGCCTATCGCCGGCCGAACACCTCGTCCGCCTTCGACGCGATCTTCGAGAGCTTCTCCTCCGTGATCCGCTCCCGCCCCACGATGTGGGCCTCCACGTTCTCGTCGTTGTACTCCATCACGTCGATCACCGTCGGGATCCGGATCGCGTCCCCCATCACCGCCACCGTCCGGTTCGGGATCTTCGACAGGATGTTCGTCCACATCGCCTTGTCCGGGACCCCCGCGAGGGCCGCCTCCACGTCGCTCGGCTCCTTCAGGGACATCACGAACCGGTTCGCGAGCTGGCTCCGCACCTCGTCGCTGATCCGGGCGGGCCGCTGGTCGATCAGAGCGAGGATGAGATTGAACTTCCGGGTCTCCCGCGCGAGCCTGCTGAAGGTCGGCGCGAGGTCCGCGATCGCGGGGTCGAGGAACTTGTGGGCCTCCTCCAGGAAGAGCAGGAGCCTCGGGAACTCCGCGTTCCGCTCCGTGTACAGGTCGAAGAGCCGGCGGGAGATCACGTTCGCGACGAACAGGTACACCATCTGGTCCGTGCCGTAGTCCCCGAAGTCGAGGACGACGGACTTCCCGTCCCGGATCAGCTCCGTCATCTGGCCGAACGCGTCCTTCCCGGTCTCCGAGAGGAACGGGAGGCGGTCGAGCCGGCCGATCCGCCGCTTCAGCCCCGCGAGGGACATCTCGTGGGCCCGCTCCTCCCCGAGCTCCTCCATGGACGCCTGCTTGATCGCGGTGATCAGGTCCCGGCCCCCCTTCGTCTTGTCGATCTGGTACAGCGCGTCCACCATCGCGGGGGTCAGGTTCTGGAGGGCGATGATGAGGTCCTCCGGGGTGATCTCCTTCAGGTTCAGCCGGAACGGCCACCCCTCCTTGTTCTCCGGGTCCAGCGAGAAGATCTCCACCTTGTCCGGGAACCAGTACTTCAGGCCCTGGGTGGAATCCGTCTTCGAGTACACGCCGTACTCGGAGTGCATGTCGAACAGGAGGACGCTCCCCGCGTCCTTCGCGAGGATCCCGCAGCAGATCAGCTTGTTCAGGATCGACTTCCCCGTCCCCGTCCGGCCGAAGATCGCGAACGGCTTCTCCGCGAGCTTCCCGAAGTCGAGGTGGACGTGGAACTTCTCGACGCCGGAGATCGTCCCGACGGGCGCGGACTTCGGCGTCACCTCGTAGATCAGGTCCACATCGGTCTTCGTCGCGTACCGGCACGCGGAGAAGTACGGCGGGATCGTCTGGGGCTCGCTCAGGTTCCCGGAGGCCTTCTCGATCAGTTGGATCGGGCGGAGCTTCGCCATCGAGTAGAAGATCGGGCCCGAGAAACTCTCGTCGCTCTGGCCGCTGGGGAGGACGACGTCCTTCACCGCGGACCCCGCGAGCTGTTTCGCGACGTCGCTCTCCTCGTTCATCACGTCCTCCACGAGGCAGTAGAAGTCGTATCGCTCCCCCTCGACGATCACGGGGTACGCGATCCGGAGCTCCTCCGGGTCCGCGATCTGGAGCTTCGCGAGGAGGCCGTCGATCACGCTCGCGGACACGATCTCCCCGATCTTCATCGAAGTCCCCTGGAGATCCGGTCGAGGTACTCGTGGAACGCCCCGCGCTTCCGGCCCTCCATCTCCGTGAGCCCATTGAGGACCGCTCTTATGTCCATTCCCATCCCCGTGGCGGTGCGGATGATCATCTCCTGGTACGCGCCCCGGAGCTGCCGCACGGTGACCGCCATCCGGTGGGCCTCCAGGAGGGGGAGCGGGTACCCAATCGAGATCAGGGAGCGGCAGTACGGCGCGACCTGGCCGAAGACGAACTCCGGGTCGTCCTTGTGCGTGCCGAGGTCCACCCGGAACCACTTCGGGGCGTGCGCGTGGAACCGGACGTAGTACACGTCCCCGAGGAGGAGTCCCTTCTGCGCCACGGGCACGCTCGGCGGCGCCCTCACGTACGCGGGGCCGGTGCCCCCCGCCCGGGACTCGCACCGCTTCAGGAAGTCCTCGTCCGTCAGGGTCTGGCCGAACGCGTGGAGCTGGGAATCCTTCGACACCCCGACCAGGAGGTGCCCCCGCTTCTCACATACCCTCACGAGCTGCTCCATCACCTCGAAGCGCTTCGGGAACTCCTGGAGGGCGCCGTCCACGGCGACGATGAGCCCGTCGGAGTCCGACGCGTAGTTCGCGGCGACCTCGCCCTCGATGAACCGCCGGAGCTCGTTCACCATCTCCCGGTGCTGCTCCGGGGAGTTCCGGGTGAACTCGTACAGGGCCCGGAGCCGCTCGTCCTGCGTCTCCACGTATTGTGCCCACGTCGAGACCCCGACGGCCCGTTGGACGAGTCGCCAGTCCTCCCGGTGGTACGCGGCCCCATCGAACCGGTACCGCAGGAGCGCGACGGAGATCAGGGCGAGCCACCAGCTGGAGATGTTCAGGAGGAAATTGTACGAGCCGTCCACGGCGACGAGGTCCCGGACCTGCGGGGCGGGCTCGAACCCGTGGAACTCCGGGACCGCGTCCTGCGGAATCGCGGAGTCCTCGTGGGCCTTCAGGGCCTTCGCCAGCTCCGACCGCATCTCGCCCGCGAAACTCATGGGAGGTACTCGACCCGGGACTCCTGCTTCGGCGTCATCGAGACGCGGATCCGTCCGGGGAACTTCTCCGCGACGTCCTCGATGTGCGTAATCAGGATCACCTTGTCGAAGAACTCGCCCATCTTGAACAGCTTTCCGACGAAGAGGTCCCTGGAGACCGCGGGGTCGAGGGAGCCGATGTCCCCCTCGTCGATAAACAGGGTCTTCATCCGCGCGTACGTGCGGCCGACTTGGGGCATCGATGCGAGCTCCTTCGCGATCGCGAACCGGAGGGCCGCGTTGATCTGCGTCTTCTCCCCGCCACTGAACTCCCCGACGTCGTGCCAGAGGCCGTCGACGCCCTCGACGAGGATCCGGATCCCGTGCCCCTTCCCCTCCTCGTACGTCTCGAGGCGGATCTTCGAGAACCGACCGTCCGTGAGGTCCGCGAGGTTTCTTGAGGCTTCGATCTGGAGTCCGGGAAGGAGCTGGTGGACCGCGAACATCACGACCCCCTTCTTGTGGAACACCTGGTCTTTGAGGATCGCGAGGAGCTCCCGCTCCTGGAACATGGACTTGAGCTTCGCCGTCGCCTCCGCGTTCCGGCGGTCGTCCTCCCGGAGTTCCGCGATCGCGCGACGGCGCTCCGTCAGGAGGCCCTCCGTGAGGGAGACCGCGGACCGCGCGTCCGAGAGGTCCCTCTGGAGGCCTTCGAGCCCGTCCTTCGCGGCCCCGTATGCGCGCTCCGCCGCCGTCAGGTCCGCCATCGACGCCTCCAACGCCTCGAGTTCTTCCCGCGCGGACTCGGCTTGCCTCCGGAGCTCCTCGAGGACCTTCGAGGCGTCCCCGGAGGCGCGGAGATTTCGCTTCGTCTCCTCGAGGGCATCCCGCCGCGGCCTCAGCTTCACAAGGATCTCGCGGACCTCGCCGAGGCGCTTCCGGGCGTCGTCCGTGAAGCCGATCTTCGCGACCTCTCGGTCCACGGACTCCAGTTGCGCGTCGAACTCAGCGAGGCGGGCGGACTTCGTCTCGTTGACCGTGCGAATCTCCGCCTTCACGTCGTCGATCTGGCGGCGGAGCTCGGAGAGGAGGAAGGAGTCCCCGCTGATCTTCGCGACGTCCGTTTGGACCCGCTCCCGCAGGATCCCCGCCTTGCGGCGGTCCAAGTCGAGCTCTTTGAGGATGTCCGGCCGGTCCGCGAGCCACGCGACCTCCTTCTCGATACGCGCGAGGCGCTCCTCGAGGGCACCGTCCTGCCGAAGGAACTCGAACGCCTGCTCTTTCGTGATGTCCGTCTTCAGTTCCGCGACCCGCCGCTCCGCGGCGAATAGCTTCTCACTGAGCTGCTTCAACTTCCTGTCGTGTTCGCGGAGAAACTCCTGCTGCCGCTGGTACGCCGCCTCGCGGTCCTTCAGCCGGAGCTGGTGCCGCTGCTGGATGTCCTTCAGCCGCTCGCCGTCCTCCTGGAACCGCTCGAAGTCCTTCGTCTCCTCCTCGAGGAGAAAGATCTCCGCCTTCAGCCGCTCCGCCCTCTCCGCCTCCGCCGTGACGCTCGCGATCTTCGCGTCGAGCTCCGCGATCCGTCTCCCGTGCTGCGCGATCGAGGACTCCGCCTTCAGGTACTCGGAGTGTTTCGACTCGAGCTCCTTCAACCTGGCGATCGCATCGTCCGTCTGGCGGGCAAGACCCGCGACGCGGGCGGCGCTCTCCGTGCTCTCCCGTTCGAGGCCTTCCATCCCGGCGGCGAGCTCCGGTAGCTTCGACACTCGTTCCGCACGCGTCGCGATCTCCCGCTCCTGGGACTCGACCTGGGCGTGGACCTCCGCGTGCCGCTCCTTCGCGCGCTCTTGGGCCCGCTCGAACGTCTCGAGCCGGAACAGCTTCTGGAAGATCAGGAGACGGTCGGACCCCCGCTGGGACCCGAGGTCCTTCATTTCCTCCTGGCGGACGAACGTGGAGTTCGTGAACCCCGCGTAGTCGAGGCCGAGGATGTCCCGGATCGCGTGCTCCCGCTCCGGGATCGACCCGCCGATCGGCTCGCCGTCCCGCGCGAGCTCGAGGTACGCCTCCTTCTTCGACGTGAACCCCCGCTTCACTTCGTAACGGGTCTCCCCCTGCCGGAACGCGACCCGCACGTACCCGCCGGGCCGGCAGATCTCGTTGATCGTCGCGTTCGCGGGCGGGTCCGTCCGCGTCGTCGCCTTGTACAGGACGAACGTGATTGCGTCGAGGATCGAGCTCTTCCCCGCCCCCGTCTTCCCCGTGATCACGGTGAATTTCTCCGGGAACCGGATCGGCGGCTCCGTCCTCTCGAGGTACCGCATGAACCCCTTCAGCTCGATTTCCTCGATCACGAAGCCCGTGCCCGACGCCGCGGACTCGGGGACCGCCTCGGAGACGGACTCGACCGCCTCGTCCGCCTTCACCCGAGCACCTCCCGGAGGATCTTCTCGCCCTCCGTCCGGATTGCGTCCCGCCGCGGGTCCTTCTCGAACGTGCGGTCCACGAAGTCCCCGAGGAGCCGCAGCGGGTCCAGCGTGTACTCCGAGGGGGCGACGGTCTCCCGCTCCACGGCGATCCATCGCACCTCGTAGTGGAACGCGTCCTGGAGGCGCTCCGCGATCTTCCGATCGTCCACGCGGATCCGCAGCGCGTCCGGGATCGTGACCTCGAGGCGCACCATCGAGTCCTTCACGGCGGGCGGGAGCCCCGCCAGGATCGTCGCCGTCGGGTCGTCCCCCTCCCGGACCGTGACCTCGATCTTCTCCATCGTCCGCGCGGGGAGCTCGATGAACTCCCACGCCTTCGTCTCCGGGCTCAGGGCGAGGAACCCCTTCGGGTCCCCCCGCTCCCCCCAGTCGATCCGCTCGGGCGCTCCCGTGTACACGACGTTCCCCCAGATCGTCTGGTGGAGATGGATGTGCCCCATCACCGCGAGGTCCACGGAGGGCGGGATCATGTCCCGCGTGAAGCTGAACTCCCCGGGGATCACCTCGATGTTCGTCGTGCTCGACACCCGCGCGCCCTCCACGTAGTAATGGCCGAGGACGAGCCGGAACGTCGAGTCCTTCATCGATTCCGCGTGCTGCGCGATCCACCCCTTCCAAAGGGAGCGGGCGACGACGTACGCTTCCTCGATCGTGAGGCCCTCCACCTCCTCGATCCCCTTCCCCTTCGCGTTCTCGAGGACCTGCTCGGGGTGGAGGTACGGGAGCATCAGGAACCCGACCCGGTGGCCCGCGACCTCCTTCTCGACCGCCTCGGGGCTCCGGAACACGCGGACGTGCGGGTACCCGCGGAAGTCCTCCAAGCTCGTGGACCGCGCGTCCGCCCGGGGCTGGTCGTGGTTCCCCGCGAGGAGCCACACCTCGATCCCCGCCTTCCCGAGGGGCTCGATCACGTCCTTCCGGACGAGCTCCCGGAACACGGGGGCGACGTTCGGGCGGTCGAACAGGTCCCCGAGGACGATGAAGAGCTTCGTCCCGTGCTCGATCGCCCACGCCGCGGCCCGGGCGAAGTTCCGGTGGAGGTCCAGGGCCCGCTCCGAGATCGCCGTTTCGGGATCCACGCGGAACCCGAACGAGATCCCTTCGTGGACGTCCCCCACGCAGACGATTTCATGCATCCGCGGCGCGGAACGCGAGGTGCGGGTATATAGGTTCAGTGGGAACGTCGGCGAAAGTATCAAACGACCCCGGGCCGCGGTGATCGTCGGCTCCCCTAGCCACCTTGGTATCCCCGCGCGAGCTTTATCATCCGCGTCCCGCATCCGCGAGGCGCGCAGAGGACACCCGCCGTGGTCGAGGACGACACGAAACACTACGAGCCGCGGCGCGTCGTGAGCCCGTACACGAGTTGGTAGGCGCTCGGGGCCGGCTCTCTCACGGACCCTTCGCTGAGCACCGTGGCGGCGAACGTTTATTCGCGGTCGCCCGCATCGTGCGGCAATGCCGGACGTCCTCCGCTTGGGGCAGGGAGACCCGGTGCCGCCGCGGATTGCGGTCGTAGGCTGCGGCGGGGCGGGCTGCAACGTCCTCCAACAGGTGCCGGCGGACCTCGGCCTCACGCGGGTCGCCCTGAACGACGCCGCGCACCGGTCCATGGCGGGGATCCCCGCACGCCTCCTCCTCCCCCGGGAGTCCCTCCTCGGCCTCGCGTCGATGGACGACGCCGCGGTGAAGACCCTGTCCACCCCCGAGGAGAAGGGGATCTCCGGGGCGATCCTGAACCACGACCTCGTCGTGCCCCTCGCGGGGCTCGGCGGGGAGACCGGCGGGCCCGCCGCGGCCCTCGTCGGGCGGGTCGCGAGGATCCTCGGGACCGCGACCCTGGGCCTCGCCGCGACCCCGTTCACCGCGGAGGGGATCAACCGGCGCGTCGCGGCGGAGCGGGCCCTCGCCCTCCTCTCGAGGAAGGTGGACGGCCTCGTCGCGTTCTCGAACGACGAGCTCCTGAGGCTCGCCCCCCAGCTCCCCCTCCTGCGGGCGTTCCAGGTCCTCGGGGAGATCATGGTCCGCCCCCTCGTCGACCTCGCCCGGGCGATGACCCGGACGGACGCCGCGACATTGCGGGGATTCCTGCAATCGAGGGCCCGGTGGCGGTTCGGGGGCGGGAGCGGGGAGGGGAAGCACCGCGCGTACGCGGCGGTGGAGGAGGCGTTCGCGTCCCCGTGGCTCCCGAGGGACCCGGACCTCCTCGGGGGGATCGTCGCGATCGTCGCGGCCCCGGACTGGGGGGAGGCCCTGGCGGGGGAGGTCGCCCGCGAGGTCCGCCTCGCGGCGCCGCGCGCCGCGCCGCTCGTCGGCGGGTACGCGGACCCGGGCCTGGGGGACCGCCTGCGGGTCAGCGTTCTCGCAGGCTGGTGAGATCTCAGAATCGCCGGATCTCGGCGACGGCTACCCGGAGAGGGACACGGAGAGGATCCGGCGCTCGATCGTGACCTTGTCCACCGCGCGGATCGTCAGGATCGCGGTGTTGCCGTTCCCGGGGCGGCTGACGATGTACTGCATCTTCGTCGACGTCGCGGCGCGGCTCAGCCACGCCTCCCAGGCGAGGGCGTCCACGCTCGTGATCTCGAGGGACACCCCCTCGTACCAGTTCGCCCACTGCGTGAGGTAGCACGCCTGGAGGAGCATGTCGTCCGTCGTGTCGTCCGCGAGCCACTGCTGCATCGTCCCCGCGGTCGCTTCCGTCTGCGCCTGGGCGATCACGTCCGAGAGCCTCGCGGACGCGGAGTCGATGTCGAACTTCGCCGCGGTGAGGTTGCCCTGGTTCACGTGGTTCTGGCCGGCGGTGAGGGCCGTCTTTACCTGGTCGATCTTTCCCTTCACGTTCGCCGTCGCGTTGGCGGTGGACGCGCCCTGCGTCGTCCAGTAGTCGAGGATCGCCTTCTCGGACGTCAGGAAGTTGTTCGCGTCCGTGAGGTTCACCTTCGTGATCGCGAGCTCTTGGAGGTCCCGGGCCACGGGCCGGATCGAGACGAGCTGGTTCTCCGAGCCGTCCACGCGGAACTCCTGTCCCGTGAGGGCGACGAGGTCCAGGGTGAGCTCGCCCTGGGGCCCCTTCGGGTCCGTGCTGTGCCACTGCACCCCGGGTCCGGCGAGGACGCGCCCGCCGTCCGACTGCGTCCGTACGACGCCGCCGGACTCGTACGAGATCGTCTGGGACGGGAACTCCCGGTTCCGGAGTTCGAGGGAGAGCCTCCCGGAACCCGTGTCCCCGGAGGTGAGGTCCCCGCACACGAACGCGCCCGTGAAGTGCCGGGAGATCTCGTAGTAGATCCAGCGGATCGACGCCGCGGTCGGGGCGTCGTAGTACGTCCCGCCCGTGAGGTCAGCGATTTCCTTCAAGCATCCCCTCACCTCGCCGCCCGGGCACCGGGGGTTGGGCGAGTCCATGTCGGGGCCGAGGCCGATCGTGTAGATCACGATCCCGTTGTCCCGGGCCCGCCGGGCCTGCTGCTTCGCCAAGGCGTCGCTGGCGGCGCCACTGCCCGCCGTCTGGCCTCCCGGGCCGTCGGGATCAAAACAAGGCGGAATCGGAGTGCATATCGTGTTCTGTCCGTCCGTCAGGAAGATAATCACCCGCGCCCGCCTCGGGTCCCCGTACCCGAGGAGCTCGTTCACCGCAACGTACAGGGCCCCCCCGCCGTTCGTGCTCCCGCTCTGGTCGATCGTGTCCACGTCCGTCTTCGCCTCGTTGAAGTTCGGGAAGCAGTTGTGGGAGACCGTCGTCAGGTGGTGCGGCGCACCGCCAACGTTTTGCTTCGTGAGGAAGGCGTCGTTGTCGAAGTCGACGATCGCGACGTGGTCCGGGCACGAGAGCCGACCGATGTACTCCTTCGCGCCCGAGACCCGCAGCCGCGTCGGGTCGTTCTGCGCCATCGAGCCGGAGCTGTCGATCACGAGGACGATGTCCTGGTCGACGTGGGTGACCTCCCCGCGCCGGAAGTGGGGGACGAACGTGAACCACATCTGCGCGCTGCCGGAGGTGGGGTCGAACGTGAGGGTCCCCGCCGTGGGGGCCTGGAGGGGGGAGACGCCGAGGGTCCCGAGGGGGATTGCGACCGTGATCCCGGGCGACCCCAACGAGTCCCCGCCGGGGACCACCGCGCCCTGCGCGAGTCCGTGGATCTGCTGGAAGCTCGAGATCGCGGATTGCGTCGTCATGAACTCCGCGTCGTTCTGCTGTCGGGGGACGATCTCGACGATCGCGAGGTCGAGGAAGAGGAGGATCACGAGGAGCGAGAGCATCGTGGCGACCGTGGACGCGACGCCCCGTTCGTCCCGGCGAAGGCCGCGCGGGCGGGGAGCGCCCAAGGTCCTCCGGCGAGGGACCATAGGCAACCCCGATGAAGCATGGGAGGTCGCTTAAAGGTTCCCCCGCTAAAAACAATCGATGGTTTTTGATTCAGAGAGCAGCGGGACGGCGCCCGCGGGAGCCCTGGGACGAACGGGGACGCCCCTCAGTGGTTGTGGGCGTGGGCGTGCTTCTCGGAGGCGTCCGGCGCCGCTTCGCCCTTCCGGCTGAAGGACTGGCCGCACCCGCACGTCGCCTCGTTCGCGGGGTTCGTGATCGCGAACCCGCTGCCGGAGATCGACTCCACGTAGTCCACCGTGGACCCGTCCACGAACTCCTTCGACATCTGGTCCACGATGAACTTCACGCCGTCGTTCTGGACGACCTCGTCCCCATCGTGGACCTTGTGGTCCAGGGCCATCCCGTACTGGAACCCGGAGCACCCGCCGCCCCGGACGAAGACCCGGATGTACGTGTCCTCGGGGGTACCCAGGGGCTTCCCCGTCTCAGGGTCGACCTTCTGGATCGCATCCTTGAGTCTCTTCGCCGCGGTCTCGGAAACGGTGAGCTGGACCATCGATTCACCCGGTACCCGAACGATGTGCCCTTGTTATATAAGCATTTGTGGGTCCGGGCTTCGGCTGACGAACGATAATACGCGCCGTAATCCCCCTCTACGACCTTCTCCGAGGAGGGGGAGGCGCACGGGAGGAGCCGAGCGGAGTGGAGTCGCAATCGGGGGTGATTCTGTAACCCGATTTGTGACAGGACCGTGGGGTCCGTATCACCACGCGGGCGGAGGGTCAGGCGAGCCGCTTGCCCATGTAGATGCGTTCCGCGGAGTATCCCGCCATGTCGTACAGCGCGCGGGCGGCCCGGTTCGGCTCCGCGACCTCGAGCTTGATCTTCTCGTACCCGCGGGATCTCGCCCACCGCTCCGCCTCCCCGAGGAGGAACCCGGCGACCCCCGCACGGCGGCGGTCCGGGGAGACCCAGAGGTCGTACACGAACCCGACCCCCCGCGGGGAGAAGAACGGCCTCAGCTCGCCGAGGATCATGTAGCCGAGGAAGCGGCCCGCCTCGTCCTCCGCGACGAACCGCTCCCCCCGCCGGCCCTCGACGAACTCCGCCGCGTACCCGCGAAAGGACGCCTCGAACGCGCGGCGGTCGAGCCCCGCCTTCTCGTCCTCGGGCACGTCCGCCCAGACCGTCTCCATCGTCGCCTTCCAGATCGCGGGCTCGTCGGCCTTCCGTGCGGGTCGCAGGCGGTACGCCATCGCGGGATCCCCGGTGCGGGCTATGGCGACCCGCCGTATGGGCCTTCCTTCTTCCGCTCCTGGACGGGCTCCATGAACAGGCGGCCCGCCATCAGCTTCCCGTTCCAGATCCGGAACAGGGTGACGCCCCGGTAGTCGAACTTCGTGCCGTCCGCCCGCACTCCATGCCAGTGCCACTCCGTCCACACGGTGTCCCCGTCCACGATGGTCCGCAGGACATCCGCCCGCAGGTCCGGGACGCGGGTGAAGATCGCGCCCCAGTTCTTCCGGACCTGCTCCCGCCCCGAGAACACACGGTCCGGGTGGGCGGGCTGCTCGCTCTCGTACTCCGGGTCGATCAGCGCGAGGAGCCCCTCGAGGTCGTGCGCGTTCATCGCCCGCCGCACCTTCTCGACGACGGTCTTCGGGTCCGCCGCGGCGGTCTCCTTCGGGACGTCGGGGGCCCACCGGGTCGCGCCATGGTGGCGCAGGACCTCCGCGATCTCCCGGCTCCCCTTCTCCTTCGACAGGTCGAGGGCGCTCTTCCCGTCCATCCCGCCGAGGTTCGGGTCCGCGCCGCGGTCGAGGAGGAGGCGCACGAGGTTCAGGTCCCCCTGCGCGGTCGCGACGAGGAGCGGGGTCAGGGTGCTCTCGTACACGTGGTTCACGTCCGCGCCGTGGCGGAGGAGGAAGTCCACGACCCGCCCGTGGCGCTGGGACACGGCGCCCGTGAGGGCGGTGAACCCCGTCGAAGGGGCTGCGAAGTTCACGTCCGCACCCTTCGCGATCAGGTATTCGACGACCTCCTCCTGCCCGAGGTACGCGGCGAGCCCGAGCGGAGGGAACCCCTCCGCGGAGACCGCGTTCACGAGGGCGGGGTCCCGCTCCACGAGCTCCCGGACGCGCTCGATGCGACCGGAGGCGGCGGCGTCGTGGACGTCGAGGTCCGCGCCGAGGGCGATCAGGTTCGCGGCGGCGACCTTCTGGCCGGAGTACAGGGCGACGAGGACCGGGGAGAGCCCGCGCTTCGTCCGCGAGCTCAGGAGGGCGGGGTTCGCCCTCACGAGGTCCCGCACCTTCGACACGTCCCCGCGCTTCACCGCCTCGATGAACTCGGGGGGCGACTCGATCCGGTTCTCCCCCATACGTTCCCCCATGGCGTTCGCGGGGCATTATCCTTGCTAAGCTGGCACACGGCTCGCGGGGTCGGCCCCGCGCTAGCCGGTCGCGCCCTTCTCGCGTAGGAGGGTCGCGACCTCGGCATGCCCCTTCTCCTCCGCCCACACGAGAGGGGTCTTCCCCGCGTCGTCCGTCGCGTTCACGTCCGCCTTCGCTTCGATCAGGAGCTTCACGATCTCCACGTTCCCGTTCATCGCGGCCTTGTGGAGGGGCGAGTGCCCAGCGGCGGCCCGCACGTTCACGGACGCATGGTTCTGGAGGAGGACCTTCACGACCTCGAGGTGGTTCGCCGCGACCGCGGCGTCGAGGGGGGTGTTCGCGAACTGGCTCTTGTCCACCGCGTCCACCTCAGCGCCCCGCGCGAGGAGGACCTGGACCGCGGCCTTGTGGCCGAAGAACGCGGCGAGGCCGAGGGGGGAGAAGCCCTGTACGTGCAGGGCGTTCACGGCCGCGGGATCCTCCTCGAGGATCCGCTGGAGCCGCTGCGCGTCCCCGACGGAGGACGCCTCGTGGATGTTCAGCTGCGGGAATCGCGGGAGGATGGCCCGCATCACGTCCCGGGCGCCGTGGAACACGGCGGTGAGGAGCAAGGAGCCGTCGGGGGTCTTCGTGAGGATCAGGTTCGGGGTCGCCGCGAGGAGCTCTTTCACCTTCACCACGTCGTTGCGTCTGACCGCGTCGATGATGTCGTCTTCGTCGCCCATCGTGGACCCTCGGGAGCGGCACGGGAACGCGACGGGGGCCTTTAGCCTTCCCCATGCGGCGCACGCGGCGGCCCGTCGGCGAGTTACCCTTAAGTAAGGCCAACTGCGGACCGAGGGCTTCCGACCCGCCATGGCGTCGGTGAATCAGGTCCCGCCCGGCTCCACGAGATCGGAGTATGAGGACGCCATCACGTCCTCGTCCGGGATCTGGAAGTACCGCCGGAGGGTCTCGAGCTCCCGCCGCCCCGCCTCCCGTTCCGATTCATCCCGGAGGACCTTCTCGAACTCGATGAACTTCCCCAGCCCCTTCACGGTGTCGAGGTGGACCTGGACGCCGCGATACCGGTGGACCTCGCGGGTCTTCCGGACCTCCGCCTGGACGGGGAAGACCCGCCGCAGGATCTCCAACACGGTCGCGACCTCCGGGAGCGGCGCGAGGAGCACGTGGCTCTCCTTCACCCCGCCGTCGTCCGGGCGCTCGTAGTACACGAGCTGCCCTTCCCGCTGCCCTTCCACGGACCGGACCTTGAGCCGCCGCTCCCCGAGGGAGAAGTACGTGTCCACCTGGCGGAACGTGCCGACGGTCTCGGACCCCGCCAAGAGGGCGCGCGCCTTCCCGAGGTCCTCGTAGCGGGCCTTCAGCTCGACGAGATGCTTCGACCCTGCGTCCACGGCGGGCGAAGCGGGCCGCGCTCAAAGACGTTTTCGACCCCACCGATCAAGGGAACGGGCTCCGGACCCTCTCCGACGCGTCGCGCTCCTCCTTCTTCGGCTCGAACCCGTAGAGCCGGTCCCGGTTCGCCTCGAGCTGGTCCACCGCCTTCCCCAGGAACTCCGCGGCGGTGACGACCCGCACGTCGTGGTCCTCCCCCGCCGCGAGGACGAGGGCCATCCGCGCCCGCCACTCGCGGTCCCGGAGCGGGTGGTGGTCCAGGATCAGCGTGCGGACGCTCGTGGTCCGCAGGATCCGCGTGAGGTTCGCGATCGACCGATTCGTCATCTCCTCCGGATAGTGGTCCGGCATGTGGGTCATCGGGCCGTCCACGTACAGGACCGTCGGGTCGGAATCGAGGATGAACGAGAGCTGCTCCTTCAGGGGCGGCCCCTGGACGTCCGAGGTGTGGACGAACGTCTCCCCACCCTGCGCGACCCGGACCATCACGACGTACCCGAGCTCGTCGCTGTACCCGTGAGGGACCGCGGGGCTGAACACGATCTCCGTGCCGCCGACATCGAGCGCGTTCCCGTCCGAGACCTGGATTTCCTTCGGGTACTTCTTCAGGGCCTTCACGAACGCGGTCGCGCGCTCCCGCTGGCTGCGGTTGATGTGGAACTTCCCGTCTTTCAGGAACGCCTGCTTCCCCTTGTAGATCGATGGGGCGTCTGGCTCATGATGATCGAAGTGGTAATGGGAAACAGTGAGGATATCGGCGGTCGCCGCTGCGTTTCGAACTGAATGCCACATCCGGCTGCGGCGCTCATCCTCCTCCAGGTGGGGCTGAAGATCATACCTCCAAGGTGCCAGCCGAACCCCCGGGTCGATGAGAATTGCGCAGTCCTTTGTCTCAACAAACGTGCACATGCTTCGAGCGCCCATCGAGTCCGCTGCAACGGGGAGGATTTTCATGGCTTTGAGGGCCTCAAGGGGTAGTGGCTTTAGGCGCTTTTGCACTTTCACCGACCCCCCCTGAAACATCATCATCGTCCCGACGTACGTCTCGAACTCGTGACATCGCGGGTGATCCGTAGTCTCGTTTTTCGGGGCGTTCAGCTGCCATCAAGTCTCCGATGGCTGATGGCGGAGTTTCGCCTGATTGTGAACAAGTCCATTCGAATTGCTCTTGCAGAGGACGTGCGAAGTCGCTACGGTCTCACCCGTGCAGCGTATGCTCGATTGAGCGCTGAGCATATTGTGTACAAGCAGTACATCCCGTCAGCATTCGAGGTGGCGACGGTTGCACTCAAGAATTACCGGCGTCGTCTCCGGAAAGGATTCCCCGCCGACCCGCCACTCATCGGAACTCGACCTCCACGAACGCCTGCTGCTTCACGCGTCGGAGCCCGAGGGAATCCATGAGGTGCAGAGAGGGCTCGTTGTCCTGGTACACGTGGCACGCGGGGATCCTCCCGCCACGGAAGATTTCTTCCGAGAGTGCGCACGAGAGGGACCTCGCATACCCGCGGTGGCGGTACTCGTCGAGGACATGAAGGAAGCCCATCACGGCGACCCGGTCCGTGACGATGTGGGTCCCGTACCACGCGACGAGGCGTGCACCATCGAAGATGCCGACGGAAGGCCCGGACTCGAGCCGGCTCCGGATGTACGGCGTCGCGTCCCACTCGGGCTCCCAGAGCTTCGCGATCATCGCCGCATTCGACGGTGGCACGGGACGGACCCCGTGCTCTTGGACGTCCACGAAGGACTCCGGGTCGAGGCGGTACAGCCAGGCGGGCCGGACGTGGACGACGTTCGCGTGGCGGCGCACCGCATCGAGCAGTCCGAGATCGGGGAGGAAGAGGAACGCCTCGCCGGGGGCGGCACTCTCGAGCACGACATCGGCGGCCTGCGCATCCATCGCAGACAGTCCGCAGAAGCGGAACGTCATCGGCGGGGTCCCGTGGCTCGACGTGAACACCGCGCGCGGCGGGACGCGGTCCACGTACAGATCGCGGGCGGTCTGGTGGAGCGCCCAGTTCACGACGAACGCGTTCCCCACCGGATCGGATTCGAGGAATCCCCTCACGGCCTCGGGGTCGTCCACGCGGATCGGCTTCGTGACGGGAGGAATCGGGGGCCCCGGCAAAAGGCTTCGCGGCGGGTCGCCGGACTCACTTCACGACGAACGCCTTCTCCGCGCCGTCCACGCCGAACGCGTCGAAGATGAAGTCGTCGAAGTACGAGGTGATCGCGACCTGGGGCCCGCGTTCCTTGTCCTCGAGGGCCGCGAGGACGAGGGACGGCGTGAGGTACGGCCGGAACCGCTGGAGGACCGTCTCCCTCGGGATCTCCCGCCCCGCCGCGTCCGCGATCGCGACCGCCCGGGCCGCGTCGAACCGCTTCTCCGCCGCCTGGAGGGCCCACGCCTCCCAGTCCGTCACCGTCTTCGCGACCGCCGGCGGGAGGATCCGGTACGTGAGGGTGAAGCCGGACGCGCCGGGCGAGGCGATCACCGTCCCGAGGGTGAGCACGCCGACCGCGAGCGCGGTCGCCGCACGCTCCGCCCCCGTCCTCGTCGTGAACCCGACCTTGTGCTCCCCGGGCGATTGCGTCGCGGGGACCGAGATCCGCTGGACGGTCCACCGCCACGACGGCACCGTGAACGTGAGGTTCCCCTTCGTCTCCTCCGGGACCGGGGCGTCCGTCGCGCGGATCGTCCGCTGCTGGGTCTTGTTCGTGAAGTTGAACGCGACGAGGTAGACGTTCAGCCACGTGCCGGGGCGGACCGTGCTCGACTCCACGAGCGGGGAGACCCAGAACCCATCCCACATCTTGAACAGCTTCGCCTTCCGGACGATTGGGGCGGGGATCCAGTCCACGTGCGCGGAGAACCAGAACGCATATTCCTGGGAGGACGCGCCCATCGCGACCTTCCTCGCAAGGTCCGTCGCGCGATCGAAGCTCGGGTTGATCGCCGCGATCCCGTCCGCCTCGTTGTACTTCCCGCTGTTCTTCCAGTTCAGGAAGTTCATGTGCGGGAATGCGAACCCGAACTCCCCGAGGCTCGCGGTCCGCGTCCATTTCGCATCCCCCGGGCGACGGGCCTGGGAGTCGAATCCGAGGCGGCCCTGCGCGATCAGCGCGAGGACCTGCTCCGTGTTCAGCCGCATCGGCGGGACGCCCTCGTCGCTGACCTCCCAGTCGTCCGACGCAGCCGTCCGCACCCCAGCTTCCCCCGCCGGCGCCGCCATCTCCGTTCCCCCCGTCATCGACACCGCGGTGGCGGGCGTCCGCACGCGCGCGCCGCCGATTCCTCGGGCCGACGCTTCGCCATCGGGGTGGCAGGGCTTAACCGTTTCTCCGTCCCCGCCATCACGGAGGGGTGCGGGAAATCGGGCCGCAATCCTCTTATCGCGGGTGCGGGGATTAGTGCGCCCGTGCTCCCCTCGAAGTGCCCGAGGTGCGGAGCCCCGACACGGGATGCGCTCTGCTCGCAGTGCGTGGAATACCTCACGCAGTACCACCCGCTGTGGCTCGACCCGGACCTCCTCCCCGGTCCCTCCCTGCTCGAGGTCCTGGACCCGCGGGACGAGGCGTGGCTCGCCGTGGACCCCGAGGCCCCCCTCGAGTGGCACCCGCCCGACGCGAGGACCCATTCCGCCGCCGCGATCGCGATCGTCGACGGCCTCCGCCTTGGGGAGGGGCAGGCCCTCCTGAGCGAGGGGGACGCGGAGGTCCTCCACACGTTCCTGGCCCACGCGCGGGGCCGCCCCCCGCGGGACCCGAGGGAGCGGGAGGCCCTCGCGGCGCTGTGCCGCCACATCGCGAGCATCCCCTCGATGCCCCCGCACCTCGCGGACGAGTACGCGACCCGCGCGAGGGTCCTGTCGAGGCCGCGGGAGCCCGTCGCCGTCCCGGAGGCGGAACCGATTTCGATGGAGCCGGCCCCCGCGAAGGCCGAGTCCACGTTCATGGAGGAGATGGACTGGCTGGCGGGGCCGAAGGAAGCGACGCCCCCGGAGCCCGATACCGTCGAGGAGCCCCCCGCACCCGCCTCCGCAGAGATCCCGCCGCCCGCGCCGGGTCCGGAGCCCGAACCGGAGCCCGAACCGGAACCCGAGGTCGAACCCGAGCCGGAGGCGAGGGGCCCGACGGACGGGGAGCGACGCACCGCGGAGGAGTCGGCCCGCCTGATGGCCGCGCGGTCCGAACTCGAGCGGGAGAAGGAGCAGATCACGTCCTGGGTCCAGAAGCAGAGCAAGGACCTGGAGGCGAAGGAGTCCGAGATCCTCGAGAAGGAGTCGAAGATCCGGGAGCGTGCGAGGACGATCGAGGAGAAGGAGGCGGAGGTCCGCGAGAAGGAGCGGGAGGCGGTCGCGAAGGTCTCCGAGCTCGAAGCGAAGGAGCGGGACGTCCGCCAGCGGGTCGCGTGGGCGGAGAAGGACGACCGCCGCCGGGCCGTGATGGAGTTCCTCGACACGGTCCCCGGGATGACGATCCGGACCGCGAAGGCGATCACGAACGCGTTCCCGGACATGGAGTCCGTGCGGGCCGCGGAGATCCGCGCGCTGACCCAGTGCGAGGGGGTCACGGAGGCCCTCGCGAAGGAGATCCGCGCCCTCACCGCCCCGGAGGCCCTGGAGGCGCCGATGGACCTGCGGGAGCAGGCGCAGGCCCTCCTCGAGGAGGGGGACAACGAGGGCGCCCTCCGGGTGATCGAGCAGCACCTGCGGGAGCGGCCGGACGACGAGACCGCGTGGTTCGACAAGGCGGAGCTGATGGTGATGCTGGAGCGGCCCTCGGAGGCCCTCCACTGCTACAACCGGGTCCTGGACCTGAACCGGTCGAACCGCCAGGCGTGGTACGAGAAGGCGAACCTCCTCTTCGGGGCGGGCCGGCTCGCGGACGCGATCGACTGCCTGAAGGAGGTCCTCCGCCTGGACCCGTCGAAGGCCGCGGACATCCTCCTGAAGGCGGAGCAGCTCCGGATCGACGGGAAGGGGAACGACGCGGCCCTCCTGTTCCAGACCGTCCTCGAGGGGGACCCGGAGAACCAGCGGGCCGTCCTCGGCCTCGGGGACACCCTGATGGCCCTCGGGGACGTGGACGCCGCGGAGGCCCTCGTCACCCGCGCCCTCGGTCGGGATCCCGCGAACCCCGGCGCGCTGTTCCGGAAGGGCGCGCTTTTGAACCGGAAGGGCCGGTGGGGCGCCGCCCTCCAGCTGTACAACCGCGCGATCGCCCTGAAGTGGGACTACCCGGAGCCCTGGGTCGGGAAGGGGGAGATCCATCTGAAGCAGGAGAAGCCGAAGGAGGCCCTCGAGTGCTTCGACAAGGCCCTCTCCTTCCACGCGGAGTCCGTGGACGCGTGGCTCGGGAAGGCGCAGGCGCACTGGGCCCTCGAGGAGAAGGACACCGCGCAGGCGTGCCTGAACCGCGCGCTCCAGCTCGCGCCGGAGTCCCCCGCGGTGAAGGGGATCGCGGACCTCTTCGAGAGCGTCGAGGAGGCCGTCCGCACGGAGCCCGAGGAGCTCCCCGCGGACTTCAAGGCGTTCATCGAGGCCGTGGAGCCGGAGAAGGAGGAGACGGAGACCCTCCTCCAGCTCGCGGAGATGGCCCTCGAGGGCGGGGACGCGGACATGGCGATCGTGCGGTACGACCAGGCCCTGCAGAAGGACCCGAGGTCCGCGGACGCGTGGGCGGGGAAGGGGGTCGCCCTCCAGTACCAGGAGAAGTACCCGGAGGCCCTCGCCGCGTACGAGACCGCGCTCGCGCTGAGGCCCGGCCACGACCTCGCGACGAAGTGGCGGGAGACGGTCCGGAAGCGGCTGGAGGCGGGCGGGTGAGCGGCCCCGCCCCGGAGGGGGACCGGTTCCTCCCGAGCGTCGTCACCCTGGAGGCGACGATGCGGGCGGGGAAGCAGAGCCTCGCGGACGGGCGCCTCGGGGAGGCCCTCGGCCACTTCAACGCGGCCCTGAAGCTGAAGCCGCGGTACGACGTCGCGTGGATCGCCCGCGGCCAGGTCCTCAAGCTCCAGGGGGAGTTCAAGGAGGCCCTCGGCTCCTTCGCGGAGGCCCTCGTCCTGAAGCCGGAGAACGAGGAGGCGTGGATCGCCCTCGCCGGCGTCCTCCACCGGATGAAGCGGTACCGGGAGGAGGTCGAGGCGTACGACCAGGTCCTCCGATTGAACTCGAGGAACGTGGAGGCGCTGATCAACAAGGGCGCCGCCCTCCACGCCCTCCGGAAGTACGACGACGCGGAGCGGTGCTACGACACCGTCCTCGCCGCGCGGCCGGAGTACGCGCCCGCGTGGAACAACCGGGGGGCCGCTCTCCTCCGTCGCGGGAAGGTCGAGGACGCCCTCGCCTCGTTCGAGCGGGCGACCCGCCTCGACCCGGACCTCTTCGACGCGCACGTGAACCGCGTGTTCGCGTGGCAGCGGCGGGGGAAGCACGGCCATGCCGTGATCGCCGCGGATCGCGCCCTCGCCCTGCGGCAGCCTCCGTGGCTCTGGACCCTGAAGGGGCTCAGCCACCTCGCCCTCCTCGAGTCCTCCCTCGCCGCGCGGTCCTTCGAGCGGGCCCTCGAGCTCGAGCCGAAGCAGAAGCAGGCCCACGAGGGATTGCGGAGGGCGAAGGAACTCCGGAAGCGGGTGGACCTGTACCGGGGCGCGTACGAGTGCTTCGGCACGTTCGAGGCGGGCGATCCCGGGTGCGCGGAGTGCGAGATCCAGGCCCGGTGCGTGGAGGTGACGAGGTGACCCTGCCGAGCGCCGCGGAGGTCGAGCACGCGGACTGGCCCGCCCTGAAGACGTTCGCGACGGGGCTCGGGCTGAACCCGAAGGGCCGGAGCGGCCTCGTGCGGCAGCGGGTCCTCGACCACCTCCGGACGCAGCCCCGGGGACCGGAGTGGCGGGCGGGGAAGGCGGAGCAGGCCGCCCTCCTCACCCGGATCGGGGCCGCGGCCGCCGCGGCGTCCCTCTGGGAATCCACGATCACCCTCGACGCCCCCGCACCGTGGGTCGGCCTCGGGACCGCGTACGCGAAGGCGGGCCGAATCGAGGAGGCCGTGAAGTGCTACGACCGCGCGATCGGGATGGGGGACGCGGGGGCGCGGCTCCACAAGGCGAACGCCCTGATGCAGGCGGGGCGGAGCGACGCCGCGGCCTCGGAGGTCGACGCCGCCCTCGTCGGGAACCCGGCGAACGTGCGGGCGTGGGCGATGCGGGCCGTGATCGCGGAGGCGGACGGGGATCCGGAGCGGGTCCACGAGTCCCACGCGAAGATCGCGGACCTCGGGCGGTCGCGCCTCGGGCTCGCGAAAATCCTGATGCGGGCGGGCCGCTTTGACGAGGCGGGGACGGCGCTCGAGGAGCACCTCGCGGATCACCCCGACGACGCGGTCGCGTGGAACCAGCGCGGCGTCTGTCTCATGAAGCGGGGGCAGTGGCGGGAGGCCGTGGAGGCGCTGAAGAAGGCCGCGGCCCTCCGACCCCGTGATGCGGGGGTCCTGAACAACCTCGCGGTCGCGCTCGCCTCCGCCGATCGCCTCGGAGAGGCGATGAAGAAACTCGCGGCCGCACGCCGGATCGCCGAGGACCCGAGGATCATGCTGAACGAGGCCGCCCTCTTCGAGCGGGAGGGCGCGCTCCCGGAGGCCCGGGCGACGATCTCCCGAGTCGTCCACATCGTCCCCGAGCACCCGGAGGCGGTGAAGGCGTGGGACCGGCTCGCCCCGGGACGGGCCGCTCCGAGGATGCCTTCGGCGGCCCCCGCCAAGGCTCCGAAGCAGAAGCCCGCGAAGACGCCCGCCAAGGCCCGAAGTCCCTCGGCGCGCAAGTCCCGATCCCCTGCTAAGAAGCGCGCGACCTCGCGACCCGCGAAGAAACGGACCCGCGCCCCCTGAGGCGGGAACGTTCAAGCCCGCGGCGGGAATCGCGCGTCCGTGGTCGAGCTCCGTCCCCTCGGTGTCTCCAGGGCCTTCACGGACGGCCGGAACCTGTACACGGAGAACCTCACGCCGGGGCGCGACGTCTATGGCGAGCGCCTCGTCACTCTCCGCGGGATCGAGTACCGGCAGTGGGACCCGCGGCGGAGCAAGCTCGCGGCCCTCCTCCTGAAGGGCTGGAAGATCCTCCCGCTCCAGCGGTCGTCCCAGGTCCTCTACCTCGGCGCGGCGAGCGGGACGACGGTGAGCCACGTCTCCGACATCGTCCTCGAGGGCACCGTGTACGCGGTGGAGGTCTCCCGCCGCGTGTTCCAGAAGCTCCTCGACCTCGCGGAGGCCCGCCACAACGTCCTGCCGATCCTTGCGGACGCGTCGAAGCCGGACGCGTACGCGGGGACCGTGGGCCGCGTCGACCTCGTGTATCAGGACATCGCGCAGCGGGACCAGGTCGAGATTCTGGAGAGGAACCTCCGCTTCCTGAACCCGGACGGCACAGTGATCCTGATCGTGAAGTCCCGGAGCATCGACGTCGCGCGGGAGCCCGCCGCTGTGTACCGCACCGTCGAGTCTGCCCTCCGGAAAAAGGGACTCCACGTCCTCGGGACCGTGCCCCTCGACCCGTTCCAGCGGGACCACGCCGCGGTGATCGCGGAGTTCTCGCATTCGTAGGAACCGCGTCGAAACCCTCTTATCTCCCCGCCGGGTAGGCGCGCGTCGTGACGGAGCCGATCGTAATGAAAGGTCTTGGGAAGGACTACGGCACGTTCACCGCCCTCGGGTCCCTCGACCTCACGATCCCCGCGGGGACGTGCTTCGGCTTCCTCGGGCCGAACGGGGCCGGGAAGTCCACGACGATCAAGATCCTCACAAACCTGATCCGCCCCTCTCGGGGGCAGGCGGCCCTCTTCGGCGTGGACGTCCAGCGGAAGCCGACGCAGGCCCTCCGGAAGGTCGGGACCGTGATCGAGACCCCGGAGTTCTACGGATATCTGAGCCCCCTCGAGGTCCTCGCGTACGCGGGGCGGCTCCGGGGGATGTCCAAGGCGGCCCTCGCGGCCCGCTCCGAGGCGGTCCTGAAGACCGTGAAGCTCACGGGCTGGGGAGACAAACGCGTGGACACGTTCTCGAAGGGCATGAAGCAGCGGCTCGCGGTCGCGCAGGCCCTCCTCCACGAGCCGGACCTCCTGATCCTCGACGAGCCGACGTCGGGCCTGGACCCGCGGGGGATGGCGGAGGTCCGGGACATCGTGAAATCCCTGAAGCGGGAGGGCCGGACGATCTTCATGAGCTCCCACCTCCTCGGCGAGGTCACGGAGGTGTGCGACGCCGCGGCCCTGATCGACCACGGGAAACTCCTCCTCCAGGGAACCCTCGACGAGCTCGCGAAGCGCGCGGAGGCGACCCTGTTCCAGGCGGTGTTCCTCGCGCCGCTGAACCCGGACGAGCTCGTGTGGATCGGCGGGCTCCCCGGCGTGAAGAGCGCGACGGACTCCGGGAACGGCGTCGTGGAGATCCACCTCTCCGGCGGGCCGGAGGTCCAGGCGGCGGTGATCAGCGCGATCGTCCGGAGCGGGCTCCCGCTCACCGCGTTCCGGCCCGTCGGCACGGCCCTCGAGCAGCTCTATCTCGAACAGATCAAGGAGACCGCGCAGTGACCGCCAAGGAGGACCTCCGGCAGGCGTTCGTCGTCGCATCGTACGAGCTCCGGAAGTACCTCCGGAGCCGGCGGCTCCTCGGGATGGCCGTCCTCCTCGCCCTGATCATCGGGCTGATCCTCGGCCTCCCGCCTGCGCTCGGGTCTGCGTACCCGTCGAGCCCGAACGCGTTCGTCGGGACGTTTGCGGGCTTCACGAGCCTCCTCGCCGTCCTGTGCGGAGTCCTGTTCGCGGCGGACGCGCTGTGCTCCGAGCACGAGAAGCGGACAGGATACTTCCTGTTCCCGAACCCCGTGCGGCGAGAGACGATCGTCCTCGGGAAGCTCCTCGCGAGCCTGGCCGCATCGTGGCTGATTGTGTTCCTGTACTACGGGGTCGCGAGCGTCGCCGCGCTCGCGATCACGAAGACCCTCTCGTGGGAGGTCGCCCTCTCCGCGGTGTACGCCCTCGCATACGTCGCGTGCGTCACCGGGGTCGCGTTCCTGCTCTCCTCCATCCTGAAGGGAACAATCTCCGCGACCGTCCTGACGTTCTTCCTCTTCACCCTAATCTTCACCATCGTGGGCGCGCTCCTCCAGGTGGGGAAGGTGTCGCCGTGGTTTCTTCCGAACGAAGCCGCGGGGATCATCTCGAACGTGCTGGGCACGTCCAGTGGCCCGCCGGGGTTCGGGTTCGTCCCGGACGCGGCGACGTCCCTCGCGGTCTTCGCGGGGTACTTCGTCATCGGCTCCATCGTCGCGACCGTGTTGTTTCGTCGCCGCGAGCTCAAGACGTAAGAGCTTTCTAATCGCCCCGCCCCTCGGGTGGCCGTGGCCGTCGACCTCAACGACACCGACATCGACCCCGCGGATCCGAAGTATCACCGGATGCTCGACAACCTCCAGGGGAACGTCCTGAAGCCCCACGGCCGGAAGGAGTCCGACCATCTCTTCCTCCGGTTCACCGGGGACCGCGCCGCCGTCCGGTCCTGGGTCCGCGGGTTCGCCCGGGACGAGGTCACGTCCGCGAGAGAACAGATCGACACCGCGACGGCGTTCCGCGGACGCGGTGCGACGGGCGGGATGTTCGCGAACCTCTACCTCTCCGCGACGGGCTACGCGGCGCTCGGGGTCGACACCGCGGCCTTCGGCCCCGCGGGCGCCTCGTTCCGGAACGGCATGAAACACCGGGAGTTCTCCCTCCTCGCGAGGAACCGGGACCCAATGCCTTCGGACTGGGAGGAGCCGTATCGCGGGAGAATCGACGCGCTCGTCGCGCTCGCGGACGATTCCGCGGCCGCCGTGGAGGCGAAGACCCAGGCGGTCTCCCAGGCTCTCCAGGGGATCGCCACGGTCCTGGCGGTCGAGGGCGGCACGGTCCTGCGGAATGCGAACGGGGAGGCGATCGAGCACTTCGGGTACATCGATGCCCGGAGCCAGCCCCTCTTCCTCAAGGACGACATCGACCGGGAGCGTCGGGACGGGGTGGCCCACTGGGACCCCTCCGCTCCCCTGGGCCTCGTCCTCGTCGACGACCCGCACACGGACGTGGAGGACAGCGTCGGCAGCTACTTCGTCTTCCGGAAGCTGCGACAGGATGTCGATGGATTCAACGCGCGGGTGTCCGCCCTCGCGACCCGCCTCGCCGTGACGGAGCCCCTCGCGGGGGCCCTCGTCGTGGGGCGGTTCAAGGACGGGACCCCGGTGACCCTCCAGGCGAGCAAGGGTCGCGGCGCGTTCAACGACTTCACGTACCTGCCCGACGACCCGACCGGGAACCGGTGCCCGTTCCACGCCCACATCCGGAAGGCGAACCAGCGGGGGTCGAACGCGGCTCTTGGATTGGTGGAGGAACGGAAGCGGCGGATCGTGCGGCGGGGGATCCCCTACGGGATCCGTCCCCCCGTCTCCGGGGAGGTGGGCCTCCTGTTCCAGGCCTTCCAGAGCGACATCTCCCGCCAGTTCGAGTTCATCCAGCGGACTTGGGTCGACAACCCGAACTTCCCGGAGTTCCGGATCGTCCCGGGACTGAACACGGGGGATGACGCGCTGATCGGGCAGCACCCGAGGGCGGTGCAGCGATGGCCCCGGGAGTGGGGCCGGTCCGGACGGTTCATCGGCCGGCGGTTGTTCAACTTCGGGGACCATGTCCGGTTGCGGGGAGGCGAGTACTTCTTCGCCCCCAGCCTCCCCTTCCTCCAGGGACTCTGAGCGGCAGGCGTCACCGCTTCGACTTGGACTTGCCCGCCCCGCTCTTCGCGGGCAGCGACGACGCGTACGCGACCCCGCGGGCGATCCAGGTGCGAAGGCCGGCCTCGCTCTCGTACCCCTCGGGATCCACGAGGAGCCACCCCGCCATCCCCCCTCGCCCCGCGAGGGTGAACGGCTTCGCACCGGGCTCCTTCAGCAGGGCGACCGTTTCTCCGGGCTCCACGCGAACGATGAGGTCCTCGTCCCGGACGCCGACGGCCATGTTCCCGTCGAGGAGGAAGGCGACCCCTCCGAACATCTCCTTCTCCGTGAGCCCGGGACGGCTCCCCAGGGCCTTCCGGACCCGGGCGGCCTGGGGCGCCGAGTACGACATGGCCCCGCGAGCCCGCGCCGGCTCAAGAAGATTGAGTCGGCCTCAGTCCCCGCCATCCATCGGCGGTTCCGACGACCACTCATCGAGCTCGCGGAGGAGGGCTGCTTGATCCGGGTCCTTCCCTCGCGTCGGTGTGCGGCTGCCCCCCTCGACCCCACCCGCAGTGTCCCGTCCGTCTTCCTCGAGCGATTTCTTGACGTCTCGGAGAATTTCGACAACGAGGCCGATCGGATACGCGGACTTCCGGTTGAACTGGAGGCATCCCACCATCACTTTGAACCCCGCCCGCTCGAGTTCGCGCTTGCGCCTGCGGAAGCCGCCGACGTCCACGGGGTTCCAGAGGTTGAGGGTGATCCCCGCCTTCCGCTCCGCGAGGAATACGTGGACCCAGTTCGGGTCGATCGTGCCCTTCACGGAGGCGGGGTCCACCCGCCGTGGCCGGGGGATCCTCCAACCCGGCATGCCATGTTCGAACGCGCTCCGGGCGTCGGGGAAGAGGTCCTCGATGGAGCGCCCGAGGGAGGCGTGGACCTCGCGGAATCGCGGAGAAGTCTTTCCGAGGTACGCCTTCGCGGTCTGGGCCGGAGCCATGCGGACCCCCCTCACCGCCCTCGAAGGGCATCAACCCTGTGGCGGGCCGGGGGACACGAGAAGCGGAGATCGGTGGCCCTCCCGCCCGAAGCCTTCATAACCCGGAGGGGATTGGGCCTCCCTCCGATGGCGCGGTTCCCGGAAGCCGAGAAGCGGCTCCTGATCAAGATGATCTGCATGAACTGCTATGCGCGGAACGCGATCCGCGCGACCCGCTGCCGGAAGTGCCACAGCACGGAGCTCCGCCCGAAGGCGAAGGAAGCCCGGAAGGAGTAAGGCCGCCCGCTTGCCCCCTCCGAACCTACCGCAACCGAACGGCAATGTCGATTCGACACTTCGCAGGGGCTCCCCATACGTAGACGCTTTGGGCGCGATGGGCCGACGTTCCGGAGATCAAGTGGACCCGGCCAATCTTCTTGCCCCATGCGACGAGCTTCTCCCCGACGACGGAATCGCCTGGCTCACGCAGCTCGGTCAACGGCGCCCTCCCTGAGCAACGTGTCGACGGTCCGAAACGCGAGGTCGGGCTCCATCCCGAGGGCCTCGATGATATCCGACACGTACGCGGATGGCCGATTTTTGAGGAATTTCACGACCGCCGCCTTCGCTTTCGTTGGGGTCCACTCCCTCAGTACCAGGACTTTTGATCCCTTCAAATCCTCGATGTAGCGCTCGATCGCACGTTCGATGAGTTCCGTCCGGGATTTCATGCCGGTTCGCCGTACGAGTTCGTCGACATCCCGGAGTTGTTCCGCCGAGAGGCGGATCGACGTCGTGGGCTTCGTAAGACGCTCGCGTTGCATGTAATACGCGTATTGCGCCGCCATTACTTAAGGGAGGCTGCTAGTTGTGCGCTCCATGCATCGTGAGCCGCCACCGCCCAAACCCCCCGTGCATCGGAGGAGCATGGCATTGCACATGAACTGCTACGCGCGGAACGCGATCCGCGCGACCCGCTGCCGGAAGTGCAGGAGCAGGGATCTTCGCCCGACGGCGAAAGAAGCTCGAAAGGAGTAGGCACCGGGGAAATCGAGATAACCCCCGCCATCGTTGCTATACGGGCCGTGAAGGCCCCGGACTTCGCCTCGCTGCTCTCTAATCTGGCGTCCCGTCGCGAGCCCTTCGTCGTGGCCACGGTGACGAGGACGGAGGGCTCCACCCTCGCGAAAGTGGGGTTCAAGATTGTGATCTCCCAGGGGGGCGACATCCTCGGTGGGACCCTCGGCGGCGGCTGCCCGGAGGGGCCAGTCGTCGAGGTCGCGGAGCGCGCGATGGGGGACGGTCGAGCCCGTGTCGTCCGGATCCATCTCGTCGACGCGGCGACTGCGGTCGCGGGGTTCGTCCGCGCGGCGGGCGAAGAGGACATCTACGTCGAGACCGATTGCGGAGGGACCCTGGAGGTGTTCATCGAACCGATGCTGCCCACGGAGCGACTCGTCGTCATCGGCCAGGGCGGGAAGGACGACATCGAAGAGGCCGTCGTCCGGATGGGGAAGGAACTCGGGTTTGAGGTCGTCGTTGTCGACCCGATGCCCGTCCTCCAGAACGCACCGGACATGACGATCGAAAGCGACGTCGTCGACCCGGAGGCCCTCGGGATCGGGAAGAAGGACTCGGTCGTCGTCCTCACGAAGGGGGAGAGGGATGCGGGGGTCCTCGAGGCCCTCTCCCGTTCGAAGGCGCGGTTCGTCGGCTTCCTCGCGAGCCGCTCGCGGCTCCAGAAGAACCTCGAAGAGCTCCGGTCCCGCGGCGTGCCGGAGGCGTTCCTCGCCGCACTCCACGCGCCCGTGGGGCTCGACATCGGGGCGAAGACGCCCGCGGAGCTCGCCCTCGCGATCCTCGGGGAGGTCGTTGCGACGAAGTACGGGAAGTACGTCCCCCACAAGCCCGCGGAGGGGCGGGAGAGAGTCGCGGTCTCGCGGGAGCGGAGGTGAGATGGCGGGGGAAGACCCCGGAGTGTCGGCGATCGTGCTCGCGGCGGGCGCGTCCACCCGGATGGGCCGCGCGAAGGCCCTCGTCCTCCTCGCGGGCCGACCGCTCCTCGCCCACGTCCTGTCCGCGGTCCATCGGTCGCGGGTGCGGGACATCGTCGTCGTTCTCGGCCACGACGCCGAGAGGATCCGGCGCGAGGTCGCCTTTGACGGTGCGAGGACGGTCGTGAACCCGCGATTTGCGGAGGGCATGAGCACCTCGATCCGCGCGGGGGTCCGGGCGGCGGTCCAGGGCTCGCGGGCGTTCCTCGTCGTCCTGGGAGACCAGCCCCTGGTCGACCCTGCGACCCTCGACGCCCTCATCGACCGGTGGTCCGCGACCGGCGCGAAGATCCTGATTCCGACCTACCGGGGAGCCCGCGGGAACCCCGTGCTCCTCGACCGGTCCCTCTCTTCGGAGATCGAGAAGATCACCGGGGACCAGGGATGCCGCGCGATCTTCCCGGGCCACGCGGGGGAGATTTCGGAGGTCGAGGTCGACGACCCGGGGGTCCTGATCGACGTCGACACGGAGGACCAGGTCGGGCGCGTTCAGGCCGCCCTGGATCGGGGCGAGTCCAAGGAGGCGATTGCGGCCCAGATTGCGCCCTCGCGGGTTCACCTCCACGGAGCCCAGGCGCCCCCCGCGGACCGAGCCGCCATGCGGCCCACGGTCGACGTCCTCGCGATCGCCCACGACCTCACCGCCCGCAACGAGCCGTTCGCCCTCGCGACGGTCGTCCGCATCGTGAAGCCCACCTCGGGGAGACCTGGAAACAAGGCCGTCGTCCGGCCCGACAAGGGCATGCTCGGGTGGATCGGCGGGAGCTGCGCGGAATCCGTCGTTCTCGCGGAGTCCCTCGCCTCGATGCGGGACGGACGCCCGCGGCTCCTGCGGCTCGCGCGAGACGTCGGCGCCGCCCCCGTCCCGGAGGGCATCGTGGAGTACGTGATGGAATGTCACAGCGGTGGTGCCATGGACATCTACATCGAGCCGCATTCGCCGAAGCCGCAGCTGCTGATCGTGGGCGACTCGTCCGTCGCGTCCGCCCTCGCGGCGTACGGCCGCCTCCT
>JAIBJG010000053.1 GCA_020029475.1 Methanobacteriota archaeon | reverse complement strand
TTCACACGCTGTACGTCGCCGACGCGCAATCCGCTGTACTCCGCGAAAGCGTCGGAGATAATCATTGTGCGCCCGTCCACCAAGGCGCGGAGATCCGCCAGAGAACCCGCCGTGAAGTGGGCGTCACTGACGTAGGTGGCCTCCGTGAAGTTCGCAGCGTCGATCGCAAAGATGGGCTGACTGCCCAGGAGGGAGGTGGCGCTGGAAACCACGGAGACTCCCGCAACCGCCGACAGGTTCGCCGACAGACCGAGGTCGTAAGCCCCGGTCTCCACCACGATATCTGCGCCCGTTTCCGCCTCCACGAAGCGGCGGTCGTAGTCCACCTCGCTCGTCAGCGCCGCCCCCACGACGATGGCGAACGCGAGGCCGAGCGCCATCGTGACCGTCACCGCCGTTCCGCGTTGCGCGCCCGCCCGAACAGCCCCGAGGAACGCGAGGCGGGCAGGCCCTGCGATCGGCGCAACGACCCTCGCCGTTGCTCGATGCCAGGAGCGCATGCGACTCGTGGCTGCCTGAAGGAGGATCGTCATGGCGAGCAACGGACCGAAGAAGACGAACATGGAGGGCAGGATTTCCGTCCCCCGGGAGCTGGGCAGGAGGGCCAGAGACAGTCCGATCATGATCGCCCCGGTCGCCAGGGCGGACCCCCAGAGCACCTTCGCGGACGAAGACGGACTCCACTCCATCGCGGCCCGGGGGTCGACGAGGGCGCGGGAGAGGGGGATGTTCCGCAACCCGCGGAGTGGTCCGACGAGTGCCAGAACGGTGATCCCCACCGCCAATCCGAGGAGCCCGACGAGCAAGGCGGGAGAGACGATCGGGACGGCGATGGTGCTTCCGACCGCCAGAGGGCCAAGTGCGAGCCCGACTAGGATCCCAACCGCCCCGCCGATCACTCCGCGCGCGGAAGCCTCGCCCAAAAGCCCCATGGCGAGACGTCGATCGTCGGCCCCACGGGCTTTCATCACCGCCAGTTCGTACAGCCGGGGGCGGATCGCGAGTTCCTGCGCATGGAAGGCAAGGAGCAAGGCGAGCGCGATGAGCGGCGACCCCGTGGCCAGGAAGAGCCCCTGCTGCTCCGCGAGTGCCTTGCCCACGTCGTCGAGGACAGGCCCCACTTGGTCCGAGATGAAGACTGCGAAGGCGCTGGCGGCCGTCCGCAGCCGCGTCTCAAGCCGTGCGAGATTCGCACTCGTCGCGTGCAAGTCGGAGAAATCGAAGAGGGACGGCGAGGCCCATATCCGGTAGTACCCCAGGTTCGTCGAGCCGGGGTCTACCTTGAGGACGCGCCGAACGTCGTCGACGAATTCGAGGGATACGAACGTGGAGACGTCCTGGGACGTTTCGAACCAAGGACCGAACCCTGTCCGGATTTCCCGTGGCGGAAGGGTATCCCCATAGAGGCCGACGACCGTGAGGTTCAGGAACGCGGGTTCCAACCGCCCGCTGGTCTCGTTGAAGTAATCGTTCCAGTAGTAGATGACGGAGCCGATCGCGAGTCCGAGGGTCTGCGCAACAGCCCGGTGTACTACCGCGGCCGGTTCGTCTAGAGGCGCGCGACCCTCGAGGGGGAGCCCGTGCAGCCTTGCGTAGAGCGACGAGTTTACCGCCATGAGAGCCGACAGAAACCCCCTCGAACCGTTCCATATGCGGACGATGTCGTTGGGCGCCGGTTTCACGAGAGGCTGCACCTCCGCAACCCCCGGGACAAGCCTCAGCGCGCGTGACACATTCGTGTAGGTCAGGTCGACTCGACCCGTTTCGAAGCCGAGTAAGTCGGAGGTAAGGTTGCCATACGTTCCCTGGAACGCCGCGCGAGAGACGCCCTCGAGCGAAGCCATGGACCCGGACAGGAACAGGACCAAGAGCAAAGCCGGCAGCGCCGAGACTCTGGGTGCCCGCATTCCCGCTAGATTCTCCGGGTGTGCTGAGGGTCTAATGGCGATATGAGCTTTGTCCCCTTGTGTCCGAAAGACACAAACGATGGTATGTCAATGCGGGCTGTCGCCTGGGGGATGCAGTCCCGCCACCTGGCGGTGTAATGACCGTAATGGTTACGACGCCTTCGTCCCAGTTCTCGGACTCGTCCGCCACCCGCAGCGTGACCTCACCGATTGTCTCCGGACAGACTACCTAGTCCCAATCGACGGCCTCCCGAGCCGCGAACCCTTTAACGCCCGCCAAGACCCTCCCGCTCGCGATGGTCCGCCCCGTGAAACCCGCCCGCCGTCGGGACGGCCGACCGGGCCCCATCACAAGGTATCCGAAGGACCCGGAGAAATATGGGGACCCCGCGAACTGGAAGTATCCGGTCCACACGCCGTTCCACGCCCGCGCGGCACGACGGTACTTCAACGACCCCCGCAACCGAGCGAAGTACACGGAGCCAGAGCAGGCGTACATCGACAAGAAGATCAACGAGGCCCTCCGGAAATTCGGGGTCCCAATCGCCCTTGGGCCCAGCGCAACGGAGCCGGAGGCGGCCACGATCCAGGCGGACATCCCAATCAACAAGGACATCGACGCGATGACCCTAGAGGAGCTGCTCCTCGCGTTCCTCGGGGAGAACCGCCTCGCGAGCGCGCGCCATATCCCCGCGGACCAGGTCCACGTGGACAAAGAGTCGAAGAGCCTGATCAGCGGCTCCGTGAAGGAGTACTCCGTCGTCATCGACATCGCGGGGCAGCGGGTCGAGCACGATTGCGTGGACTTCCGGAGGAACCGCGCGAGGGGGAAGCTCCTGTGCAAGCACCTCGGGGCCTTCTCCCTCCGGATCGAACCGAAGACGGCGACGGCCCTCCTTCGGAGGCTGCTCCACGAACGGGACCGCTGGACCTTCGAATGACTACAGCCGGCTGAAGTCCCGGGAGGCGTCCGCATCCTCGCGCTTCTTCGGCCTCTCCGCGGGAGACGGAGCTTCCGGGACCGCGGGAGCGGGTCGTGGCTCCGGGGCGGGCGGAGCACCTCTCGGCTTCGAAGGTTGGGCGGGCGCGTCGTCCGCCTCGAGCTCCGGCTTCGGGCCGTGAACCGCACTCTCTTTCGCGGGGAACCGCTGGACGCGGGGCCGCTCCACGGGGGGCGGGGCCTTCGTCTTCACGCGGTACCCGCCGCCCTCGAAGATCTTGAGGGAGACCTCGAGCTTCTTCGCCTCGTACGGTCCGATGTTCAGCTCTCGCGCGAGGTCCCGGAGGTTCCACTCCTGCTTCGGGAGGTCCAGGGCCTTGCGGATCAGCGGGTCGAGCTGCCAACCAGGGTCGGGCTCGAGCCGCAGAGAACGGACACCCTTTAGATACCCGAGGACCTCGCGGGCCTCCGAGACGTCCAGGTCCGGGAGCGCGCCGACGACGTCGGAGAGGCGCATGTCCTTGCCGCCCGGGCTCCGGAGGAGGGTGAGGGAGGCGTCCTCGAACCGCCGGAGCTGCTCCGGCGGGAGGGACTCCACCGCCACGGGGGCCGGCTCGTTCACATACGCGACGACGTTGTCGAGGAGCTGGAGCGGAACGCCGCACTCCTTGAAAATCTCCTCCTTGCTCGCGGGGCGGTGGACGGCCCGCTCGTACTGGACGACGGCCCTCGCGAACGCCTCCACCTTCGCCTGGGCGGCCCGCTCCTCGCACAGCTTCTTCGCGTCCGCGGCGGCCGCGTAGTTCGGATCAATGGACAGCGCCAGGTCGAAGCACTTCCCCGCCTCGTCGAATCTCCGCAGGTGGACGAGGGAGAGCCCCTTCGCGTTCCAGAGGGCGGGGGTACGCGCGTCCAGGCGGATCGCCTCGTCGTAAGCGCCCGCAGCGGCCTCCCAGTCGCCGGTCCGCTCGTGCGCGAACGCCTTCATCGACCAGACGCCCTTGTCCTTCGCATCGATCGCAAGACAGCGCTCGTAGGCAGCGATCGCCCCGTCGGGGGCGTTCGTACGGACCCGGGCGTCCCCGAGCTCCCGCCACGCCTCCGGTCGGTTCGGAGACAGTCGCGCGGCGCGCTCGAACGCGCCGGTCGCGTCCACGTTCCGGTCCAGCGCGACGAGGGCCCGCCCGCGCTCGAGATGGAGTTTGCCATTCTCCGTGTCCCCGAGGATCGCTCGGTCCAGGATCAAGAGCGCGTCCGCGGGACGACCCGAGCGCACGAGGGCGACACCCTTCACGGCGAGGGCCCCGTAGTGGTTCGGGTCCTTCTCGAGGACGGGGTCGAGGCACCGGGCCGCGTCCTCGTTCTTCCCGAGGGCGAGGAGGCACCGGGCCTTCCCGACGAGGAAGTCCGGGTTCGTCCGGTCCAGGAGGAGTCCGTCCTCGAAGCACTTCATCGCGTCGCTCGCGCGGTCGAGGTCGATGAGGAGGGAGCCTTTGCGGGAGAGGGCGAACCGGTCTCCCGGGTTCAGGGAGAGGCACTGGTCGAAGGCGGCAAGGGCGTCCGGGAGGCGGCCCTGCCCGGCGAGGAGGGAGCCCTTCGCATTCCAGGTCCTCCGGTCCATCGGGTCCGTCTGGAGGGCTTGCTCGAACGCCACGAGCGCGGCCTCCGGGTCCCCGAGCTGCTCCAGCGCGAGACCCTTCTCGCGCAGGGCCTCCGCGTCCCGCGGGTTCACCTCGAGGAGCCGGTTGCACACGTCGACGACGCCCCGAGGGTTCCGGAGCGCACCGAGGACGCCCGCCTTGAGCCGCAGGTAGTCCACGTTCTCCGGGGCGAGGCCGACCGCCTTGTTCACCGCGCCAAGGGCCTCCTTGTCCCGTCCGATCAGGCGGGCGAGGCGGGCGCGGTCCACCCACGCCTTGGGGTCCTCCGGCGCGAGGGAGGAAAGTTCCGTGGCGGCGCGGTACGCGTCCTCGGGTTTCCCGAGCCTCTCCAGCGCCTCCCGCCTGCCGCGGACGGCCGTGACGTTCTTCGGCTGGATCGCGAGGGCGGAGTCGAACGCGTCCAGGGCCCCGTCGAACCGGCCCAACGCCCCGAGGGAATCTCCCTTCCGCACGAGGGCGGTCCCGTTCGACGGGTCGAGGGAGAGGACGCGGTCGAAGGACTCCACCGCCTCGGAGTGGCGGCCGAGCCACTGGAGGGCCGCGCCCCGGCTGTGCCACACCCTCGCGTCCTTGGGGGAGAGGTCGAGGGCGTGGTCGTAGCACGTGACGGCCTCCTCGATCCTCTGGAGGGAGGCGAGCGCGAGGCCCTTCCCGTACCATGCGCGCGGGTCCGTCGAGTTCAGGAGGATCGCACGGTCGTACACCTCCGCGGCCTCCGCGGGCCGCTTCAACCGGAGGAGGCACCGGGCCCGCTCGAACCACAGCTCCTCCGAGTTCGGGGCGAGCTCCGTGGCGACCTCGTACGATCGCAGGGCGTCGGGGAACCGCTCGAGCTTGAACAGGATCCCGCCGCGGCGGCGCCAGGACTCCGTGTCCTTCGGCTCCACGCGGACCGCGCTGTCGTACGCGGCGAGGGCGTCGTCGGACTGGCCGAGCCCTTCCTGGGCGCGGCCCTTCGCCCGCCACGTCGGGAGGTCTCTCGGGTCCGCGGCAAGGATCGAATCGCAGACGCGGACGAGCTGGCGGGCGTCCTTGAGGCCGTCCAGGGCGTCCCGCTTCCCCCGCCACGCCTCGAGGTCGTTCGGCGCCGCGGTGAGGGCGGTATCGTACGCCGCAAGGCTCTCCCGGAACGCGCCCGTGGACCGGTGGGCGAGACCGAGGTCCTTCAGGACCGCGGCGTCCCGGGGCTGGACCTCCAGGATCGCACCGCACGTGGCGGCGAGGTCGGGCCAGCGGTGGAGGGCCTTCATCGTCTCCCGCCGGAGCTCGAGGCCGTCGTACGAATGGGGCTGGGCCGCGAGGAACGCCTCCTCCGCGACCGCGGCCTCCTCGAGGCGGCCGAGCCGGACGAGGGCCTCCGCGCGGGAGAAGAGGGCGTCGTGGCGGGAGGGTTCCAGGCCCGCGATCTGCGCGCTCACCGTCTCCAGGCCGTCCCACTTCCCCATCGCCCGGTACGCCCGACGCTTCCCGTCGAGCACCGCCACGTTGCGGGGGTCGATCTTCAGGGCCCCGTCGAAGGAGTGGACCGCCTCGTCCGGGCGGTTCAGGGAGAGGAGGAGCTCGCCCCGGGAGCCCCACGTGCGGACGTCCTGCGGGTTCCGCTCGAGGGAGGCGTCATAGGACTTCAGGGCGTCCTCGCGGGCGCCCGCCTTCTCGAGGACCTGGGCCTTCCGGTACCAGAGGCCTGCGTTGAAGTCGTCGATCGAGATCGCCTTTTCGAGGCAGCGGAGGGCCCGGTCGTACTGCTTCGCGGACTCGTGGACGGAGGCCTTCCCCGCCCACGCCTCGACGCGGTCCGGGGCGAGCCGGAGGGCGCGGTCGAACGCGTGGAGCGCCTCGTCCGTCTGCTCCATGCGCGCGTGGGCCTCGGCCTTCCGGATCCACCGCTCCGCGTCCTGGGGGGTGAGCTTGAGGAGCTTCTCGTAGTTCTCCGTGTCGTCGGGCGCGAGGGCCGCGACCTTGTGGTATGAAGCGATCGCCTCGTCCTTCTTCCCCGCGGCGACCGCGGCATCCCCTCGGAACGTCCAGAGGGCGGGGATATGGGGCGCGGACTTCAGGGCGCGGTCAAAGGAGGCGAGCGCCTCCTTCGCCTCCCCTCGGGCGAGCTGGAGGAGCCCCTGGATCTCCAGGGCGTCCGGGTTCCGGGGGTCGAAGGACAGCCCGTCCTGGGCTGCCCGCCACGCCGCCTCCGGGTTCGAGAGGCCGTGATACCCGCGCGCGATCTTGCCGTACACGGCCGCAGCGTCCGTGGGGCGGCGGGAGATGCGGGAACGGCCGTGCTCAATCGCCCCGTACGCGCGCGTGATCGCCCGATGGGCTCGGTACTTCCGCCCGCGGTCCAGGAGGGCGAGCCCGCGCGTCGCGAGACCGTCCGCCTTCCGCAATACCCGGCCCTCGATGTCGAGGAGGTTCGCTAGGGCTCCCATCCCTGTCGCCTTCCGAGGCGATCCGCGCCCGCGAGACCCGTGAAACCGTCCGCGGACGCGTCCGACTCATGGCAGACATGCGTGAATCCCTCTTTAAAGCTGACGTCAACGCGGCCATGCTCCTAGATTTGAACATGTTTTCTCCATAGAATTCGCAGTTTGTCATCTGCCGCTCGGGTTGAGAAAACGATTTTATAGACCCCGCACTTTCGGGATAGGCATCTGACGAGCGTCAGACGAAGGTTGATCACCTTGGCGGCACGCACCCCCTCACATCCGAACCCGCAGGACCTCGCGAACGAGTGGTTGAGCCATCACACCCTCCGGGACATCCGGGACCTCGCCCGGGAGCTGTCCTCGCAGGGCGAGGACGTCACGGAGCTGGTTGGCGCCGTGAACGAACTCGAGGCCCTCCTCCGCGAGACCCACGCGGACAACGGCGAAGAGGCGGACGCCTGAGCCCGATCCGCTCCCCAGCATTCCGCGACCTTTATCCGGGCCCGGACCCTGGCATCGACGGATGAGGATCACGTTCGTGGCCCACGCGACGGTCGTCGTGGAGGACGACGGGGCGACTGCGCTGTTCGACCCGAACTATAGCAAGCGGCTCGCGTACGTGTTCAACAAACGCAAAGTCCCGCTGCCCATGGAGCCGGAGCGCCTCCCGGAGCCGGACGCGATTCTGGTGTCCCACGACCACTACGATCACCTGGACGCTCCGTCGATCAAGAAATACAACAAGCACACGCCCGTGTTCGTGCCACGGAACCTGCGGCGGGTCGTGAACCTGATGGGGCGGCGGGAGGTCCGGCCCCTCGAGTGGTGGCAGGGAGAGCGGATGAAGCACTTCGAGGTGACCGCGGTCCCCGCCTTCCACTTCTCGGGCCGCCCGCCCTGGTTCTTCGTCCGGAACGCGTACCAGGGATACGTGCTCCAGGGGAGCAAGACCGTGTACTTCGCGGGAGACACGGGGCTGAAGAACCAGTTCCGCGAGATCGGGGAGCGGTTCGACATTGACGTCGCGGTGCTCCCGATCGGCGCGTACCACCCGCCCTCGTTCCGGTACCACCACGTGAGCCCCGAGGACGCGCTCGAGGCGATGCGGCGCATGAAGGCGAAACACCTCCTTCCGGTCCACTACGGGGCCTTCGACTTGTCCTGGGAGCCCTTCGAGGAGCCGCCCCTGCGGATGGCGAAGGTCGCGAAGGAGGCGGGCCTCGAGGACCGCATCCACGTCGTCCCTCCGGGGACGACGATCGAGATCTGAGGACCCCCCGCGGAAGAAAGAGTGGGGACGCTGGGATTTGAACCCAGATCAGCGGGTTTCCACCAGGCGGGGTGCGACCCCGCCCGTTTCACGGAACGACGGGTCCTCGCTCCAGTCATTCATCATGGAGTCAGCGAACCCTGTGCAAGTCACGCCCATAACTGGAGCCCACCAGTCTACCGGGTTAGCCTACGTCCCCTTGGGGCGTGCGAAATCGACGGGTGCGTATGTAGTTTTCTCCCGGTCGCTCGGGAGCGGGGCGGCCCTCACTGCTGCCGCATCTTCTGCTCGCGTTTCCGGCGGCGCATCCGCTTCTTGCGCCACTTCCAGCGCATCTTCCCGCGCTTCTTCCACGCCCGCGAGCTCCGCTTCAACCGTTACCTCGGGCCGTCGTAATTGGTTCCCCTACATTAACCTCACGGGAGAACATTCATGGCGGTACCTCGGCTTAGCGGGCGCGCTTGGGCTACTTCTCCGGCGAGACGGGCACCGTCCGCCGTTCGATCCTCAGCCTCGCATGGCCCGTGATCGTCGCGAACTTCCTCCAGACCCTCGCGACGACGGTCGACCTCATCATGGTCGGTCGCATCGGGGTCGCGGACATCGCGGCCATCGGGATCGGCGGCAACCTCGTGTTCTTCACGACGACGGTGATGATCGGCATCTCCTCCGGCACGATCGCCCTCGTCGCGCGCGCCTTCGGAGCGAAGAACCGGAAAGAGGCGGACCACTTCCTCCTCCAGAGCCTGATCGCGGGCGTCCTTCTCTCCCTCCCCGTGGTCCTCGTGGGGGTCCTCTTCGCGCCCGCCATCGTCGCTCCGTTCTCGCCGACGACGGAGGTGCGGGACCTCGCCGCGAGCTTCGTCTCCACGATCTTCCTCTCGACCCCGTTCCTCTTCATCATCTTCATCTCGACCGCGGCGATGCGGGCCGCGGGGGACACGAAGACCCCGTTGATCATCGGCGTGATCGAGAACGTCATCAACTTCGGGATCAACTACACGCTGATCTTCGGGAACTTCGGCTTCCCCGCCCTCGGGGTCCGCGGGGCGGCGATCGGCACCTCAATCGCGTACTTCACGGGGGCGGTGATGTTCATCGCCCTGTTCGTCGACCGCAGGGTCGCAATCGGGATCTCGAGGGAGACACCGCTCGTGAGCCTTCCCACGATGCGCCGCATCCTGAGGATCGGCGTCCCCGCCGCGACGGAGCAGCTCGCGTTCCAGATCGGCCTGATCTTCTGGCTCGCGATGGTCGTGGGGTTCGGGGAGGACGCCCTCGCCGCGCACCAGATCGGTCTCCAGATCCAGGCGTTCGTGTTCATGCCGGGCCTCGGTATGAGCATCGCATCGACGGCGATCGTGGGGCAGAACCTCGGCGCCCGCAACCCCGGATTAGCGGAGCGCAGCGCCTGGGAAGCCACGAAGATGTCGATCCTGATCATGGGAGCGCTGGCCCTGTTCAACTTCATCTTCGCCCCGTGGATCGCGTACGCGTTCACGAACACGGAACCCGCGCACAGCCTTGCCGTCACGTTCATCCGGATCCACGCGACCTCGATCCCCGCGATCGGACTCTTCTTCACCCTATCGGGGTCCCTGCGCGGTGCCGGGGACACGAAGTGGCCCCTCTACGCCTCCCTCGCGGGGACGTATGCGATTCGGATCCCGCTCTCCGCGATCCTCGGATACGTGGTCGGCCTCGGGGTCATCGGCGTCTGGATCGCCCTTCCCGTGGAGTACTATCTCCGGTCCGCGATCATCGTGCAACGGTTCAACGGCGGGGCGTGGAAGGCGACGAGCGTCTAGGACTAGGGCTGATTCGAGAGGAGCTCGATCCAGATCCCGTCGGGGTCCGACATGAAGGCGACCCAGGACCCTCCCTCGTGAAAGGGTTCGACCGTCAGCCGCGCCCCGTGGCGGGAGAGATGCTGGATCGCCTCCTTCATGGAATCCACCGTGAAGGCCATGTGGTCCAGCTCGTCTCCCTTGCGGAACTCCTTCAACATCCCCTGGCGGGGGTACCAGTTCAGTTCGAGCACGCGGTCCGAGCCGGGGCTCTTGAGGTCCACGTTCTCCCCTCCGGTGCGGGGGATCTTGCGCCGTCCCAGGAGCTCCATGCCGAGCCCCTCCGTGTAGAACCGGATCGCCCGGTCGACGTCTCGCACGCGGATCCCGGTGTACGTGAATCGGTAGTTCATGGCCTTCCCGAAATACCCCCGACTTAAAAAGGTTCGAACGGACCCGGAGGGATTCGAACCCCCGATCCTCGGCTTAGAAAGCCGGTGCCTTATCCAGACTAGGCCACGGGTCCATCCGCCGAAGTGCCCCGCCGTATTAAGGCTCTGCCGCCCCGGAGGCGGCCGTCGCCGCGGGCATCACGCGTTCTCTCTGGACGAGGGAGATCAGGGGGAACAGGGTGACCACCTCGATCGCCTTCGAGAACACGCCGACCGGCTCCACTTCCTCCAAGTCCCAGAACGGCGGGAACGCGACGCTCCGGGTCACCGCGTAGAGGGCGATGAGACCTATCGTGAACGCGATCCAGTACCGGTCCCACTTCCGCGGGAGGAATGGGAACATGATCCCGGCGGCAATCTGGAAGGGACCGATGACGGAAAACAGTGCGGCGTGGAGGGGGACGTCGATGTGATCGGTAATCGCGAAGAGGTGAGCGATCCCGTCCGTGAGGATGAACAGGCCCGCTAAGTACGCGAGGACGTGGCGGCGATCCCTGTGCTCGTTCACGATGTACATCCCGAGCCCGAAGGCGATGCATGCAATCCCCATCACCGGGATGTTCACGCGAAGGAAGAAGTCCCCGCTGTGGGCGTGGCCTGCCTCCTCGCCGAGGGCGGCGAGGTTCTGCGCGAGGTCCGCGAAGAACCCCATCGCGATGAACGCGATCCCGCCGAGGCAGAACGCTCCTTCGGCACTGTATGCTTTCCTGAAATCCATCCGACCGCTCCAAGGATTTCGAGATGAAATACGTTACCACCTCAAATGGCATTATCGGTCTGTTCCGCTGAACGGGTGTCGAAAGGTGCCCGGGATCGAGGCGACCGCCCATCAGGAAGTCAATCAAGCGGGAGTCTGTATCCTGACCGGGCGAGAGGGCGCCCGCGCGGGCCGCTCGGTGTCGGATGCCCGCGTTAGTTCTATCGGGGAAAAATATAGGGTCGACAAGGGCGGGGAAGCCAGTCGCCCTCGCCGAGCCTGAACGGGATGGGATGCAATCGTTACCCGGGGTCGTCCTCGCCCTCGGGATCGAGGCCCACGGAGCAGCCGAAGCTGGCGTAGACCTCCTCCCAGCTGCACGGGTCGCCGAGACTCGTGCTCTGGAGGTTCATCGCGGTTTCCGCGTCGATCATCGTCCGGGGAGACGCCGAGGGGGGTGATAGGTGTGAGCCGGGGGGAGATGGCCGAAAGTACTCCATGGAGGGGCGCGCCGCGATCAGGTCCCCGAGAAGTGCTCCAGCAGCTGATCGAGGACGACCGCCGCGACAACGCCCAGCGCGACCAGGGAGAGGCCCGCCTCCCCGACCGCGGCGAGGCCGATCGTGAACCCGAGGAGGATGAACAGGAGCCCGAGGACGAGCTTCGGGTCCAGGTTCTCGACGAAGATCACCATGACGCCGAGGAGCAGGAAGAACGCGACGAGGGCGATCGCAGCGGCGATGCCGAGGTCCGGGAGGAGCGGCATGGGATTCACGCCGAGTACGTGCGCCGTCTTCTTAACCATTCGGCGGGATTGCCCGGTGGCGGACCCGCACCGCCTCGCCCCGGCGGAGCTCCACCATCTCGCGATGGTGCAAGCGCGCGACACCCACGGACCGCACGTTGCCGCCGTGCACGACCGCGACCTCGGAGCCCGTCCGAATGTCCAGGGTCGCGCCCGTGACCCCGACCGCGAAGATGTTCCCCTTCGGATAGAAGTCCTCGATCTCGACGCACGCGACCCGCTTCTCCGCGAGGATCGCAGCGCCCGCCAACGTCAGGGAGATCGGCCCGCGGTCCGTGACCATCCCGATCTGCTCGCCTCCGCGGAACATTCGCGTGAAGGGCCATCGCCCCTTCACGGTCGCGCCTGCGACGATCGCGTCGCCCGCATCCCCGAACTGGGAGCGTGCCAGGGAGGCGAGGTCCTCAATGCGCCGCTGCATCCCGCCGATCACCGGCATCCCCGCCACCGTGTCCCGAAGCACGGAGGTGAGATGGATGAGGGCCTCCTCGGAGGCCGTCCGGCCCTCCGCGGTGAACATCGCATCGGGAATCGCCTCCCGCACGAACGGCGCCTCCGTCGTGACGTGGGCGATCACCGCGTCGTAGCGGTTCCTCTCCAGGAAGGCCCGCAACATCCCCGTGAGCATCCCGACCTCCTCGACCGACCAGTCCCCGGTGACGGGAACGTCGTAGTGCGCGGCGGGGTACATCCGCTCGAGCTCCCGCGGGACGAGGCCGAGCGGGGAGGTGACGATCACCTCGTGGACCGTGGCGGGGTTCCCGCACGCGTCGATCGCCTCCCGGAACCGGCGGTGGGTCCGGGACTCCGCGTACGGCTTCCGGGCGGAACACGGGAGGAGCAGAAGGATCCGAGGCGAAGCCGGCTTGCGGTACGACGACGACACGAACCGCTGGAACCGCACGACGTCGGGGCGGGTGAGCGCGAGCGGGCTGTACGCCTTCACGGCGCCGTTCGAGACGGGATAATGGAGCTCCTGGAACTCGTAGTGCCGGAGGTCGAGCTCCCGGAGGACCGCCGTGGACCACGGGTCGTTCACGGCCCGGCGCTCCGCGAGCTCCCGCAGGGTGCCGTGGCGGATTGCGGTGCGGGCGACCGCGAGCTCCACGTTCAGAGTGTGATCGTTGTGGTCCAGGAGAGGCCCGCCGGAGGCACACGAGGGGCACGCGCATGGGATCTCCTCCAGGGAATCACGGGGGACCGCGCCGTCCGCGGTATGGAACAGTCCCCGGGCGGAGTCGTACGCGACGCGGGAGGAGTCCAGGAGGTCGATCCCGCAGTACACGAGGACCCCGAGGTTGTGCGGCGCGGCGATCCCCGGGATCGCCAGGACGCGTCCGGCTCCGAACTTCGTGCGGGCCTCCACGACCATCCGTGCGAACTCCTTCGGGCGGTCGAGGTGGGAGGGCCCGCCCTCGAAAACGACGAGCTCGACGCCCGCATCCGCGGGGACCTGCGCGATCGACGAGACGATCGCCGCGGAACCGAGGGTCGCCTCCCGGGGGAGCTCGATGTCGAGGCCGGGCGGGAGGCCCGATCGGTTCGGGAGAGGAAGGTCGCCGCTGGCGGGGCGGGGGACGAAGAAGCTCCCCGTCACCCCGAGGGAGAGGTTCCGCGGAACGCTATTGCCCTGCTGCGAGGCGAGGACCTGCGCCCACGCCGGGGCGGGGAATGACTCCGTGTCGACGAAGGCGACCGCCGGGGTCATGATCTCCCGCCCTCCCGGGGTCCACCGCCCGAGGCGACCCATTGCGCTCCGCTTCAGGACCTCGAACACGGCGCGCGGAACGCGGCCCGCCTCTTAAGGACTTCACGATTGCTCGAGGACGACCGCGTTCCTCTCGAGGAGGGCGAGGTCCCGGGGCTCGAACGTCCGCTCGTCCACGGAGATCAGGAGGATCGCGGCGGTCTGCGCGACGACCTCGTTCACGTACTCCAGGAACTTCCAGAGCCGGGCGGGTTCGTTGTTGATCATCAGGTACTCGAGGCCGTCGAGGAGGATCGCGGACTTGCCGCCGCCCCCAATGTGCGTGAGGATCTCGTTCGTGAGCGAGTTCAGGTTGTGCGGATCGATGTAGTCCTTCCCGAGGGTCGTCGACAGCCAGATCGCGCGGATGTCCACGCCGATGTGCGCCTTCCGCACGTGGTTCGGGTGCTGGCGGGTGATCAGGAGGGGACGGTAGCCCTTCTCGACGAGGTTCAGGAAGAGCGCGAGGCCGCGGTCCGGCTTCCTCTCCTTGACGACGTACGAGCGCCCGTCCTCGAGGTCCCTCCGCCCGCCGAAGAGCAGGCTGGTGAAGAGTTCGTCCTCGTCGGACATCCAGGAGACTCCGTCGCTTAAATAGGCCGAACCGTCCGGTTTATACATAGTCCCGCCAGAATCAGGGATGAAACTCAACGCCTCCGGGTGGCGGGGCCAAACGTTTATCGCGGGCCATCCGCTTGCGTCGCCCCGGCGGGTCCATGATCGGTGTCATCGGAGGTTCGGGGCTCGCGTCCGTGACCCTGTTCACGGAGCCGCGGGACACGTTCACCGTCACCCCGTACGGCGCGCCCTCCGGGCCCGTCGTCCTCGCCCGCCACGGCGACGCGCGGATCGCGTTCCTCGCCCGCCACGGCCCCGCGCACCGCGTCCCCGCGCACCGCGTGAACCACCGCGCGAACCTGTGGGCCCTGAAGGACGCGGGCGCGGACCGGATCCTGGCGACGTCCTCCGTCGGATCCCTGAAGATCCCGATCCGGCCGGGCACGTTCGTCGTGCCCCACGACTTCGTCGCGTTCTGGGACATCCCGACGTACTTCGACGAGGAGGTGCGGCACGTGACCCCTTCGATCGACGAGGGGCTCCGGAAGGTCCTCCTCGCCTCGGCGCGGACGGCGAAGGCCCGCGCGGCCCTCAAAGGCGTGTACGTCCAGGCGACGGGGCCGCGGCTCGAGACGAAGGCGGAGATCGCGTTCTTCAAGAAGCTCGGGGACGTCGTCGGGATGACGGTCGCGTCCGAGGCGACCCTCGCATCGGAGCTCGGGATCCCGTACGCGGCCCTGTGTTCCGTGGACAACTACGCCCACGGCCTCACGCCGAAGCCCCTCACCTTCCAGGAGATCCAGGGGATGCAGAAGCAGACCGCGGCGGCCTCCGAGGCGATCCTCGCGGCGGCCCTGGAGGCCCTCCGATGAGCATCCTGATCAAGGACGTCCTCGTGGACGGGAGCCTCACGTCGATCTACATCGAGGGGAACCGGATCGCCGCGATCGGCGGGAAGGCCCGCGTCGAGGCGGACACGGTGATCGACGGGAAGCAGAAGGCCGCGATCCCGGGGTTCGTGAACACCCACACGCACGCCGCGATGACCCTGCTCCGGAGCTACGCGGACGACCTGCCCCTCCAGGAATGGCTGGAGAAGGCGATCTGGCCGAGGGAGGCGAAGATCGAGCCCCAGGACATCTACTGGGGGACGAAGCTCGCGTGCCTCGAGATGATCAAGGGCGGCACGACCGCGTTCAACGACATGTACTTCCACATGGAGCACGCCGCGCGCGCCGTGAAGGAGATGGGCCTCCGCGCGGTCCTCAGCGAGGGGTTCATCGACCTCCGGGACCCGGACATGGGGGAGCAGCTGCTGAAGAAGCAGACGTCGACGATCCGGAAGATCGAGGGGACCGGGACGGACCGGATCAAGGCGGCCCTCGGGCCCCACGCGATCTACACAGTGAGCCGGGAGTCACTCCAGGCGATCAAGGAGCTGTCGGACGCGAAAGGATACCCCGTCCACCTCCACCTCGCAGAGACGAGGCGGGAGGTCGAGGACTGCGTCTCCACGCAGGGGATGCGGCCCGTGAAGTACCTGGAGTCCCTCGGGCTCCTCTCCCGCCAGCTCCTCGCCGCGCACTGCTGCTGGCTCGAGCCCGAGGAGATCGACCTCCTCGCCCGGGGCGGGGTGCGGGTGTCCCACTGCCCCGTGTCGAACATGAAGCTCGGGTCCGGGGCGATGCCGTACCGGTCCCTCCGGGAGGCGGGCGTCCTCGTCTCCCTCGGCACGGACGGCCCCGCCTCGAACAACAACCTGGACATGCTGGAGTCGATGAAGTTCGCCGCCCTCCTCCAGAAGTTCGCGAACGCGGACCCGACGGTCCTCCCCGCCGCGGAGGTCGTCGAGATGGCGACCCTCGGCGGCGCCCGCGCCCTCGGCATCGACAGCGGACTGCTCGAGGAGGGTCGGCTCGCGGACGTGATCCTGATCGACCTCCGTCGACCCGAGCTGAACCCCCTGCACGACCTGAAGTCCCTCCTCGTGTTTTCCGCGCACGGGAACGTCGTGGACACCGTGATCTGCGACGGGCAGGTCCTGATGCGGGCGCGGAAGGTCCCCGGCGAGGCGGAGATCGTCCGGAAAGCGTCGGAGGCGGGGCGGGACCTCGCGTCCCGGGAGTGACGGGGATGGCGCTGGAGCGGCTCCGGGCGAGCCTTGCGGGGAGCCCCGTCGTGCGGTTCGGGGATTACGACTACTTCGTCCACCCGATTACGGACGGGATCCCTCTCGGGGACCCGAAGGTCCTGGAGGAGGTCTCGGACGCGCTCGCCCGCCTCGGGGACTGGTCCCGGTGCGACAAGATCGTGACCGCGGAGTCGATGGGCTTCCCCCTCGCCGCCGTCCTCTCGATCAAGACCGGGAAGCCGTACGTGTTCATCCGGAAGCGGAAGTACGGCCTGCCCGGGGAGGTGAGCCTGAGCCAGCTCACCGGGTATTCGAAGACGGACATGTTCATCAACTTCGTCCGGCCCGGGGACCGGCTCGTCTTCGTCGACGACGTCGTCTCCACGGGCGGGACCCTGTACGCGATCGTGAAGGCGCTCCGCGCGATGCGGGCGGAGGTCGTGGACGTCCTCATCGTCTTCGAGAAGACGAGGGAGAAGGCCAGGATGGAGAAGGACCTCGGGTTGACGATCAAGACCCTGCTGAAGGTCGAGGTCCGGGACGGGAAGCTCGTCGAACGGCCCTAGGCCTCCGGGGGCGACCCCGGGCTCTGAACTGCCCCGCCCTCCGACGCACGTTTCGCGGCGATCTTCTGGAGGACGTGCTTGAAGAAGGGCGCCGGGAGGACACTCACGACGATCATCACGAGGACGATCACGCTGAACAAGGCCTCCCCGATCACGGCCGCGGTCAGGGCCGTGAGCGCGACGATGAGCCCGACCTCGCCCCTCGGCACCATCCCGAGGCCGACCGCGAGGGACTCGTTGCGGGACATCCTCGAAAGGCGGGCGGGAATCCCGCACCCGAGGATCTTCGCGCCGATCGCGACCGCCACGACGACGATCCCGAACAGGATGAGGTCGGGGGTCGCCGCGACGGCCCACAGGTCCACGAGCAGCCCCATGGAGATGAAGAAGATCGGAGTGAAGACCGCCCCGAGGTAGCGCGCCCCCTCCTGCAGGTCGTTCCGGATGGGGGTCGAGGCGAACATCGTCCCTGCGAGGAACGCCCCCACGATCGCGGAAAGGCCAATCAGCTCCGCGACGAACGCGTAGAAGAACGTGAGGGCGAGGGCGATGGCGAAGCCGCCGTGCCGGATGCCGAGCTTCTTTCCCTCGGCCTGGATCCACACGACAATCCGGCTGAAGAAGAGGAGGCCGACGATGCTCCCGACGACGAGGAACGCGCCCGCCGAGACCACCAAGAGCACGATGTTGACGAGATCGACCCCGCCGGGCCCGCCCGCCCCGACGACGATGGAGAGGACGAGGAGCCCGAGGATGTCGTCGACGACCGCGGCTCCCATGATCGTCTGTGCCACCCGGTCTTTCATCAACCCGATCTCGAGGAGGATGGAGGCGGCGATCGCGGTGCTCGTCGCCACGAGGGCGGCACCGACGAACGCCGCCACCGTGAACTGGGTCGCGTTCGCGCCCCAGGCGGAGGGCGGGACCATCACGTATGCGACGGCGAACCCGACGACGAACGGGAGGAGGACGCCCCCCAGGGCGACAAAGAAGTTCGTCTTCGTGTAAATCGAGCGGAAGTCGCTCTCGAGGCCGACGAGGAACAGGAGGAAGATCGCCCCGAGCGCCGCGAAGCTCTCAATCAAGGTCGGATCGAACAGGGAGATGTTTAGCGCACCAAGGACGGTGGGCCCGAGGACGATGCCGATCCCGATCTCCCCGATGATCGTGGGCTGTCGGAACTTTCGAATCACGAAGTGACTCACGACTCCCACGGCGAGGAGGAACGAAAGGTCGCGGAAGATCTCGGTCGTCGCCACGGGAGCCCGAACGTGCGCAGGCTATTTCACGATGGCGGGGAAATCGCCCTCTGCTTTCCCTACGCTTATCACGGGGGATAATCACGGGCAAATCGCCTTAAAAACGAGTCTCATCGTCAGGATGAGTTCCGGGAATGAACCCGGAACTCGCTGAAATCTGTGGGGACGTGCGATGGCGGCACCGAAGAATCTGCGAATCCTTCCGGGAGGAAGGATCAACGGCCTCACGAAGCGCGCGTCCCGTGGCGGGAGCGACCGCCTCCTGATCCGGCCGCCCGCGGGGCCTGTCCTCTTCTTGGGCGGCTGCACCTACGCGGCCGCCTACCTCCTGCTCGGGCTGTCCGGCTTCTCGACGTGGAGCGGGCTCCTCGCCGTGGCGGGGACCGCATTGATCCTCGTCGGCCTTCGGAGAACGTGGGCGCGGGCCTGAACCCGCATCCCGAAAAACTCATTCGC
>JAIBJG010000115.1 GCA_020029475.1 Methanobacteriota archaeon | reverse complement strand
CGCGATCCGCTGCTCCGCTACCCGGTACTTGTCCACGATGTTCGACCGCACGGCCTTCGCGCGGTCCAGGACCCGGAAGAATTCCACGATTAGGGCGTCCTGCTTGAGTTTCAGGAGTCGGTGGCCCCTCTCCGCCATCCGGCGCGTCTTCCGGAGCTGGAGGAGGACGGACCGCGTGGGCTTGTACTGGGCGAGGACCATCTACGCAGCGACCTCTTGATCCGGTCCGCGGTGGGCGGGGTGGTACTTCTCCAGGGTCTTCCGGTCCACCTTCGTGAGCCACGCCTCGTCGAGGGTCGCAAGGAGCTTCCATCCGATCTCGAGGGTCGCCTCGATTGTCCGGTCCTCCTCGTGCCCCTGCCGGATGAACTCCTGCTCGAACCGGTCCGCGAACTCGAGCATCTTCCGGTCCCGGTCCGAGAGGGCCTCCTTCCCGACGATCGCGACGAGGCCGCGGACGTCCTTCCCCTCCGCGTACGCCGCATACAGCTGGTCCGCGACCTGCTTGTGGTCCTCCCGGGTCCGGTCCTTCCCGATCCCCGCGTCCATGAGGCGGGAGAGGGAGGGCAGCGGGTCGATGGGCGGGTAGATCGCCTTCCGGTGGAGGTCCCGCGCGACCGCGATCTGGCCTTCCGTGATGTACCCCGTGAGGTCCGCGATCGGGTGAGTCCAGTCGTCGTCCGGGATGGACAAGATCGGGATCTGCGTGATGCTCCCCTTCTTCCCGTGGATCCGGCCCGCGCGCTCGTACATCGTCGCGAGGTCCGTGTACGTGTAGCCGGGATACCCGCGCCGCCCAGGCACCTCCTCCCGGGCCGCGCCGATTTGCCGCAGGGCCTCCGCGTAGTTCGTCATGTCTGTGAGGATCACAAGGATGTGCATCCCGATCTCGTACGCGAGGTACTCCGCGGCGGTGAGGGCCATCCGGGGCGTGATCAGCCGCTCCACGGCCGGGTCGTCCGCGAGGTTCAGGAAGAGGACCGCCCGCTTCAGGGCGCCCGTCCGCTCGAAGTCGTCCATGAACACGCGGGCCTCCTCGTGGGTGATCCCCATCGCGGCGAACACGACGCCGAACGGTTCGTTGCTGCCGAGGACCTTCGCCTGGCGGGCGATCTGGAGGGCGACCTCGTTGTGCGGGAGGCCCGCCCCGGAGAACAGGGGAAGCTTCTGGCCCCGCACGAGGGTGTTCAGGCCGTCGATCGTGGATATCCCCGTCTGGATGAACTCCGCCGGGTGCTCTCGGGAGTACGGGTTGATCGCGGAGCCCGTGATGTCGACCCGCTTCTCGGGGACGATCGGCGGGCCGCCGTCGATCGGCTCCCCCGCCCCGCTCAGGATCCGGCCGAGCATGTCCCGCGAGACGTTCAGCTTGATTGTCTCCCCGAGGAACTTCACCGTGGACTGGCGGTCGATCCCCGCGGTCCCCTCGAACACCTGGACGACGACGATCTCCTTCGAGGAGTCGAGGACCTGGCCCCGTTTCCGGGTTCCATCGGGGAGGTTCACCTCGACGAGCTCCCCGTAGCCGACCCACTCCGTCTTCTCCACGAAGATTAGCGGGCCTGCGATCTCCGTGATCGTTCGGTACTCCTTCGGCATTTCACGCCGCCCCCAGCTTCTTGAACTCCTCGTCCATCTGCGCGAGGGTCTTTTCGAGCTCCTTGTCGAACTCCGCCTCGTATTTTACGCGCGTGAGGAGCTCCCGGGACTTCAGTCCAGCGACGTCCTTCACGGGGACGTCGAGCTTCACCGCCTTCTGCCCCAGGTCCGAGTACTTCTTGATCGCATCGATGAGCTTGAACTGCCGCGCTGGCGGGCAGAACGTGTCCACGGGGTGGTACGCGTTCTGCTGGAGGAAGATCTCGCGGATCATCCGGGCGACCTCGAGGGTGAGGGCCTGGTCCGGCGGGAGCGCGTCCGCGCCGACGAGCCGGACGATCTCCTCGAGCTCCGCCTCCTCCTGGAGCGTCCGCTGGGCCCACGCGCGGAGCCTCGGCCACTCTTCGTTCACGTTCTTCCGGAACCAGTCCTCGAGAATCTGCGAATACAGGCTGTACGAGGTGAGCCAGTTAATCGCGGGGAAGTGTCGCCGCGCCCGCAGGGCGGTGTCGAGGGCCCAGAACACCTTCACGATCCGGAGGGTGCCCTGCGTGACGGGCTCGGAGAAGTCCCCGCCGCTGGGGGACACGGCGCCGACGACGCTCACGCTCCCCTCAAGGCCCGCCAGGGTCTTCGCCCGCCCCGCCCGCTCGTAGAACTCGCTCAGCCTCGCGGACAGGTACGCGGGGAAGCCCTCCTCGCCGGGCATCTCCTCGAGGCGGCTCGAGATCTCCCGCATCGCCTCCGCCCAGCGGGAGGTGGAGTCCGCCATCAGGGCGACGTTGTACCCCATGTCGCGGTAGTATTCCGCGAGCGTCATGCCGGTATACACGGAGGCCTCCCGGGCAGCTACAGGCATGTTGCTCGTGTTCGCGATCAGGGACATCCGGTCCATCAAGGGCGCGCCGGTGTAGGGGTCCTCGAGTTTCGGGAACGTGGACAGGACTTCCGTCATCTCGTTCCCCCGCTCCCCGCACCCGATGTAAATCACGACCTGCGCGTCGCACCATTTCGAGAGCTGCTGCTCCGTGACCGTTTTTCCCGTGCCGAAGCCCCCGGGGATCGCGGCGGTCCCGCCCTTCGCGATCGGGAAGAGGAAATCGAGGACGCGCTGGCCCGTGATCAGCGGCACAGTGGGCATCAACCGCTCCTTCACCGGGCGGGGCTTCCGGACCGGCCACGTCTGGTGGAGCTTCACCTGTTCCCCACTGTCGAGGCGGGCGACGACCTCATCCACCTTGAACGTCCCATCGCGGACCTCCGCGACCTTCCCGCCACGGAAGTTCGGCGGCACCATGATCCGGTGCTCGACGTTCTTCGCCTCCTGCACGGACCCGACGACGTCCCCAGGACCGACGGCCTGCCCCGCTTTCACCTTCGGCACGAACTTCCACGCCTTCTCCCGCGTGAGCCCGGGCGACTTCACGCCCCGGAGGATGAAGTCCCCCATCACCTTCTGCAGGACCGGGAGCGGGCGCTGGACGCCGTCGTAGATGCTCCCGAGGAGGCCGGGACCGAGCTCCACGACTAGGGGAGCGCCCGTGTCCAGCACGGGCTCCCCGGGCTTCACCCCGCTCGTGTCTTCGTACACCTGGATGATCGTCTTGTCCCCCTTGATCTGGATGACCTCCCCCATGAGCTGCTCCCCGCCCACGAACTGGACGTCGTACATCCGGGGGCGGAGCCCCGTGGCGGTGACGACGGGCCCGGCGACCCGGAAGATCTCCCCGACGGCCTTCGCGCCCGCGTCCTTCGCCACCGACTTCATCGCCATCTCGTGCACACTCCTGTGGAACCGAACTCACTTGTACAGGTCGACGCCGATCGCCCGCTTGATCTTCGCGCGCAGGTCCTCCTCTTCCTTCTTCCCCACCGCGATCACCACGGGGCGGGGCGTCGTCTCCAGCTTCCGTCGCATCGTGTTCGAGAGCGCGGACATCTCGTCCGCGCTGAGGATCAGGATCCCGACGTTCGGGTCCTCGAGGATCTTCGCGACCTGCGCCTCGAGCCCTTCCCGGTTCACGCTGACGGTCTTGCGGACCCCCGCGAGCTTGAACCCCTGGACGAAGTCGTCCCGGCCGACCGCGGCGAGCTCCATCTCAGATCACCAACAGCTCGCGGATGACCTCGGGCGTGAGCCCCGTCTCCTTCCCCCGCGCGATGATCCGGAGGTTCTGGACCTCTCGCTCCTTGCGCACGATGTAGTCGAGGATCGGGAGAACGGAGAGCGGGTGGACGTGGGCCTGGCGGCCCGCGGTGAGGAGGTGGGTCTTCTCGATGGACCGCACGAGGTTCCCGAGGCCGAGGGTCGGGAGGTCCTTCAGTCGGCCGGCGAGGTCCTCCGCGAACGGGTACTCCCGCAGCCGGGCCGCGAGCGCGTTCGCATCGAGGGTCAGGAGTTCGGCGAGGTCGCCCTTCGGGAACTCGTACCCGCCATCGATGAACGGGTCGTACGGGAGCGTGACCTTCTGGGCCCACAGCCGGAGGAGGGTCTTCAGGTTCACGATGTCGATCTCCCGCCGCACCCACTCCCGCATCAGGCGGGTGCTGTCCGTCCGCTCCGGGACGACCGCGAGGAGG
>JAIBJG010000114.1 GCA_020029475.1 Methanobacteriota archaeon | reverse complement strand
GCGGGTCCTTCGCGGCGAGGTACAGCGTCACGAGGCCGCCCTGGCTCGCGCCGAGGATTCCGAGGCGGCCCGGGTCCACGTACGGGAGGGACTCCGCGAGGGAAAGGGCGCGACTCGCCGCGTATGCGACGTGGTACAGGAAGCCGCCCCGCGGGTCCGCGGTCACGTTCACGAGGCCCTCCGGGGTCCGCCGCGGGTACGCCGTGCTCCCGCCGCTGTCCGGCGCGTCGATCGCGATCGCGACCCGCCCGGAGGCGGCGAGCTCCCGCGCGACCCCCATCATGGTTTCGTGCGTCCCGCCGTAGCCGTGGACAATGACGATGGCGGGGGCGCGGCCCGCGACGGACCGGGGGCGGGCGAGCTCCGCGGCGATCCTGACGTCCACCCCGTCCCACCGCTCGCTGAAGAACGTGAGGTCCTGGACCGTGATCGGGGTCCCGGCGAACGTCTCGTCCGTCGCGTTCCCCCAAACGATCGCGAGGGGCGTTCCGTCCCCGGACGCGAGGGTCCCCATGAACCCCGTGTCGAAGTCCGTCCCGACGGGCGCGTACCGGTGCGGGAACGTCCACGCGGCGCCGAGGAGGGAGAGCCCGAGGAAGCCGAGGGCGAACGCCATCGCGAACGCGGCCCGGAACTTCCACGGGTCCGGCTTCGGGGCGGGCGGGCTCGCCATCGTCGGAGGGATGGCGCATCCCCCGCCATCAAGGTTCCGGAAAGAGTCTTGCCTACGCGATCGCGCGGGCGCGGATCAGGGCCCGTAGGGGGACCCCGAGGATGTCGTCCTGGCCCGTCTTGTTCACGACGACGCACGTGAGGATCGGTGTCCCGCCCGCGTCCTGGATGTCGCTGATCGCGCCCTTCACGGTGTCCCCGGTGGAGAGGACGTCGTCCACGATGACGACCTTCTTCCCCTCCGGGTTCGCGTAGTTCGAGCTGAACGCGCCGCCCCCCCGGTGGCGTTCCGTGCTCGGGCGGTAGATGATCAGCTCCTTCCCCATGTCCTCGGAGACGAGGGTCGCGAACGGGATCCCGTTGATCGAGACTCCGAGGATGGAGTCCGGCTCCGCCCCCGCCTTCCCGCTCTCCTCGAGGATGATGTCCGTGATGGCGGCCGCGAGGAACCCGATCCGGTTCCCGTACACGCCGATGGACCGCCAGCCGATCTTCACGTCCTTCGGCGGGGCCCCGCCGCCGACGCCGCGGGAGAGGAGCCACGTGACCGTCTCCGGGGAGAGGTGGAGCTCGTCCCCGATCTCCTTGTCGCTGAGGCCCTTCTCCTTGTACTCGATCGCCTTCTTCACGAGGGCGTCGATGCTCTTCATTCGCACACCGGGCGCTCGCATCGGGCTCCCGCTCTTAAGCCTTCGTCCCCCGGGAGGGCGGCCTCCTGGAGCCCCGGCGGTCCACCCGCTTCAGCTCCTTCATCTTGTGCTCGAAGAGCTGGCGCAGGTGCTTCGCGGGGAGGGAGCCCGCGTACAGGAGGGTGTCGTGGAAGAGCTTGTCCGAGTACGCGCGACCCATGCCGCGCTTCACGTCCGCGCGGAGCTTCGTGATCAAGTGCCTCCCGATGAGGTATGAGAGCTGGTACGCGGGGTTGAACGTGTACCGCTTCACCTCCGCGAGGGCCCCGGGCCGCTCCATCCCCGCCTCCCGGACGAGCATCTCGACGGCCTCGTCGAACGTCATCCGCCCGGAGTGGAGGTCCACGTCGATGATGATCCTGCAGGCCCGCCAGATCTGGTCTCGCACCTGGACGAACTTCGTCTTCGGGTCGTCCGAGAACCCCGCGACCTTCATCATGTCCTCGCAGTAGTGGGCCCACCCCTCGATCGTCTCCACCGCGGAGACGAGGGCCCGCGCGAGAGAGGGGTTCCGGTTCGCGCAGACGAGCTGGAGGTGGTGGCCCGGGTACGCCTCGTGGACGGCGGTGTTCCGTGTGCCCGCGAAGTTGTGCTCCCGGAGCATCTCGGGCTTGTCCTCGACGGGCGTCACCATGTACAGCCCCTGCTGGGTCTTCTCGAACCTCCCCGGAGAGGAGTACGCGGCGAACGGGATCACGTGACGGATGTACGAGGGGGTCTCGATCACCTTCAGCTCCTCTCCGGACGGGACCGTCATCAGGTCGTGATCGATCAGGAACTGGCGGGCCTCCCGCATCACGCGGTCCGTGTATTCGAGGGCCTCCTGGAACGTCGCGGGGCGGTCCTCCTTCACGATCTCCCCCGCCTCGTCGACGGACGCGCCGGGCTTGATCTCCTTCGCGAGGGCGACGAGCTGCCGCTTGGAGTCCCGGAGGAACTTCACGCCGAGGGCGCGGATCTGCTCGACGCTCAGGCCAAGTTCCCGAAGCCGCACGAGTTTTCGGAACTTCGCCGCACCGATCCCGGTGACGTCCTTCCCCTTCGGAAGGATCTCGTTCTTCAGCCAGCCCTCGTACGACCCGAACGCCTCCCGCGTCCGCGCGGATGCCTCCTTGAGGCGGGAGAGGTCTGGCCCCGCCATAGCCCCGGACGCGGCGGTCTCGATCACGCCGAGGAACCGCGGGAGCCGCTGAGCGCCCTCGATCCCGATCTCCGTCCACAGTTTCACGGGCTTCGTGATCCGGGTCTTCGTGTCCTTCACGACCTTCGGGGTCCGCTCGAGCCGCTCCGTGATCGACTGGAGTCGCTCCGGAAGGGGGGCGAAGTCCCGCATGAACAGGGAGAACAGGGCGTCGCCCACGATGGCGGGGGCCGTCGGCCTTGACTCCCAGAACCGCAACTCGGAGTCCTCGAACAGGGAGAGCTTGATCGCGTTCCGCAGGGCTCCGAGGTCGATTTTCTTCGCAATCGACAGGCCCTTCAGAGGGATCGCGTCCCCGGCCGCCTTGAATTTCCTGCCCGCCGCGATCTCGGCTAGCTTGGCGTCTCGCCCCCCGTCCGGCATGAGGGTGTCGTAGTCGTGCAGGCCCATCCCGGTCGCGAAGACCGGGTCGTGTTCGCAGTACCACTGGAAGATCTCGGAGGCGAGCGCGTCGACGTCCGCGTCGGGCATGCCTGCGGGGACGCTCATCGGAGGTTAAGCGGATTGTGGTGCAAGGTTTGTGACGCGGGTGGGTGGCTCGATCGAGACCTCAAGAATCTCGTGTTCGACGTGCACGGACCGGAGGTATGAGGTCAGTTGCTTCAGATGAGTTCTCTTCGCCACGAAAAATACCCACTTCCCAAGGAAATACATCCCGGGCCGAACGAGAAACAAACCTCCCGACCGTCGAGGCCCGCCCGCGGCCCCATAGACGAACTCGTCGAGGCGGATTCTGCCAGAGAGATTCCTCGGGCTCGGATAGCAGGGAACAAGGAAGCCGGGAACCATCCGTTTCCGCCTGCATGGCAACGCCCCTCCACGTGGAGACCGCGCCGTTGTCATCGCCCTACCAACCCCGAGTATGAAGATAAACACGGAGGCGAGGTCGGTGAAAGTGCCGATCCTACAAAGCCACCCGGCGCCCGCTCTCGTCCCGGCGGAACTTCCCGAAGTCATGGGACTTCGCGAGCTCCTCGCCTGAGAACACGGGCCCATCTTTGCACACGAGGACGTCGTCGAGGACGCATGCGTCGCAGATGCCGATCCCGCACTTCATGTACCGTTCCGTGGAGGCCTGGCACGGGATCCGGCGGGAGAGGCAGATGTCCAGGACGGCCTTCATCATCAGTTCGGGGCCGCACGTCGCGATCATGTCGAACGTGTGCTGGCCCATCAGCTTCCGCGCGAGGGCGGGGGCGAGCCCCTTGAACCCGCGGGTCCCGTCGTCCGTGGCGACGTGCACCTCCCCGGATTTCTCGCACCGCTCCTCGAAGATCAGTTCCTCGGCCGTCTTCGCGGCGAGGACCGTCGCGACCTTCGCCCCGCGGTCCGAGAAGCCCTCGATCGCGGCGATCAGGGATGCGATCCCCACCCCGCCCGCCACGCAGAGCACCTTGAGCCCCTCGAGCCGGAACGTGTTCCCGTATGGCCCCCGCACGCCGATGAGGTCTCCGCGTTTCATCTTTAGCAGGGCCTTCGTCGCGTCCCCGTACGCGCGGACCGTGATCCCCTTCACGTCCCCGAGGTACGAGAGGGCCATCGGGACCTCGTCGTGCCCCGGGATCCACACCATCACGAACTGCCCCGGCGCCCCCTCGATGTCCGCGCGGAACCGGAACGTCGAGGTGTCGTGC
>JAIBJG010000113.1 GCA_020029475.1 Methanobacteriota archaeon | reverse complement strand
GAATTGCACCGGGACGGTAGGGTCCAGATGCGACATCAAACGGCGATTGGCCATCGCCGCAATCCCACTGGTGTCCTCGACGCCCTGCCTCACCATCTCCGCAATCGCGCGGGCGTTGTTCGCCAGGCTCCACGCGTTCTCCCACCGCACCCTCACCGCGTCCCGCGACTCTGCGGGGCGGTCCTCCACCCATTCCTGGAACACCTGGCTCATCTGGCCCGCGGTAAGGAGCCCGCTCTTCCGAACGATCGGGAACGCGATGTCGTCCGCGTACAGGTCCTCGACGTTGTTCACGAGGTCATGGAGGATCTTCCGCTGGTAGTCCTTCATCACGACCCCGTCCGTCGCGCGCTTCATCGCGTCTTCGATGATCCGCGAGTCGTGTGAGGGATGGTTCGTCCGCATCCGGTAGATGTGGGACATCTCGTGGAGGAGCAGCCCGTCGAGTCTCCCCGACCGCACCGCCCTTCCGGACGCGACGATCCGGAAGCGGTCGCCCTCTCCACGGATCGAGTAGCCCCCGGCCTCAAGGTCCGGGTCCACGAGGACCTCGATGCGCCCACCCACGTCGAAGCCGGCCTCCCGCATCCGCATCGCGGCGACCCGGAACGCCTCGGTCGCCAGAGCGTTCGTCTCTCCATCCCCCGCGTGCTCTCGCGGGCCGCGGGACTTCGCGCTCTTCGCGCCCACGCGCTTCCCATCCGATCCTCCGTCTTAGGGGTTTCCATTCTCCGCGCCGCGACCGACCACGGTCCCCCGGTCTCAGACCTTGATCGCCCGCGTCATCAGGAAGTCCTGGTGGACGACGTTGCCGTCGAAATACTGAGTGACGAGCGCCTCGTACTCGCGGCGGAACTCCGCGAGCCGCGCGGGGTCGCCCCTCAGGGCCTGGACGAGGCGGACCATCTGCCCGCCGCTCTGCTCCATCATGTTCCGGTAGTGCTGCGGGCTCAGGGCGGGGAACAGCATCGTGCCCCGATCGAACGTGAGGTCCCGCACCGCGGGACCGAGCCTCTCGGCGACGACGTTCGCGTCCCCCCAAAGGTGGGGTGGCGCGGGCTTGGGGTCCGGGGCGGGCAGGTACCGGCCCACGAGCGCGAACGTCCTCCCGATCATGAGTTCCGGGGGCCACGTGTTGAACGCGATCCGGCCCCCGGGCTTCAGGACCCGGAGCATCTCCTTCACGGCGACGTCCGGTCGGGGCGCGAAGATGTGCGCGAACTGGCTCAGGACGACGTCGAACTCGCTGTCCCGGAACGGCAGGGCCTCCGCGTCTCCCTCCTTCCACACGATGTCGTCGACCCCCGCAATCTTCGCGTTCTCCCTCGCGACCGCCAGAAGCTCCGGCGTGAGGTCGAGTCCCGTGACGACCGCCCCGGCGCGCCGCGCCGTGATCGACACGACGCCCGTGCCACACCCGACGTCGAGGGTCCTCTGGCCGGGGCGCACCTCTGCGAAGCGCACGAGCTTCGCCGCGGGAGGCGTCGTCATCGTCGCGATCGGCGCGAAGAGCTTCCAGCCCTCCCGCTGCTTCGCCTTGAAGTCCGCGAACGGATCCGAGGTCATCGTCCCGGCGGCGGGAGACCACGAGGGGTGATAATGCTTCGGGCGAGAGCCAGCACCCTCAATCCTTCTTAAGACCCAAGGCCTTCCCGCCTCCGGGGTCCCCACGTCGGTTCCAGTTCCCGCCACGGGCATCCGTCCGCTCACGACGTGGATGATGTGGCTTCTCTACGCCGCGAGCCTCCTCGTGTTCTTGGCGGGACTCCAGCTCACCCTGTTCTCAGAGCAGACCGCGACCTACTTCGCGTGGACGATCAACCCGCCGATCACCGCGGCGTTCCTCGGGGCCGCGTACTGGGCCGCGGTCCCCGTCGAGGTGATCGCCGCCCGCCAGTCCAGCTGGGCGGGGGCCCGAGTCGCGGTCCCGTCGATCTGGCTCTTCACGACGCTCACCCTCGTCGTCACCCTCGTCCACTTCGACAAGTTCCATTTCTCGAGCTCGATCCCGAGCGCGCAGGGGGCGGCGTGGTTCTGGCTCGCAATCTACGCGGGTGTGCCCGTCGCGATGCTCCTCATCGGGTTGCATCAGATCCGTGTTCCGGGACGAGACCCGCCCCACGGCCCCTCCCCTCCGAAGTGGATGCGGATGGTCGTCTTCGGCCAGGGAGCGGGCATGGTCGCCTTCGGCGTGGGCCTCCTCGCCGCTCCCCTGGTTATCGGGGCGGCGTGGCCGTGGAACCTTACCGCCCTGACGGGACGAGCGATCGGAGCGTGGCTCGTCGGGATCGGCTTCGCAGCCGTCCACGCGACCCGTGAGAACGACTTCTCTCGAATCCGTCCGCTCGAAGGAGGCTACGTGGTCTTTGCCGCTCTTCAACTCGTAGCAATCGCGCGTTTCTCCAGAGACGTCAATTGGAGCTCGTCCGCCCCGTACGTCTACCTCGCGTTCCTGCTGAGCATCCTCTTCGTCGGAGCCTTTCGATGGCTGCTGCATGCAATCTCCGAAAGGAAGACTCGATGGCAGGCGTCGAGGTAGGTCGCGACCCTGTCCGGTGCCAGCGCCTACGCTGCCGTAATCTCCAGAAACTTGGTCAAGTAATCGATCAGGAGCTTTCGATAGGCGGCTGAGGTGAGTTCCTCGGGCAGCTTCGCGAGGAGCACTCGAACTTCCTCGAATTGCTCCCGGGCATCCGGCTTCATGTGAGAGACCAATCGGTCGTTCAACTTCGCCGCTTCCCCTCCCGTGTCCGCGACCCGTTGCCGCTCCATCTGCGCGATCGCGCGGGCGTTGTTCGCGAGGCTCCAGGCGTTCTCCCACCTCACCTGAGCCGCGTCGCGGGACTCCACGGGCCGGTCCTCGACCCACCCCTGGAAGATCCTGCTCTCCTCCCCGGCCTTAGGGGTTTCCAATTCCCGGTCGCAGGGAATCTGGAGTCGCCCGCATACGTTGAAGTAGGGACTTCCCGATTCCGCCGAGGGGGACGGAGTGTCCAAGAAACCGGGGGTGGAGGGTGAGGCTGCCCGCCTGCTCGCGCTCGCTGCCGAGGCGGAGCCGCATCTGAAGGGACCGGACAGCGCGGCGTGGATGGACCGGCTCGAGCGGGACCACGAAGGGTTCAGGAGGACCTTCTCCCGCTTTCTTGAACAGGGCAGGGCCGAGGACGCCCTTCGGCTCGCCGCGGACCTCTGGATGTTCCACCAGGAGCGGGGGCGCCCGGCCGAGGGACGCGCTTGGTTGGGGAAGGCGCTCGCCGCACCCGGCGCGGAGGCGGGGACGGCCACGCGGGCGCGGGCGCTCCACGGAGCGGGGACGATCGCCTTCCGGCAGCTGGACGAGGCGGACGCGGAGCGGTCGTTCAAGGAGTGTCTCGCGATCTCCCGAAAGATCGACGACGTTGGAATGATCGTCGGTGCGACCGGCGGGCTCGCCCGCATCGCTCTCCGGCGGGGTGACACGGCAGACGTGCGCAAGTGGAGCGAGGAGGGACTCGCGGTCGCGCGGAGCCGTGGCGGCAAGGAGGACGCCATCGGGCCCCTCCACATGCTCGCCGCCGCGGCGCGAATTGAGGGGGACCTCACGAAGGCGAAGGGATTCTATCGTCAAACCCTTGAACTGAACCGAGAGCTCGAGAGACCCAAGTCGGTGTCCGTCGAGCTGGAGAACCTTGGCGCCCTAGAGGTCATGGAGGGCAACCTCCGCGACGCCCTGCCGCTCCTCCGGGAGAGCTTGAGGATGGCGCACGAGCGCGGCGACAAGTACCTCCTTCCCTACGACCTGGCCTGGCTCGGGCGGGTCGCCCTCGCGAAGGGGGAGCTCGAGCGGGCCGCGACGCTCTTCGGAGCGGCGAAGGTGCAGTTCGACGCGTCCGGACTGGCGATGGACCCCGACGAGGCCCCGGAGTACGAGAAGGGACTCGCCGCGATCCGGGAGGCGATGGACAGGAAGGCGTTCAATAAGGCGTGGGCGAACGGCCAGAAGATGAGCCTCGACGAGGCCGTGGCGCTCGCTCTCGGTCGGGAGTAGCCCTTCACGCCTTCCCGAGCCGCCGCTTCAGGAGCCCGCGCTCGCGCCCCTCCGACAGATGCTCGATGAGGACGCGCTCGACGTGGCTCGCGAACGGCTCGTACTCCGTCATCCAGTAGTGCTCCATCGCGGAGCCCTTCGGGCCGTACTGGGGGCCGAACGGGTTCGCGAGGTCGCAGAGCCGGTG
>JAIBJG010000112.1 GCA_020029475.1 Methanobacteriota archaeon | reverse complement strand
AGGAGGCCCGGCGGAAGGGCCACACGATCTGGGGCCTGTTCCCCGCCAAGACGACGTACTTCGGGAAGCCTGGGGCGTCGTTCATGGTGAACTATCGCGTGAAGGACCTCGATGCGGTGCTCGCAGCGCTGCGACGGGAGGGAGTGGAGGTCGACCCGAAGGTCGAGGACTTCCCGTACGGGCGCTTCGGTTGGGTGACGGACCCGGAGGGGAACCGGATCGAGCTCTGGGAGCCGCCGAAGGGGTACCAGGCTCCCGAGAAGTCGATTCCCATGGAGTGAACTCGGTCGGAGAGCCTCGCGGTTTGTCAAATTTGTAAACGATAGAGTATATGTATTCAGCGGGGCCATGAAGCCCTTCAATGCCATCGCCGAAAGCGGGAACCGCCCGCCACTCACACCCACACCCCGAGAAGGTTGCGTTGATTACAGGAGCGAGCCGAGGACTCGGGAAGGTTCTTGCGACGTTCTTGGCAGGGCAGGGCTACGGGATTGTCGTCACGGCGCGAGGAAAGGTGGAACTCGCGAATGCGGTGGACGAGATCCGCGCGAACGGCTCGACACTCGTCTCGATCCCGGGCGATGTGAGCGACTCGGGCCATCGCACCCGCCTCCTCCGAGCACTCGAGGAATGGGGACGCCTCGATCTCCTCGTGAACAACGCCTCGGACCTCGGCGAAACCCCGTTGCCCTCCCTGGTCAATGCAAAGCGGGAGGACCTCCTCCATGTGTTCGACGTGAACACGCTCGCCCCTCTCGCCCTTGTCCATGACGCCTTGCCTCTTCTGATCCGATCCCGGGGCCTCATCGTGAACATCACGAGCGACGCCGCGGTCGGCGGGTATCCGGGGTGGGGCGTCTATGGAGCGAGCAAGGCGGCCCTGGACCTGATCACGAAGACCCTCGCGGCGGAACTGAAGGAGAAGGGCGTGGGCGTCGTCAGCGTGGACCCCGGGGACATGCGGACGAAGATGCACCAGGACGCGTTCCCGAGGCAGGACATCTCGGACCGCCCGCTGCCCCAAGTGACGCTCCCGTTCTGGGCATGGCTTCTCTCCCAACCATCGATCTCTGTGACCGGAGGTCGGTACCAGGCGCAGGCTGCGGTGTGGGAGGTGCCCGCGTGAGGCGGGCGGAGCTCCTCTTCGACCGGCCCGAGGGTCTCTTCGCGCGGGCCCCTCCGGAGAAGCGGGGTCGCGGGCGAGACGACGTCCGTCTCCTCGTGACCCTCCCCGACGGCCACCGTCACGCGCGGTTCGAGGACCTCCCGGAGTTTCTTCAACCCGGGGACCTCCTCGTCGTGAACGAGAGTGCGGCGCTTCCCGCGAGCCTGCCCGCGGAGGGCCGTCTCGGCGAGATCCTCCTGAACCTGTGCACGCGGTTCCGCTCCGACCTCTGGCTCGCGGAGCCCCGGTGGAGCCCGGGGAAGCCCGGGCCGATGCCCGTCCGTCCGGGGGACGAGCTGCAGGTCGGGCCCTCGACGATCCGCCTCCTCTCCGAGTACCCCGGCCTCCCCCGCCTCTGGTTCGCACTCGCGGACCGGCCCTTCGATTCGATCATGGCGGAGGTCGGCGGGCCGATCCACTACGGGTACACGGACGCGTGGCCCATGGACGTGTATGAGACGATGTTCTCCCGCATCCCCGGGAGCGCGGAGATGCCCTCCGCCGCGCGGCCGGTCACCCCGCGGATGAAGGAGCTCCTCGAGGGATCGGGGATCCGGTTCGCGCCGATCGTGCTCCACACCGGGGTCTCGAGCCTGGAGATCGAGGGCGAGACCGTGGAGGGGGAGGCGATGTACCCCGAGCCGTTCTCCGTGTCCAAGGAGACCGCGGGCGCGGTGAACCGGACCCACTTGGCGGGAGGCCGCGTGATCGCCGTGGGCACAACGGTCGTGCGCGCGCTGGAGTCAGCATGGACCCCCGACGGCGTGGTCCCGCGAGCGGGATTCAGCCGCCTCCAGGTGAACCCGGACCGCGGCGTCCACGCCGTGGACGGCCTGCTCACCGGATTCCACGACCCCGTCACGAGCCACCTCGCCCTCCTTGGCGCGTTCCTCGGGATGGCGGGCGTCCGGGACGCCTACGCGGAGGCGATTCGGAAGTGCTACCTGTGGCACGAGTTCGGGGACAGCCACCTCGTGATGCGGGCCGCCGGCCCCGCGTAGGGACTCCCCGCCTCACGCGACGAGGCTCGCTTTCTTGATCGTGACGGTCTTGCGAGGCCGGTCGTCCGAGTCCGTGGCGACCTTCGAGATCGCATCGACGACGTCCATCCCCGCCACGACCTTCCCGAACACGGGATGCTTCCGGTCGAGCCCGCGGTTGTCCACGGTGTTGATGAAGAACTGGCTCCCGCCCGAGTTCGGGCCGGAGTTCGCCATCGAGATCGTCCCCCGCGCGTTCCGGTTGTCCGCCGGGAGCTCGTCCTTGATCGTGTACCCGGGGCCCCCCATCCCCGTGCCCTCGGGGTCCCCGCCCTGGATCATGAAGTCCACGATCACCCGATGGAAGATCGTCCCGTCATAGAACTTCTTCTCGACGAGCTTTCGGAAGTTCCCCGCGGTGATCGGCATCGTCTTCTCGAACAGCTCAATTTTCACGTCGCCCATCGTCGTCTGGAGGAGGACGGTCGTCATGGGCCCCGCCATCCGTATCGTGTATGTTAAGGCTCCGGCGGAGCAGGCAGCAGGCAGGGTTCCCGACGCGAAATCGTTAGTAGGTCCAAGGCGAATACCGAAGCTACATGGAGACCGTCAGGCTAGACGAGGAAGCGTACGAAATCCTCTCGGCTCTAAAGATTGACGCGCGGGACTCGTTCAGCGACGTCGTAAGGCACCACTTTCGACGGTCTGGCTCGATTCGCGCCAGCTCTGGAGCATGGGCTGACAAGAGCGACACGGAGGTTGCGGCGCTACGTCTGGAGGCCCTCGACGCTTGGTCTTAAAAGAGTTAGAGTGACGACGCAGGTCGGGCCACGTTCGTTTCCGCGCGTTCGTTGTCCTTTCCGTGATGCGGACAGGCAGTCTAGATTCTACGAGAATCGGTCCGCCCCGCGCTGCCGGCACCGCTCCGCGTTCTCCGGGTCCCCGAGGGCCTCGAACGCGCGGGCCTTCAGCCGCCAGATCCCCGGGTACGTGGGCGCCTTCGGCGTGATCGCGTTCAGGTACGCCAGGGCCTTGTCCGCCTTCCCCCGGCTCAGGGCCCACACCCCGAGGACGAAGAGGGCGTCGGGGTCGTCGGGCGCCTCCCTCAGGCGGGCGAGCGCCGCGCGGACGTACTTGTTCTCGACCTCGGCGGGCGGCACGGGTGCGAACAGGGATGCCATCGCAACGGTCATCGAGGGGAGTGCGGCGGAGGGGAAAAAGGCTATTGTTCATTATCACGACCAATAGAATTCTTCCGGGAACCATCGGGGCAGTAGAGGTTCCCTGCCGAGGCGAAACGGTGATAGCCCGGTCTCCGATGCGGGGGCTCCATGGCGGGGAGGTCCCGACGGCACGCGTATTACCGGGATGGGGATCGCCACATCGCGGCCCCGATCCATCCGCGGTGGTACTCGAAGGCGGGCGTCGCGGAGCTGAACGAGAAGCTCCGGGCCCCGCCCGTCGCCCTCCGCCTCCGCGCGATCTCGAAAGAGCTCCCGCCAAAGTCCCGAGCCCGTCTTCCCGCAGAGGTCGTCCGCCTCGTGCGGGAGGTGATGGCGGCCACGTACGCCCGGGCGGAGCCCCTCGCGACCCGCCACCTCCGGGACTTCCCGATCCCGGAGACGGACCCGGAGCGGTTCGCGAGCCCCCTCGGCCGCGCGGCCTCCGAGCGGTACCTCCGGATCCTGCAGACCCACGACGCCGCGTTCCGGCCGAGGGTCGTACGGGCGCGGGACGTCGTGCCCCCGATCATCGTCTTCGGGACGAGCCGGAGCGCGGAGAGCCTCCGCATGCACGCGCTCCTCGGCCCGCGGATCGCGTGGGGCCTCCTGGAGAACCAGCGGGCGAACGCGCACGCGGACTATTGCCTCGACATCACCGCGGTGGGCACGGAGGCCGCGACCGCGCTCCTGGACCACTGGTGGGAGGGGCGCGATCCCTCCGATCACGGGATCCAGGAGGCGTACGACACCGTGTTCCACGAGACCCTCCACCGGCTCTGCGACCTCGCGAACCCGTTCGGCCCCCAGTACGGCCCGAAGGGCTCCGCGATGGAGCACTACTGGATGACGGAGTACGAGCCGTTCGCG
>JAIBJG010000111.1 GCA_020029475.1 Methanobacteriota archaeon | reverse complement strand
AGATGATCAAGCAGGGCCGCCAGCTCGCGAAACTCCACAAGAACGTCGTCGTGAAGATCCAGATGACGACGGAGGGTCTGAAGGCGATCAAGACTCTTTCCAGGGAAGGCGTCCGGATCAACACGACCCTGATCTTCTCCGCGACCCAGGCGGTCCTCGCGGCGAAAGCGGGCGCCAAGTACGTGAGCCCGTTCATCGGCCGCCTCGACGACCAGGGACAGGACGGGATGCAGGTGATCCGGGAGATCGTGGAGATCTTCCGGAACTACGACTGGGACTGCGAGGTCCTCGTCGCGTCGATCCGACACCCCCTCCACGTGATCGAGGCCGCGAAGCTCGGGGCGGACATCGTCACCCTGCCGTTCGACGTCCTGAAGAAGATGACCCAGCACAGCCTCACGGACGTCGGGCTGAAGCGGTTCCTCGAGGACTGGAAGAAGGTCCCGCAGTAGCCCGCGCGGACCCCGAGGTTAGGGCGGGAGCTAATCGCCCATGACCCCTTATATATCCAGATACGCCATGGCTTCGTAATGATTGGAGCCCCGCCGCCACTGGAGGGTCCCAGGGTCACCTTGGACCAGGCGAGCTTCCGTGCGTTGGCCTCCGAGGTCCGGGTGGAGGTCCTGAAGCGGCTCGACGAGCGGCGGATGACGGTGACGGACCTCGCGAACGCCCTCCAGCTCTCGAAGCCCACCCTCCTCGAGCACCTCGAGAAGCTCCAAGTCGCCGATCTCGTGAAGCGGGTCGACGAGGGCCGGAAGTGGATCTACTACGAGCTCACGGGCCGCGGGAAGAAGATCCTCCACCCGGAGCGGGTCACGATCGTGGTCTCCCTGTGCCTCTCGATCTTTCTCGGGGCGGCGGGGGTCCTCGCCCTCGCGAGCGGGTTCACGTCCGGACTCCTCGCGGCGCCCGGGGCACTGACCTCCGGTTCCCAGCCCGTGGCGATGGGAACCTACACGCATTCGCTCCCGCCGATCTTCCTCGCGGGCTTCGGGCTCGCGGCGGTCGCGCTCTGGTTCATCGGCATCGCGCTGTTCTTCAAGATCCGCGGCGACGAGCGCCGCGCGAAGGTCTTCGCCTCCTTGGATGCCCTGTGAGCCGTCCTCCGGGGAAAGCCCTTAACTAGCTTCCCCGCCTTCATTCGGGGGATGGAATTCGCGGTTCGGGGGAGGACCGTATGGCTTCCGCCGGTTCTCCTGTTCGTCTCCGTCCTCCTCCTTGCCTCCCTGGGGTTCGCGATCGCGAACCTGGACCGTGGGGAGGAAGCCCTGCCCCCCGCGTTCCCGACGCCCGTCGGCGACCAGGGGGCCCCGACGTTCGGGCCCTCCGGCGAGGAGTTCCTGCTCGTATGGCGGGTGCTGATCGCGACGATCTTCATCCTCGGCATTATCGCCGCGATCTACGCTCGATTGACGAAGCAGAAGACGGTCTCCGTGTGGGAGCTCCTGGGGTACGGGTTCGGGATCGGCATCGTCGGTGGGCTCGTGATCTTTTGGCCACTCGTCGTCGCGTGGTTCCAGGCCATCGCCCTCCCCGCCGGGACCCTCGGGTCCCCCGACGGTTCCGATGGCACCTCGACATCGGGCCCGATCCCCGTGAGCACCGCGTTCCCGATCGCGGTCGTGATCTTCGCGATAATCGTGCTCGCCGTGTACGTCTTCGCCCTGTCCTCCCGGATCTTCCCCGCCCTCATCGACGTGGTCCAGGGAGGGGAGCCGAGCCGTGAGCGGAGGCGTCTCGAGGCCGCGAGCGCGGTCCGCCGCACGTTGCTCGACCTCGAGGCGGGGACGGATTTCCGCACCGCGGTGATGGCGTGCTACCAGCGGATGTGCTCCCTGATCGCCGCTCGCGGGGTCGCTCGCCAGGAAGCCCTCACGCCGCGGGAGATCGAGGGGCTAGCCCTCGCGGAGCTCGGCCTGTCCCAGGGGAGCGTGGACGACCTCACGAATCTCTTCGAGGAGGCACGGTACAGCACGCACGAGATCGGCCCCTCGCAGCGGGACCGCGCCGTGGAGTGCCTCAACGCGATCCGGCGGGAACTGGAGGGCTGAGATGGCCTGGGGCGGACCCGTCGAGCCCGTCACGCGGCGACCGTCGTGGAAGAAGGAGATCCGGAGGGGACCCCGGCCGGGGGACGAGAGCCTCTACGGTCATGAGTCACGGATGAGGGACCGCGTCGTTGCCGCGACGTTCGGCACGCAGGTTGCGTTCGGCATCGGGTTCGGGATGCTGATCATCGGCGCGGCCGTGTTCTACGCGCAGTACAGCGCGGCCGTCCGGTGGCTCCTCGGGATTGCAATCCTCTCCGGTGCGGCGTTCATGCTCGTCCGCTTCGTCGGCGCCCGCGCGCGGGACCCGCGCCCCCTCGAGCCCCCGCGACGGGTGGAGCGGCGCGCGGCAGGGGACTTGCGCACCCTGGCGAAGAGCTTGGATCGGGCGAACGCGGGGCTGAAATACAGCCAGGTCGTCGTCGCGGCCCGGATGAAGGACGCGTTCCTGGAGAAGGTCCGGGTGTCCCGCGGGCTCCCCCGGGAGGACATCGAGCGCCTGCGGTCCGACCCCGTCCGCCTGATGGAGCTTGTCGGGGACCGGGACCTCGTCGTGTTCCTCCTCGAGAGCGAGCGGAACCATCGTTACTGGCCCGAGCTCTTGCCGTACCTGCCGAACCGGCGCGGCTTCGTCGGGGAGACGGACCGGATGCTCGCGAAGATGGAGGCGTGGCGGTGAACCTCACCGACACCGCGGCCCGGTCGAACGCGATCCTCGACGAGGTGGAGAAGGCGATCGTCGGGAAGCGGCCCGTCCTCGAAAAGGTCCTCCTCGCCATCCTGTGCGATGGCCACGTCCTGATCGAGGATTACCCCGGCCTCGCGAAAACCCTGATGGCGAAGTCGTTCGCGGCCGCCCTCGGATGCGACTTCAAGCGGGTCCAGTTCACCCCGGACCTGCTCCCTGCGGACATCACCGGCACTTACGTGTTCGACCGGAAGACGAGCGAGTTCATCCTGCGCCGGGGGCCCGTGTTCACGAACGTCCTCCTCGCGGACGAGATCAACCGCGCCCCGCCGAAGACCCAGGCGGCCCTCCTGGAAGCGATGCAGGAGCGCCAGACGACCCTGGAGGGGGAGACCCATCTGCTCGAGCGCCCCTTCGTCGTGATCGCGACCCAGAACCCGATCGAGTACGAGGGCACGTACCCGCTCCCCGAGGCGCAGATCGATCGCTTCCTGATGCGAATCGCGATCGGGTATCCCACCCGCCAAGAGGAACGTGAGATCCTCTCCCGCCGGATCCGCCGCAAGGAGGACGAGGTGAAGGTCGGCCGCGTGGGATCCCCGGAGCAGGTCGTGGGGATGCAGCGGGCGATCGAGGACGTCCACGTGGACGAGGCCCTGGAGGCGTACATCGTGGAGATCGTCTCCAGGACCCGCACGCATCCGCAGGTCGAGGTCGGCGCGAGCCCGAGGGGCTCCCTCGGCATCATGAAGCTCGCACGGGCCCGGGCCCCCCTCCGGGGGCGGGACTTCGTCGTCCCGGACGACGTGAAGGAGGTCGCGGTGGAAGGGCTCGCGCACCGTCTGATCCTGAAGCCGGACCCGTGGATCAAGGGCGTGCGGACGAGCACGATCGTCCAGGAGGTCCTCGCGTCCGTGCCGGTCCCGAAGGTCGATTGAATGCGGACCGCCCTTGCACCATGGCTCGCGGGAGCATCGGGTCTGTTCGTCGTCCTCGCCGTGCTCCTCTTGGACTGGCGATTCGTCCTTTTCGCGCTCCCGCCGATCGTCTTCCTCGCCGTCGCGGGGATGCGCCCGGTCCCCGCCCCCGTGCTCGATGTCGTGCGGCAGGTCTCAAGGGACCGCGTGGGTGTCGGTCAAGAGATCGGAGTGACCCTGCGGGTCGCGAACCGCGGCCCCCGCCTCGACCTCCTGGAGCTGTACGACGAGATCCCGCGAGAACTCGACGTGCGGACGGGCCGACCCCACGTCGCCCTCGCCCTCGATGCGGGGGAGGAGGTCACCCTCGAGTACACGCTTTCCCCTCGGGTGAAGGGAGTCTACTCCCTCGGCCCGCTCGTCGCGAGGAATTCCGGGGCCTCCGGTCTCGAGTACGAGGAGGTCGTCGTCCACATCCGGACCCCGCTCAGCGTCGCGCCGCCTCTTGAAGACCTCCGCCGCGCGAAGGTGCAACCGCGGAGGACCCGCATCTGGCTCGGCCAGATCCCCTCCCGCCGGATCGGACCTGGCACGGAATTCTGGGGAGT
>JAIBJG010000052.1 GCA_020029475.1 Methanobacteriota archaeon | reverse complement strand
CGCCTCCTCCGCGGACACGCGGAGCTCGCCCTCCTGGATCTCGTACCCGAACGGGGCGGTGAACCCGAGGAGCCCGGGGCCCGTGCGGGCCTTCTGGCTCATCCCCATGTACACTCGCTCCCCGATCTGCTCGGACTCGAGCTGGGCGATCCTCTGGATGATGTCCATCACGAACCGCCCCATCGCCGTGGAGGTGTCGAAGGACTCCGTCGCGCTGACGAAGTTCTTCCCCCACTCCTGGAGGTCCTCCATCATCTCCATGAAGTTTCGCGAGTTGCGGTGGATCCGGTCCATCTTGATGACGAGGAGGGTGTCCCAGGCGTCCCGCTCCGTCATCATCCTGGTGTACGCGGGCCGCTTCGTGTCCCGCCCGCTGTGCCCGTCGTCGACGTACCCCTGCGCGACGGCCCAGCCGCGGGCCTTGCAGTACGCCTCGAGCCGCTCCCGTTGCGCGTCGAGGGAGAACCCCTCTTTCGCCTGGTCCTCCGTCGACACCCGAGTGTAGACGGCGACTCGCGTCTCTTGTCCCATCCCGCCCCGCGTATCGGCGTGTGTGTTAAAAAGGTGTCGGACGAAAGTCGGACGTCCGCCCACGACCGCTGTCGATCGGACGGGAGTTATTTTTATCGAATCGCCTGGATGTTTATCGGACGGCCTCTTAATGTATCTACTTAAATTGTTAACCTGAACACGTATCTTGCGATTCTTTTGATGCGTCCAACTATGAACCAAGGACTCTGGCGAAAAAGTATAGTCAAGATAGCAATCAGCTATACTTATTCAGCGGCCACCTTTTGACCGCCGGAGCTCGTCCAGGATCTCCTTCGCGCGGTCCATCCGCACCTTCCCCTCCTTGACGAGGGCCTCCGCGACCCGGTCGATCTCCTGCCCGACGGCGCCCACGGTCGCGGCGATGTTCCGGGCGTGGAGCCCCATGTGTCCGCGCTGGATCCCTTCCGTCGCGAGGGCCCGAAGCGCGGCGAAGTTCTGCGCGAGCCCAACGGATGCGATGATCTCCGCGAGTTCCTGGGCCGTCTTCACCCCGAGGAGCTTCACGCAGGCCTTCGCGGTCGGATGGACGGCGGTCGCCCCGCCAACGAGTCCGACCGCCAGCGGGAGCTCGATCGTCCCGACGAGGTCGCCGGCCGAGTTCCGCTCCCACGTCGTCAGGGAGTGGTACCCGCCGCTCTTCCACGCCGCGTACGCGTGGGCCCCCGCCTCCACCGCACGGAAGTCGTTCCCCGTCGCGATCACGACCGCATCGATCCCGTTCATGATCCCCTTGTTGTGCGTCGCGCACCGGAACGGGTCCGCGTCCGCGAACGCGAACGCCTCGAGGATCCCTTCGACGACCTCGGGCCCGCCGATCGCCTCCGCGGAATACACGGCCCTCGCCCTGGCAAGGCGCTTCACCGCGAGGTTCGAGATGATCCGGAGGTACACGCGCCCGCCCGTGATCTCCTCGAGGTACGGTGCGACGGCCTCCGCCATCGTGTTCACCGCGTTCGCGCCCATCGCGTCCCTCGTGTCGACGATCAGGTGCGTGATCACCATCGGCCCCCGGGTCGTGGGGACGACGCGGACCTCGACGTCCTTCGCGCCCCCGCCGAGCTTGACGAGGATCGGGTCCTTCTCGTTCGACCGCCGGAGGATCTCCTCCTTCGCGTGGAGGATCGCGAGGCGGGCGGAGTGGGGGTCCGGCACGTGGACGAGCTGGACTTGCCCGATCATCACGGGGCCCGAGGTGGAGGCGTGGAAGCCCCCCTTCTCCCGGGCCATCTTCGCGGAGTTGCTCGCCGCGGCGACAACGCTGGGTTCCTCGATCGCCATCGGCACGAGGTAGTCCCTCCCGTTCACCCGGAAGTTCACCGCCACGCCGAGGGGAATCGGCATGGTCCCGACGACGTTCTCGATCATCCGGTCGACCTGGTCGAACTTCAGGGCCCCGGTGTTCCCGATCGTGCGGACCTCCTCCTCGGTGAGGTTCCCGAACTCCCGCAGGACCTTCCACCGCTCCTCCGGGTTCTTCTTGTAGAAGCCAGAGATCTCCGAGGTCGTCATCGAGGGGTCCCGGCTCCGCAAGCGCGGGGCGCGATAAAGGCTTTCCCGGCTACCAGGGCGGGCGTCCCGTCGCGCGCAGGGTGCGGTTGTACACGTCCGCGCGGGTGTACGCGTCGTACATGCCGTAGATCCAGAAGGGGATCAGGATGATGCACGTGAACAGGGTGAGGAACGTCAGGACGATCAAGAGGATGTGAACGATGAGGAAGATCACCCCTTTCGAGGCCTCACCGTTGTAGAACTGGCCGAGCCCGTTGAGAAGCAACGAGAGGATCAAGGCCACCGCGGGGCTCTTCTCTCCCGGCATCGGACCGTACGCCGGCCCATACCCGGGCGGATACTGGCCCGGCGGAGGCGCGTATCCGGGCGGGTATTGTCCGGGAGGCGCCGCGTATCCCGGGGGATACTGCGCGGGCGGGGCGTACCCGGGTTGCGCGGGGTAGGCGGGGGCCGCGGGAGGCGCCTGCGGGGGAGCCTGCGCGACGTTCTGGATCGGAGCGCCGCAGGATGGGCAGAATGCGATACCCTCGGCGACCTGGCTCCCACATGAAGAGCAGAATGGCATCCGACGACCTCTCTCGCGGGAAGATTTGTGGGGATTTATAATACTTTCCAGAAGAAAATCCCCTTCCCGGTGGGCTGCAGGGTTCGAAGGCCCTTCCGGAAAGATTATAGAGACCCCTCGGGATTCGCCCGTAGGGTGCGCACGATGGAACAACAGAGTGCACCGGAGGCGCCGCCAACCCCGGCGCCTTCGCGAGGGAAAGGGATGTGGATCGGCCTGATCGTGGTCGTGATCGTGATCGTCATCCTTCTGGCGGCGGTCTTCGGGGGGCTCCTGTCGCCCCCGGCGACGACCGTCCCGGAGGCGGTGTATCACGTCGGGTATCCCGGTGACGCGATCAAGTACCTGCCGACCGTGTGGGCGAACCGAGGGCAATGGACCGCAGACTGGTTCTTCTCGGAGGGTCTCCGGGACCAGGGGTTCATCGACCAGCTGAAGACGGCGGGCGTGAACGTCTCCCAGATCGTGGGGACCGCCCCGACGACCTCGCAGGACCCGACCATCCTGGCGTCCGCGACGATATTCAACGAGAACTACACGACCCGGTTCGGCGACGCGACGGTGGGGCTGTTCGCCTCCCAGGCGTATGACGGCATCTTCGTGATGGCCCTCGCGATGGCGAAGGCGAACACGACGGACACGACCTCGACCGCGTTCAAGCAGGCGATGCGGGACGTGTCGAACCCACCCGGGACCGCGATTCGGCCGAGGGAGTGGGCCAAGGCGATCACGGAGCTCTCCGCGGGCCGCGATGTCGACTACGTCGGTGCCTCCGGGGCCGTGAACTTCGACCAGTTCGGAGAGGTCGGCTCGGACTACGAGGTCTGGGGCGTGAACGCGGCGGGGACGATCTTCCAGAAGCAGTTCATCGCGGAAGGCAGCTGGTCCGGAGCCCCATCGCCGGTGCCGGGGGTCCAGACACGCTCGGAGGTTCGACCCCACCCGACAGCGCTCCCGATCAAGTTCGGGACCATCCTGTCCTACACGGGCGGCCTCGGATTGTACGGCCCGGATATCCGGAACGGCACGATCATGGCAACCGAGAACATCAACGACAACGGCGGGGTCTGGGGCGGCACGGTCACCCTCGTCCACGAGGACGACGCGACGAACCCCACGACGGGGGCGAGCGCGGCGACGAAACTCGTGAACGTCGACAACGTCGACGCAATCCTCGGGTCGCTGTCCTCCGGCGTCTCCCAGAAAGTGTACGAGGTCGCAAAGCCTGCGGGTGTTGCGGAACTGTCCCCAGCATCGACGTCCCCGTTGTTCACCACGCTTGACGACGTGGACCTGTTCTGGCGGACCGCGCCGTCCGACGCCCTCCAGGGGAAGGCAGCAGCCCTGTACGCGTACCGCGACGCGCTGTGGCGGAAGGTGTCCGTGATGAACATCAACAACCCGTACGGAAACGGCTTGGGCGATGTGTTCTCCTCGGACTTCACGACCCGGGGTGGACAGATCCTTCGAAAGGTCCCGTATGAACCGGACAAGGCCTCGTACGATTCCGAGCTCGCGACGCTCTTCACGCCTGTTGCGGCCCGCGCGCCGCCCCTGCGGGCACCGCGTCTCGAGGAAGGAACGCGCTAGGCAATCGACTGAGGGGAGCGAGGCTCCCCTCCTCCCTTTGTTTTCGACTATCCTCCGAGGTACATCCTTCGGACGTCGGGGTTAGCCAGGAGGTCCTTCGCGGGGCCTGTGAAGCGGTTCCGGCCCATCTCGAGCACGTACCCGCGGTCCGCCATCCCCAGCGCTTTCTTCGCGTTCTGCTCGACGATCAGCATCCCCGTACCCGCACGGTGGATCTCCTGGATCCGTCGGAAGATTGCGTCGACAAGACGGGGCGCGAGCCCCGCGGACGGCTCGTCGATCAGGAGGAGCTTCGGTTCGAGGATCAGGGCGCGCGCGAGAGCGACCATCTGCTGCTGTCCTCCGCTGAGCTTGCCGGTCCTCGTCTTGAGGTAGGGGCGTAGGTCCGGGAACAGTTCCAGCACCGCCTCGATCCGGCCCTCCATGTACGCCTTCGTCACGGTGCGGCCGTACCAGCGGCGCGCGCCCCCGAGTCCGAGGAGTTTCCGAAGGGCGTCCACGACCGCGCCGTTGACCCGGCTGATCATCCCCGATATCCCGTAGTTCAACAGATAGGCGCCCATCTCCAGGTTCTCACGCACCGTGAGCGCCGGGAACGTGTTCGCCACTTGCGGCACGTAGCTGATCCCCCGGGAGACGATCCGCTCCGGCGGTCGTCGCGTGATGTCCTCCCCCTCGAAGACCACCGTGCCCTCCGTGACCCGAATCAGCCCGAAGATTGCCTTGATCAACGTGGACTTGCCCGCACCGTTGGGCCCGATGATCGCGACGAGTTCCCCCGGATCCACGTGCGCGGAGACGCCGTGCAGGATCGGGACCTCCCCGTATCCCGCCACGAGCCCCTCCGCGCTGAGCAAAGCGGCGACCGTCACCCCCCCAGATACGCCTCCATCACGAGCTCGTTGTGCCGGACCTCCTCCGGCGCTCCCTCCGCGATGGGGCGACCCTGGTGCATCGCGATGACGCGATCGCACCGGTTCATCACGACATCCATGTCGTGTTCGATCATGAAGAAGGTGCTCTTCCGGTCTCGCAGGCCTTCGATGATCCCGAGAAGCTTCCCCGTCAGGGTCGGATTCACCCCCGCCAGGGGCTCGTCCAGGAGGATGACCTTCGGGTCCACCATCAGGCTCCGGGCGAGCTCGAGCAGCTTCTTCTGCCCGCCGGAGAGGTCGCTCGCGTTGGCGTCCGAGAGCTGGTCCAGTTCCACGAGGGAGAGGATGTCCAGGGCCTTCTTGCGCACCTCCTCCTCCCGGTCCCAGACCCGTTTCCATCCGATCAACGCGGAGAGTGGGCGCTCGCCGGGGTGCCCAGGGTACGCGACCATCAGGTTCTCCAGGACCGTCAGGTTCCGGAACTCTCGGGGGATCTGGAACGTCTTCACGACTCCCTTCTGGACGATCTCGAAAGGGGGCCTCCCGTCGATTCGCTCCCCGCGGAGGGTAATCGTCCCTTCGTCGGGGGCGTAGAGGCCTGCGATGAGGTTGAACAGGGTCGTTTTTCCCGCGCCGTTCGGGCCGATGAGGCCCGTGATCTTCCCGGGCTGAATCGCGAGGGAGCATCGGTCCACCGCGCGGATACCCCCAAACGCCTTCGTGATTCCGTCCGTGCTAAGGATCGGAATCCCGTCGGACGTCACCGGCCGATCACCCACCGCGGGCGCTTCGCCACGTGCTTCGGCTCCGGGAAGATCCCTTGCGGCCGCCACATGATGAGAAGGATGAGGACGACGCCGATCGCGATCAGCCGGAAGTAGAAGATCTGGGAGGCAAGGGGTTCCTGGAGATCGAACCAACTCTTCGCCCGGACGGAGAAGTATTCGAGGAACGGCACGACGAACGCCCCCGCGAGCACGCCCCGGTTGTTCCCGCTGCCCCCGATGATCACAATCACCCAGACCGCGAACGTGTCCGCCGCAGTGAAGGAATTCGGTGGAGGCGAGACCCCGCGGAGCCAGAAGGCGAAGAACGCGCCGGAGAGGCCCATGATCCCCGCTCCGAGCACGAACGATTGCAATTTCAGGGAGAACGTGTCCTTGCCGAGGGCCTGCGCGGCGTCCTCGTCCTCCCGCACCGCCTGGAGCACGCGCCCCCACGGGGAGCGCACGAGGCGCTCGAGGAGGAAGAACAGGACGACCACGACGGACGCCACGAGGAGGAAGTACGAGAGGTTCGTCTTCCAACCCTCGGCGCCGAACTCGAAAGGCTGGGGGACCCCCCCGATTCCTTCGACGCCGCCGGTGATGCCCGGGAGGTTCTTCACGAAGACGTTCATCACGATCTCCGCGAACCCGAGGGTCGCGATCGCGAAGTAGTCCGCCCGGAGACGCATCGTCGGGATCGCGATGAAGAACGCGAGGACCCCGGCCGCGATCGCGGCGAGGATGATCGCGACGGTGAAGGACGTGGAGACCCCGAAAACCGCCGGGAACGCGGCCTGATCGATCCCCCAGTGGCCGGGTCGCGCGAGGGCGGTGGGGACGGGATTCGTGACGACCATCGACGCGGTGTACGCCCCGAGGCCCCAGAACGCCGCAATCCCCGCGTTGAACAGCCCCGTCTTGCCCCACTGGAGGTTCAGGGCGAGGGCGAGCATCGCGAAGATCCCGACGAGGGCGCCGAAGCTCGCGACATCCGCAACGATTCCGACCGCCTCAACCACGGAGCCGCCTCCAGGAGTGGGAGACGCTTTCGGCGAGCTTCCGGAGCTCCGCCCGAAGGGGGGGCAGGTCGAACCCGAGAGGCCGGCCCGCGAGCCCCTGAGGCCGCAGGAGCAGGACGAGGACCATGATGCCGAACGGCACGATGAGGACGAACTGGACAGGCGTGTCCGTGAGCACGGCGAACGGGAAGAACAGGTTCTGCGCGATGCTGATCACGAGGGCCCCGAGCATCGCGCCGTACGGGGAGCCGATGCCGCCGAGAATCACCGCCGCGAACACGAGCAGGAGGACGCTCGACCCGAGGAGGGGTTGGATCCCGTTCACCCGGAACCCGAGCATCACGCCCCCCGCCGCGGCGAGAGCTCCGGAGAGGGCCCAGGTCGCGTAGCGGACGAGTCGGACGTCGATCCCGGTCACCCTCGCGAGGTCCGCGTTGTCCGAGGTCGCCCGCATCGCCTTCCCGAGCTTCGTGTATTGGAGGATGAACGTGATCAGAGCGACGACGACGGCGGCGAACACCAGGGGGACGACCCCTTGCAGGGGGTTGATCCAGACAAGCTGTCCCGTGAGCGGGTCCGTCACCCCGGACACCCACGAGTCGGGCAGGGGGACGCCGTATGTGAGCTGCCCCGTCCCGTATGCGACCCGGAGCGCGTTCTGGAGGATGAGGGCGAGTCCCACGGATGCGATCAGGGGCGCGACGGGTCCACGGCCCTCGAGCCGGGAGAAGACCAACAACTCGAAGACCACGGCGAGGATCGCGACGAAGATGATGGAGGCGATGAGGCCGACGACGATCCCCGCCCGGAGGGTCGACGTGGCCCACAGCGCGAAATACGCTCCGACGGTCATCATGTCCCCGTGGGCGAAGTTCGGGAACTTCTTGACCCCGTAGATCAGGGAGAGTCCCATCGCGGCGAGGACGATGACGGAAGCTTCGACGAGCCCGTTCAGGAGCGCCTGAAGAACCATGGGGCGGATCCCGGTGTATGGAGGGAACCCGCCGCGGTATAAAAGGCCCCCCGGGGAATCGGGGACGCTGCGCCCGTCCCGCGGTTACGGCGCTTTACCAAGGCGCTTGAGGTTCGCCTCGTACACGTCGCGACTGATCTTCCCGGACTCGAACGCCTCTCGGAGCTTCGTCACGCGAGGGTCTTCTGGGACGGGGGGCACGGACTCCTCCGCCTCGAACGAGTCGAGGTCCTTGAGCGCGGCTTCCTCAAGCTCTCGTTCGGCCACGGACTCCGCAGGCTGCGGCGCGGGCTCCTCGGGCTGCGAGGTAGCCTGGGGCATCACGACGGGTTCCTCCAGGGCCGCGAGGGGCGGGGAACCCTCGACCTCGCCTCTGACGATGGAGGGCTCGGGTTCCTCCTCTGAATCTCCGGGGAAGAGGAACCTGCGCCCGAGCAGGAACGCGATGATCCCGGCGATGACGATCAGGGCGATTGCCAGACCGATTCCTGTGGAGGAATTCCCGGTCGGCGAAACGAAGGCGACCGCGAATCGCCTCTCGGCCGAGTTCCCCGCGCCGTCCTCCGCCCGCACGACAAGGTGGTTGTCCCCGCCGCTGAGGATCACGTTGCGGGAGAACCGGTCCCCCTGGAGGGGGACGACGAGGCCGTTCACGGTCACGATGGAACCGGGTTCCGCGTGGCCCGAGACGACGACCTGACCCTCCGTCACCCTCGTCGGGATCGGGTCCACGCTCAGGGCGGGGGCCGTCGCGTCCCGGGTGACGTTCGCCCACGCGCGGGCCTCGTTCCCCGCGAGGTCGATCGCGCGGACCTCGATCGTGTTGGCCCCCTCGACCAACGGCACTACGGCGGCGAACGAGCCGTCCGCCCTCACGGCGGTCCTCGTGCCCGCCACCGTGAGCTCGATGCCCGCGGTGGACCCCGCGGTCCCCGGAGCGATCTCGTCCGCCAGGATGCCTAGGATCGTCGCGCCATCTCCCCGGGTGATCGGCGCGTCGGAGGCCGGGGCGCGGCTGAACGTCGGCGGCCGGTTGTCCCGCACGATGGTGATCGTCGCCCGGTTCGCGTTCCCGGGGACCGGGTTGCCGTCGACATCGCGGTCGAACCAGTCCGCGGCGGTCACACGGATCTCGTTCTCTCCAGGGGAGAGGGGGAGCGTCGCAGAGTACCGGCCGGTCGCGTCCGCGTGCACCCAAGACCCGCCGAAGCTGAGGGAACCACCCGGGCTCGTCACTACGGTGATCGTCTCGACCGGTGTTCGCGTGTATCGGATCGCGGCTCCCTCGATCGCCAGGGGCGGCGCGGTCGTGTCGAGGACGATGGTCACGGACTGAGACGCGAGGTTCCCCGCGAGGTCCCCGACGGTGAGGACGAACTCGTGGGCCCGTTCCGTAAGCCCCTTCGGAATGTACTGGATCGTCCCGTCCCAGAATCCCTGCACGCCCTGCGCGTTCGCCCGGAGCAGGATCGTCACTTGCGCTCCGGAGGTGACGTCCGCCCCGTCCAGCGTGAGGGACACGCGGGTGATGTCGAGCTCCCCGCGGGACGGATCTTCCGCGCTCCAGACGAGGGTCGGGGACGGGTCCGTCGTCGTCCGGTTGTCCGCGTCGTTTAGGCGGCCGCTGGTCGTGGAGAGGCTGAACCCGGAGATCGTGGGCGCGACGCGATCCAGGCCGACGCTGACGGGGATCACGAGGACTCCGGGGGCGCGGGGGAATCCAAGGAGGACGGCCCCGCCATAGTCCCCGTCCGTCGTCTCCCCGGGGAAGTCCCAGGCCAGGGAGAAGTCGACTCCCCGTAACGGCTGGAGCCCGGTCTCCGTGCCCTGGACGATCTCCGTGGGCTTCGGGGCCTGGGGGATCTCGTACCCCTTGCCGGTGTCCAGGGTGATCGCGACGTCGAGGTCGAAGTGCCCGGGCGCGGCGTTCACCGTGAACCCGAGGACCTTCACGAAGTACCGGCCGTCCGGCGGGCCGATCCACTTCACGGTCTCGTCCGCGTCCCCGTCCGCGTCGTACTGCCAGTCCACGCCCCCGCGGTTCCGGCTGTTCGCGTCCCTCGCCTCGTCGATGTCAAGGACGCCGTTGTCGTTCGTGTCCCGGAAGACGCCGAGGTCGAGGTCGGTGACGTCCGCGGCCCCCTGCAGGTGGACCTCGAGGATCAGCGCCTTCTGGAGGGTGAACTCGAACGTGAACGTTCCCCGGTACAGGAACTCCCCGAAGTTCGGGAAGTTCCACCAGCTCTGCCAGTCCTGGGCGATCGCCTCGTCCCGGAACGAGGTCGTCGTCGCGGGGCCGACCGCGGACGCGCGGAGCCCGTCGGGGAGGTCCAGGCTCGAGACGAACGTGAAGGCCGCGGACCCCGCGAGGTCCGGGGTGGCGATGTCCACGCTGCTCCGCACCCGCGCCCACCCGCCCCGCCCCTCCGCCCGCTCCGCGGGGGCGTCCCCCTTGAGGCGGGCCGCGTGGATCGCGATCACGTTGAGGCCGGGCCGGAGGTCCAGGGTGAGGACGTCCTCGCTCTCGTTCGTGGCGGTCTTGAACTCGGGCTTGTCGAGCTCCTCCGTCTTCGCCCGCGGGGTCAGCGGGGCGGGTCCGTACCGGTCCGCCCGGTCCGTGGAGAACGCGTCCGCCGCGTTCGCCTTCCCGAAGACCTGGATGTCGAGGTCGGAGGGCTTCGATCCCCAGGTGAGGTCGATCACGATCTTCAGCCCCCGGGGGTTCACGAACATACCCGCGTCCGGGATGTCCACGAAGTAGAACCGCCAGTCCCCGGTGTACGGCCGGACGATTCGGTTGTTCCGCAGGGACAGATCGTACCCGCCGAAGAGGCGGGAGTTGTCGTACAGGTCCGTGGAGAGGAGGTTCCCCCCGAGGTGGAGATCCGGCCCCACCGTCCCGACGTTCACGATCAGGGGGACGGCCGCGGTGCGCCCGGACGAGGTGTTCGTCACGAGGACCACGCTTTCGTAGATGCCAAGGCCCGCGTTCGAGGGGACCCCGATGGAGACGGTCACGGGGATCGTCGCGGATGCGGGGATCGAGGTCGAGGCGGGCGCCGGGAGGACCCACGCCCAGTCCGCGCGGCGGTACAGTTCGACGGTGAACGCCCACGGGAGGTCCGCGAGGCCGCTCCCGGACTGGCTCTCCGCGAGTCGGATCGCGAGGCCGTCGCGGAGGGACGTCGCGGGCTCCCGCACCCGCACCTCGAGGACGTTCGCCTGGTGCGCGGTCTGCGAGACCATGTTCAGCTCGTTCGGGAACAGCGAGGGGGCGGGGTAGGGCCCGAAGGGGAGGCCGGCCCAGTTCGTCCCGTTCATCTCCCAGTCCAACGCGGACAGGGTGTACGAGTAGTTCATCGCGAACGTCGTTCCTTGGGGCCACACGAGGCGGGAGAACTCGCTCGTCGCGGTCACCTTCACGAGGTCCGCGCTCCCCCAGGCGCCGGGAATCGGACCGAGGACCTGTACGATTGCGAGGGTCGTCCCCTCCACCTTCGACACGCCCGTCCCGTTCACCCAGAAGACGATGTCGCCATTCGGCGAGTACGCATCCCGGACCGTCGCGTTCGACAGGGAGTACGTGCCGAGCAGCGTGTACGCGGCGTCCGAGATCGTCACGGGGGTGTTCATCGTGCCCCGGTTCTCAAGGCGGAGCGTGAGCGCATCGGAGCCCCCGGGCGCGAGGGTCCTCGGGAACGCTTCCGTGCGAGCCCCGCGGTACGTGCCCGCCACAAGGGTCGCGGGGGAGGCGAGGATCCCACCCCCGCCCCGCGCGAGGCGGACGGCCTCTGCGACGTCGAGGAAGCCCGATCCCTGGACGAGGGGGTCGTGCGAGAGGTCGACGGCCCCGGACCGGAGGAACTGTGCGATTCGGTCGACGCTTGCCCCGCCCCCGGCCGCCTGCCGGACGAGGGCCGCGGCGCCCGCAACGATCGCGGACGCGACGTCCGTGCCCGTCATCGGGGTCGATGCGACCGCGGTG
>JAIBJG010000051.1 GCA_020029475.1 Methanobacteriota archaeon | reverse complement strand
ACTACGCCCCGGGCTCCGCGGCGCTCGGGATGGGGTCGTCCCGCCATCCGAGGGCGTTCGACACGATCGTGAAGGGCCTCGACCGCCCGTCCCACGCGGGGATCATCACCCGCAACGGGCTCCTCGGCCTCGCGGACCTCCGAGACCCGAAGGCGATCCCCGTGATCCGGGAGTACACGAAGGCGGGGCAGCTCCCGTTCGTGCGCCTCTCCGCGTGCCTCGCCCTCGGCCGGCTCGGGGACATCCTCGAGGACAAGCGGACGGAGATCCGGGACATCCTGGAGCCCCTCCTGAGGGACGACGACTTCCGCACCCGGATCGGCGTGATGCAGGGGCTCGCCGCGATGGGGGACCCGAAGGCGATCCCGGAGTTGCGGAAACTGCAGGCGGAGGAGCCCCTGGGCAGCCTGCGGCGACTCGCACGTCGCACGATCCGGCAGATCCAGGACAAGGTCGCGGAGCGGTCGAAGAAGGTCGAGCAGCAGCAGGAGCTCGACAAACTGAAGGACGAGAACCGGGACCTGAAGGCGCGCGTCGCGAAGATCGAGTCCCAGGTCGAGAAGATCCTCACGAAGCGGAAGTGACGTCGCCCCCGTGGCACAAACCGCGTACCAATCAATTCAAGTCGGCCACAAAGGACCGTACGAATCGACGGATATACCCGAATGGGAGTCGGGAGTGCGGGGCCGGACATGGGGTTGGCCGATGCCATGGGGGTTGGACGGTTACGGCTCCTCCGGTCCCAATCCCCCATGGAGATCGCAGGGTTCTGGATCGTGCTGACCCTGTCCTATCTGGCCCTGTCCTTCCTCGCGGGGGCCCGCGGGATCGGATACGCCGAGCGGATCGATCCGGTGACCCGGTCGATCGCGTTCGACCTGAACCCGTTCCTGTGGTTCCCCGATCTTTTCCTTCACGCATACCCGCCGACGAACCCCGTGCCGTTCCTCTTCTGGTGGGTCGTTCTCTCCGCCCTGATCGCACAGGCGGTCATGGTCCTGCTGCGGATCCTCCGCGGAGGCCTCCGCCCCGGGACGACGAAGGCCCCCGCCCTAGGGAAGTCCCGCTCCGCGTGAGTCGCCGAGGACTCGGATTCCCGAAAGGATTATTCGCGGCCGCGGGCTTGGCGGGGCGTCGTATGAAGTTCCCCCGCGCGAACCGCCGGATCGGGGCGGGCAAGCACCCGCTCACGAAGGTCTTCCCGGGCCTCGATGAGGACCCCGGTTTCGTGAAGCTGTTCCCCGACGGAGCCCGCCGAGAGGTCCTCGAAAAGTGCTACATCGAGGCGGTGCCGGAGGACATGTACATGTACATCGACGACTCCGACGGCCACGTCGTGGCGGGGCTCGAGTACCTGAAGACGGGGGAGCCGTGGGTCCTCTACCTCGACGTGATCCACGAGCTCACCCACATCCGCCAGTGGCGGGCGAAGAAGCCTCTGTGGGACCGGCGGTACGCGTACGTGGACCGGCCCACGGAGGTGGAGGCGTACCAGGTCGCCGTGGACCGCGCGAAGGAGCTCGGGATCCCGGAGCGGGAGATCTGCGACTATCTGCGGGTCGAGTGGGTGAGCCGCCTGGAGCACGAGCGGCTGTGCCGCCGACTCGGGCTGCGGATCATCGAGAGCCACGCACACTGAGCGCCGCGCCGAAGTTCACTTGTGGAGCGCCTTCCAGGCGATGTTCCAGTCCCCGACGGCGGAGCACACCCGCACCCAGAGCGGGACGCTCGCCTCGAGCCAGCGCGACCCGTCGATCCCGCCGACGTCGATCGAACCCGGCCAGCCGAACTCCTTCAGGATCCCGGTGACCCTCGTCTTCGCGGCCGCGTCATCCCCCGCGATCATCATGTCCGGGGGCCCGCCGGGGAGGTTCGGGTCCACCATGCTCGCGTTCCCCACGATGTTGAAGCACTTCACGACCTTCGCCTTCGGCAACCGCCTCTGGATCCGCTCCCCGAGGGAATCCGTTGTGCCGACGAAGAGGCCCGGCGGCATCCCCTTCGAGAAGTCCAGGGGATTCGTCGTGTCGATGACGACCTTCCCATCGAAGTTCTCCCGCCCCGCCAGGTCGATCGCGTCGTCGACCGCGGCGCCGAGCACCGCGAGGACGATCACCTCGCCGTGCGCGGCGGCCTCCTTCGGGGAGCCTGTCGACGCCCTCCCCTTCGTGTCCTTGAGCCACGCGAGCAGCTCCTTGCTCTTCGTGTTCCTCGATCCCAGTTTCACATCGTGACCCCGCGCAGCGAATCCCTTCCCCAGGGCCCGCCCCACCTCCCCGCTCCCGAGAATGCCGACCTTCATGTGGGCTCGGAGGCGGAGAGCGTATTTACGGGTTGCGTGACCCCGGGTCGATAGGGATTAAGACGGGCACCTCCATCCCGCGCTGCCGCGGCGATGGGGACCCGGCGCCAGTGGGTGGGTGGACGCGTTGTCGTTGACCTGGGACGATTTCAAGAAGGTGGACGTCCGCGTGGGCAAGGTCGTGGACGTACTGGACTTCCCGGAGGCCCGGAACCCCTCGTACCGGCTCACGATCGACTTCGGCCCCCTCGGGGTGAAGCTGTCGTCCGCCGCGATCCGGCCCTGGTACGCGAAGGCAGAACTCGTGGGCCGCCACGTCCTTGCCGTCGTGAACTTCCCGCCAAAGCAGATCGCGAACTTCGTCTCCGAGGTCCTCGTCCTCGGGGCGGTCCAGCCCGACAAGGAGGTCGTTCTCCTCCGACCGGATCGAGAGGCCGCCCTCGGCGCGCGGGTGGCGTGATCGGATGGCGGTGCGGATCGCGCCCCTCCGGTTGCCGGACTACGAGGACATCGTCGCCCTCTGGCGGCGGGCGGGTCTCACGAGCCACGTCCATCTCCGGGACTCCCGCCGCGCGTTCGCCCGCCAGCTCCGGTCGAACCGGGGCCTCTATCTCGGGGCGTTCGACGGGAAGCGCCTCGTCGGGACCGTCCTCGGGACCCACGACACCCGGAAGGGCTGGATCAACCGCCTCGCGGTGGACCCGGCGTACCAGCGGAAGGGGGTCGGCACTCGGCTCCTCCGCGCCTCGGAGAGGGCCCTCGCCCGGAAGGGGATGAAGGTGATCTCCGCGTTCATCACGAACGGGAACGCGCGCTCCATGAACCTGTTCCGGCGAAGCGGCTACGAGGTCGTCGCGGACATGACGTACGTCCGGAAGAAGCTCGACCCCGACGCCTAGGGGATGACCTTCAGTTCCTTCCCGATCCTCTCGTACGCGGCGAGCGCGTCGTCGAGGTCCTGCCGCTTCAAGCCCGCCGTGACGATGTTCCGGATCCGTGCCCGGTCCTTCGCGACCATCGGGAACACGATCGGCAGGGCGAACACGCTTTCCTGGAACAGCCGCTCGCTGAACCGCCTCGCGACCGCGGAGTCCCCGAGCATCACTGGGGTGATCGGCGTCTGGCTGTGGCCGATGTCGAAGCCCATCGAGACGAGGTGCTTCTTGAAGTACCGGGTGTTCCTCCACAGCTTCTTCACGTGGCGGGGCTCCGTCTCGAGGACGTCGATCGCCGCGATGCACGCCGCCGTCGTGGCGGGGGGATGGGACCCGCTCAGAAGCCAGGTCCGGGACTTGTTCAGGGCGTAGTTCCGGAGGTCCTCCGACCCCGCGACGTACCCCCCGACGACCCCGAGGGCCTTCGAGAAGGTGCCGAGCTCGACGTGGATCTTGTCCTCCACGTGGAAGTGCGAGGCGACCCCGCGCCCGCCCTCCCCGAGGACGCCCTCCCCGTGGGCGTCGTCGATGTACACCATCGCACCGAACTCCTCCGCGAGCTTCGCGATGTCCCCCACGGGGGCGATGTCCCCGTCCATGGAGAAGACGCCGTCGCTGATCACGAGGAGCTTCTTGAACTTCGGGTCCGCCTCCCGGAGGACCCGCTCGAGGTCCGCGACGTCATTGTGCTTGTAGATGAATCGCTGCGCCTTCGTGAGCCGGACGCCGTCGATGATCGAGCCGTGGTTCAACTCGTCCGTGAAGAGGGCGTCCCCCTCCCCGGCGAGCTGCGGGATCAGTCCGGAGTTCCCCGCGAACCCGCTCATGAAGTACAGCGCCGCCTCCCGCCGCTTGAACTTCGCGATCCGCCGCTCGAGCTCCTCATGGAGGTCCATGTTCCCCGCGATCGGCCGCACGCTGCCGCTCCCGGCCCCGTGGGTCTTGATCGCGTCCCGCGCCGCGCGCTTCACCTTCGGGTGAGTCGACAGGTTGAGGTAGTTGTTCGAGCAGAGCATGATCACCTCCTTCCCGTCCACGACGCTCCGGGGCGCGTTCGGTCCCTGGAGGGTGCGCAGCTTCCAGTCGAGGCTCTGCGCCACGAGGTTCTCGTACTCTGTCCGCATCCAGCCCGTCGGGTCTCTCGTCTGCATCGTCACTCCTCCATCGGGAACGCGACCTTCCCGCAGTCCCCGCTCCGCATCACTTCCATCGCCTTGTTGTAGTCGTCAAGCGGGAACCGGTGGGTGAGGATCGGCTTCAGGTTCACGTTCCCGCTCTTCAGGAGCCCGCCCATCTGCATCCACGTCTTGTACATCAGGCGACCGTGGATCCCGTACATCGAGAGCCCCTTCGTCACGAACTCCGAGACGTCCAGGGTCAGGGGCTTCGGGAACAGGCCGAGGAGGTGGATCCCCCCCGCGGGGCGGGTGACCTTGATCGCCTGCTGGACCGCTTGTTCGCTCCCGGAGAACTCGAGAGCCTCGTCGACCCCCTCCCCCGCCGTCGCGTCCATCACCTCGTCCACGAGGCCCTCGCCGGACCGGAGGACGACGTTCGCGCCGACCTTCTTCGCGAGGTCCATCCGGTATTTGTTCCTGTGACCGACCGCGATCACCTTGCGCGCGGCCATGCCGCGGCACAGTGCGACCGCCATGAGGCCGATGGGACCGAGGCCGAAGATCGCGACGGTCTTCCCCGGGACGTTCGCGTTCATCGTCGTGTACACCGCGTTCCCGAGGGGGTCCTGCATCGTCGCGAGCTCGAGCGGGAGATCGTCGTCGTTCACGATCACGTTCGACGCGGGGACGGTGAGGTACTCCGCGAAGGCGCCCCCGCGATCGATCCCGAGGATCGAGACGGACCTGCACACGTGGGCGTTCCCCGCGCGGCAAAGGGAGCACCGGCCGCAGGCGATGTGGCCCTCCGCGCTCACGTAGTCCCCCTTGCGGAACCCCTTCACGTTCGAGCCCACCTTCGCGATCTCGCCCGCGAACTCGTGCCCCTGGATCAGCGGGGGCTTGATGCGGGCCGCTGCCCACGCGTCCCAGTCGTAGATGTGGACGTCCGTGCCGCAGATTGACGAGATCTTCACGCGGATCAGGACCTCGTCCGGCGTCGGCTCCGGGATCGGGACCCGCATCACCTCCGTGCTCTTCGGGGCGGGTTTGAGCTTCACCGCGGCTTTCATCGTCGCCATGATTGACACCCCCAGACCGTGGGCGAACCCCGCGGATGCGGCGGGGGCCTTTCAACCTTCTGTCGCGGCGCGCTCACGGCCGGATCGGATGGAGCTTGCTCGTCCGGTATCCGATTACAATGAAGAGGTACTCTCGCTTCGCGAACTCCTTGTCCAGTTCGGGGTCGCCCGTGTCCACGCGCAACAGCGGCGTCGCGTTCAGCTTCGCGGGGGTCGCCACGACGATCACGTTCGGCACCCCGATCCTGTGGATCACGGCGGGGCTCAGCTGGAGGTTCCCCCGCCCGAGGATGAAACCCTGCGCCCCGATCGGCGAGACGATGAGCTTCGCTTTCGGGTACCGGTCGAGGAGCTTCAGGATCCCCGCCTCGTCGAGGTCTTTCCCGAGGAGCCTGCCGCCGTGGATCGCATCGACGCCGAGGACCGTCTTCTCCACCCCCAGCCGCTTCGCGATGTGCTCCACCGTGGACCCGGGCCCGAGGAGGAACAGGGTGTCCGGCTCCGAGGCGACCAGCTCCTTCACGTGGTCCGCGATCTCGTCCTTCATCGCGTCGTCGCTCACCTCCGCGAACAGCATCTTCCCCGTCTGGACCAGGGCGGGCTCCACGAGGGTCTTCGCGGTCCCGTACATCCGGACGACCCACTCCCCCCGGCGGTACGCCTCCTCGTCCACGTCGAGGACCTCGGCGTCCCCGACCCGAAGGTACCCCTGGAGCCACGCGTCCAGGATCGTGGCGACCGTGGCGGGATGGATGCCGAACACCCCGGAGTGCATCTTCACCCCCGCGGGGATCCCGAGGATCGGGAGGCGGGCGTCCACGGCGTCGATCACGTCGCGACACGTGCCGTCCCCGCCGCAGAAGACGATGAGCTCCGCCCCGCGCGGTTCGAACTCCCGACACGCGGTCGTCGTGTCCTCCGCGGTCGTCTTGGCGGGGGGTGCCAGCGCGATCTCGTACGACGATGGCGGGAACCCTTCCGCGTCGAGGAGGTCCGAGCCCATAGGACCCCTGCACGTGATCCATCGGATTTCGGAGGCGGCCCTCAGGGGCCTCAGCGCCCGCAGCATCTCGCGCGCCCGCGCCGGCGACACGGGCTCCGCGCCCCGGGCGAGAGCCTCCTCCGCGCGGCCGTCCGTCCCCTTCAGGCCCACGCGACCACCCATCCCGGCGATCGGGTTCACGACGAAGCCGACCCGCTTCACGCCGAGGCGACACCCGGAGCGCTATTTCGGCCTTCCGCGGCCGTGCGCGGCGGGGGCCGCCCGCCACGCGCGGGCGAGGGCGGGAGGCGGGGCCACCGCGGCGAGGTGGGCGAGGTACCCGGCGGCCGCGATCGGGGCGAGGGGCCACAGGGGCGGGGCCAGGAGGACCGACACGGAAAGGCCCGCCGCGATCCCGAGCTGGATCACCCGCAGCTCGTTGCGGGTCACCGCCTGGAGACTCGAAGGATCCGTCCGGGCGTGCAACGCGCTCGCGGCGAGGGTGAGCGCGGACCCCAAGAAGAACGCGGGGTGGACGAACGCTCCCGCGATCCCGTACGCGATCGCCCCCGCCACGGCGAGCCCCGCGGCATACACCCTCGCACGTCTCGCGCCCAGCGCGACGACACTCGTCCGCTTCACGGGGACCGCGGCGGCGTCCGAGCCCGCGTCGAGGTAGTGGTGCATCACGAGCATCGCGGTGCACACGAAGGCGTGGGCGGACAGCGCGACGACCGCGGTCCAGGACAGCCGCAGGGCCTGGATTCCGTACGCCCCGAGCCCCGCGAGGAGCACGCCCGGGAACCCGCCGAGGAACTCCCCCGCGAGGGGGCGGTACGCCGTCGAGACGGGGGGAAGAGTGTACACGAGGCCGAGGGCGTACCCCGCCGCGATCAGGAGGACGAGCCACCAAGCCCGCATCGCGGCGACCACGACCGCGAGACCCGCGACCCCCGCCGTGGAGACGAGGAAGACGATCCAGAGGTCCCTCTCCGTGAGTAGGCCGAGGTTCAGGACCTTGCTCCCGCCGGACAGCGCGCGGGGGGACGCGTGGCGGTCCGTCCCGCTGCGCCAGTCGAAGATCTCGTTGATCGCGTGGGTCACCCATCCTTGCACGAGCCCCGCGAGGGCCATCGCGACGAGGAACCAGAGGAGGTCGATCCTCCCGCCCTCGAAGGACGCGAGGGCGGTCCCGAGGGCAACGGAGGTGTACGACCACAGGAGGACGGGAATCGTGCGGAACTCGAGGAACCAGCCCAGGGCCTTGCGCCTCCACATCCCGGACACATCGGAAACTATCCCGATAGTAATATTAGAAGGTTCTACCATAGGTGTCCCAATCTCCTCAAGAGGGGGGACGAGGCTTCCGAGGATGATGAACAAGAGGCTCTGGCACCTCGTCGCGGGGACCCGCGGCGGCGTGAACCGGGCGAAGATCATCTGGTTCCTCCGGGCACGTCCCTCGAACGCGAACGCGATCGCGGCACATCTTCGTTTGGATTACAAGACGGTCCGGCACCACCTCGACGTGCTCCGCTCGAACAACGTCGTGATGGCGACGGGGTCCGACAACGGGTACGGCACGATGTACTCCCTCTCGCCCCGGCTCCAGACGCACTTCGAGGAGTTCCTCGAGATCTGGTCGCGGTTTGGGGCAAAGATTGATAGCGTCGCATCCCCCCATGCGTGACGGCCTCCCCCATTCCTCTCGGCATGCTGTGGGCAGTGAACATCCTCCTCGCCGGAATCAGTTCCGCGCTCCTCGCGATCCTCCTCGTGATCTACGGCCGGAACGCGGCCCAGATCCGGTCGAGGTTCGCGATCGGCCTGATCGTGTTCGCGGTCCTGTTCCTCGTCCAGAACCTGGCGGGGATGTGGATCTACATGTCGATGAACGACTCGGCGATGGGGCCGAACGTCGCGGTCCCGATGCTCGTCCTGAACGCGACGGAGATGGGGGCCCTCGGGACCCTCGTCGCGATCAGCTGGGAGTGACGCGGGTCCGGGACGACGGATTCCCGCGGGACCGTCCGTCGCGGATAAATACCGCCGCCCCGTTCGCCGCGGCGGGCGCCTGAAATGGTGAACTACCGACCCCTGGGGAAGACGGAGATCGAGGTCTCCGAGATCGGGTTCGGGACGTGGACCCTGACGAGCGGGAAGTGGGGCGCGTTCCCCCCGGGGAAGGCGGTCGAGCTCCTCCAGTACGCGTACTCTCAGGGGATCGTGTACTTCGACACCTCCGCGGTCCAGGCCGGGGGCATCGGCGAGACGCTCCTCGCGAGCGCGTTCAAGGACAAGCGGGACCTCGTCGTGATCTCGACGAAGGTCGGGTACACCGCGGAGGGTGGGAAGCGGGACTTCTCCCCGGACCACCTCCGGCGGGCCGTGGACGCGAGCCTCGCGCGGCTCGAGTCCTCGTACATCGACGTCCTCCAGCTCCACCACCCGGACCTCGCCGCGGTCGGGAACGAGGCGATGTGGCAGGCCCTCGAGGACCTGAAGGCGGAGGGGAAGATCCGGTACTACGGCCTCGCGTTCGGCCCGGGGCCCACGGGCCTGGAGGAGGGCCGGGTCGCGATGCGGAAGCGGGACATCGGGTGCATCCAGGTCTACTACAACATCCTGGAAGAAGAGCCGTCCCGCAAGTTCTTCCCGGTCGCCCTGGAGATCAACCAGGGGATGGTGATCCGCGCGCCCCACGCGGGAGGCGCCCTGGAGGCGGACCCCGGGGAGGCGGCCCGGTTCCCGGAGGACGAGGACCTGCGGGTGAAGGGTCCGGACTTCGTCGCCCGCGCAAAGAAACAGGCGGAGAACCTCCGGTGGATCTACGAGGGCCGTGGGATGACCCTTCCGCAGGCCGCGCTGAAGTTCATCCTCTCCGAGGAGACCGTCGCCTCCGTGATCCCGAATATCTACCGCCCGGAGCACGTGGACACGTACGGCGCGGTCTCCGACTTCGAGCCGTACTCCCAGGTCGACCTCGGCGAGATCGCGGAGCAGTTCCGGAAGGGCTTCGGCGTGGCGTGATCCGATGATCGCGGGCTTCGTCGACGGACGGGGCCGGGCATACGACGTGGGATTCCGGACCCTGCGGCTCTCCCTGACGGACGGCGAAGGCCTGCTCCTCACGGGGCCGGGCGAGGAGATCCGCGTCCAGGAGGCGGTCACGGTGTCAGTCGATCTCCTGAGTCCGAAGCCGGTCCCGTTCCTTCGACCGGTCCGGGGGGAGCTGACCGCGACCCGGGCGAGAGTCGTGTTCCTCGCGGCGCCGGGTCTCCCCCGAACGGAGCCGTACTCGTTCTTCAACGTCTCCCTCCCGCTCCATCCGTCCGCGATTGAGCACTTCTTCACGGTCCAGGGCGGACGTGAGTTCGTCCAGTTCGCGAAGGAGGACGTCGAGTCCACGTCCCCCTCGGGGGCCGCGACGGAGGTCGTCCTCCGCGGCCCTGCACCCGGGAAGCCGGGGGAGGTCGCGCGATACCGGGCCCGGATCGAGCCTCGCTCCGCGGGCGAGCGGGCTGTGGCGGCCCTTTGATGATGTCGTACCCGACGAGACGAAAGGGTTATGAGCGCGGCCCCCTAGTGCGGCGCGATGTCCTACGACCTCGGAGTCCTCAACCTCTCCGGCGGGAAGAAGAAGAGCCGGACCTGGATGTATGTCGTCGTGGCGGTCGTCGTTGTCGTGGTCGTCGTCGTGGCGGCGTGGGCCCTGATGATGCGGTAGCCGTCGCTCGGGACTGCGGTTTGAAAATCAAATCGGATACCCGCCACGAAAGCCTTTCATCGCGGGCCGCCAACCCTTCACGCCTCCCATGGTAGAAGTCGACCTCGACGAGACCGCGAAGGGCATCCTCATGGCGACCCTCGCATCGCCGAAGACCGCGGGGGAGCTGACCCGGATCTTCGGGCTCCCCGGCGCCGTCGTCGTGGACTACCTCGAACTCCTCGAGCACCTCGGGCTCGTGCGCGTCGTCCTATCGTACTTCGGCCGCGACGGGCGGATCGTCCGGTACTACGAGGCGGACCTCCCGATCGACACGTCCGATCTCGTGCGGGAGGAACCCGCCGCGCCGTGATTCCCTCCATGGGAGGGTTCTGTTCTCGCGAACCGAACCATCAACCCTTAAATACAAGAACCGGTATTCTTCGGCTGCCGTTTTTGGCGCTTTTCGAGGTGTAATCGCATGCCTGAGACTCCCAGAGAAATCGAGACGGGCACGACGACCGTGGGGATCGTCGCGAAGGAAGGCGTCGTCCTCGCCGCGGACCGCCGGGCGACCGCAGGGACGATGATCGCGCACAAGCGCACTCGCAAGGTCTACAAGCTCGACACGAACCTCGGCCTCACGACCGCGGGGCTCGTCGGCGACCTCCAGCAGCTCGCGCGGTACATCACCGCGGAGGTCGAGCTGTACAAGCTGAAGCGGAACACCCCGATGCCCGTCGAGTCCTGCGCCACCCTCACCGCGAACATCCTCGCGGGGCGCCGGTACTTCCCGTACTGGGTCCAGCTCGTGATCGGCGGCGTGGACCGCAAGGGCGGTTCCGTGTACTCCCTCGACCTGGCGGGGGGCTCCCTGCCGGACAAGTACGTGTCCACGGGCTCCGGGAGCCCGTACGTGTACGGGGTCCTCGAGGACCACTACCGGGACGACATCCAGATCGGCCCGGCGACGGACCTCGCGATCCGGGGCGTGTACACCGCGATGAAGCGGGACTCCGCCACGGGCGAGGGGATCGACGTCGCGGTGATCACGAAGGACGCGTACGCGGAGCTCTCGGACGCGGAAGTCGAGAAGCGAAAAGCGGCGATGAAGCTGACGTAGCGCGCCTTGGCGCGCGCCTGGCAACCCGACCTGGTCCCGGAGGGGACGCAGGCCGAAGTGATTCGAAGATGAGCATCGAAGACATTCTGAACGACGCGAAAGCCGTCGTGAAAAAGGTCGTCCCGGACCACGTGGAGATCACGCAGATCGACTTCGAAGGTCCCGTGATCGTGATCTACACGAAGAACATGGAGGCGTTCGCCGAGAGCAACGACATCGTCCGGCAGCTCGCCCAGAACCTCCGCCGCCGGATCCAGGTGCGGCCGGACCCCAGCGTCCTCATGAAACCGGAGGACGCGGAGAAGGTGATCCGGGAGCTGATCCCGAAGGAAGCCCAGATCACGAACATCTTCTTCGAGCAGGAGACCGGGGAGGTCCAGATCGAGGCCCTCTCGCCGGGACTCGTGATCGGGAAGCACGGAGCGCTCCTGAACGATGTGAAGCGGAAGATCGGATGGGCCCCGAAGGTCGTGCGGACTCCGCCGATTCCCTCGAAGACGGTCGAGGACATCCGGGCCTACCTCCGCACGATTCAGGACGAGCGCCAGACGTTCCTGAAGCAGATCGGACGCCGGCTCGCGCGGGAGGTCCCCGCGGGAGAGAACTGGGTGCGGCTCACGTCCCTCGGCGGGTACCGGCAGGTCGGCCGGTCCGCGACCCTGATCAGCACGAGGGAGTCGAAGATCCTCGTGGACTGCGGGGTCCTGATTTCGGAGGACAACGGGTCGCCGTACCTGAACGCGCCCGAGGTCACGCCCCTCAGCTCCATCGACGCCGTCGTCGTGACCCACGCCCACTTGGACCACAGCGGGCTGATCCCCGCCCTCTACAAGTACGGGTACGAGGGGCCGGTGTACGCGACCCCCCCGACGCGGGACCTGATGTCCCTCCTCCAGCTGGACTTCATCAAGGTCGCGATGGGGGAGG
>JAIBJG010000110.1 GCA_020029475.1 Methanobacteriota archaeon | reverse complement strand
CCCGGAGGTCCGTGACCCCATCGATCCGTTTCTGTTTCACGAGGAGCGCGATGGACTCGACCAGGGTGCTCTTGTTCACGAAGTAAGGGATCTCCGTGATCACGATGCGCACCTTGTCCCCCTTACCCTCCTCGAAGCCCGCCTTTGCGCGGAGGCTGATTAGGCCGCGCCCCGTGGAATACGCCTCTGTGACCCCCGCTACGCCGTGGAGGACGCCGCCTGTGGGGAAGTCCGGACCTCGAACCGGGCCCGTCTCCGGGTTGTAGAGGTCGGAGAGCGTTGCGTTTGGGTTGTCAATCATGACGATCAGTCCGTCGACGATCTCCGCGAGGTTGTGGGGCGGCATGTTCGTCGCCATGCCCACTGCAATCCCGCTCGAGCCGTTCACGAGGAGGTTCGGGAACTTCCCCGGGAGCACGAGCGGTTCCTTCAGGGTGCCGTCGAAGTTGTCCCCCCACTCGACGGTGTCCTTCTCGATATCCTGCAGGAGTTCCTCCGCGACCTTCGAGAGTCGGCACTCCGTGTACCGCATCGCGGCGGGCTCGTCCTCCGTGCTCCCCCAGTTCCCCTGGCCCTGAATCAGCGGGTATCGGAGCGAGAAGTCCTGGACCATCCGCGCGAGGGCGTCGTACACCGCCGTGTCGCCGTGCGGGTGGAACTTCCCAAGTACCTCGCCGACCACGCGGGCGGACTTCTTGTACTGCGACCCGGAGCTCATCCCGAGCTCGTTCATCGCGTGAAGGATTCGCCTCTGAACCGGCTTCAGCCCATCTCGTGCGTCGGGGAGCGCGCGCCCGACGATGACGGACATCGCGTAGTCGATGTACGAGCGCTGCATCTCCTGCTCGATCGGCTGCGGGCGGATGCGTGCGCCCGATTCCTGACGCGCCTCCTCCGGCATGGTCCACCTAGATGTCGAGGTTCACGACGTCTTTCGCGTGCTCCTCGATGTACTGTCTGCGGGGTCCGACGGCCTCGCCCATGAGGACGGAGAACAGGGCGTCCGCAGCGACGGCGTCCTCAATCGTGACCTGCTTCAGGACCCGTCTCTCAGGGTCCAGTGTCGTCTCCCACAGCTCGTCCGCATTCATCTCGCCGAGCCCCTTGTAACGCTGATACGTCACGCCCTTGTCCCCGAGCCGCTTCGCGACTTCCTCCCGCTGCCTCTCCGTGTACGCGTAGTGGGTCTCCTTGCCCTTCTTGATTTTGTACAGCGGCGGTTGGGCGATGTAGACGTAGCCCGCGTCGATTAGGGGCCGCATGTGGCGGAAGAATAGAGTGAGAAGGAGAGTCGTGATGTGCTGGCCATCTACGTCGGCATCACAAAGAAGGCAGCAGACATGATACCGCGCTTTCTGCGGATTGCACTCCGCATCGATGCCAGCTCCAATCGCAATGATGAGCGCGCGAATCTCCTCGTTCTTTAGCATCTGGTCCATCCGCGCTTTCTCCACGTTCAGGATCTTCCCCTTCAGGGGGAGGACAGCTTGGAACTCGCGCCGGCGCCCGGCCTTGCAACTCCCGCCAGCACTCGGTCCCTCTACGATGAAAATTTCTGACTTGGCGGGGTCCCGCTCCTGGCAGTCCGCGAGCTTCCCCGGGAGATTGAAGCCCTCGAGGAGCCCCTTGCGGCGCGTGAGTTCGCGCGCTTTCCGCGCCGCCTCCCGGGCCTGCGAGGCAAGGACCGCCTTCTGGAGGATTGTCCCGGCCGCCTTCGGGGTCTCGTTCAGGAACTCCGTGAGCTTCTCGTACACGCCGGAGTCCACGATTCCCTTGATCTCGGAGTTCCCGAGCTTCATCTTCGTCTGCCCCTCGAACTGCGGCTCGGGGATCTTGATCGATAGGATCGCGGTGAGCCCTTCGCGCACGTCCTCGCCGTCGAGGCTCTGCCCGCTCTTCAGGTACTTGTTCCCCTTCGCGTAGTTGTTCAGCGTGCGGGCGAGGGCGGACTTGAATCCGATGAGATGGGTCCCGCCCTCGATCGTGTTGATGTTGTTCACGAACGTGAAGATCGACTCCGCGTACCCGTCGTGCCACTGAAGGGCGGCCTCGATCTGCGTGCCGTTGCTCTCCTTCGACAGGTAGATCGGCGGGTCGTGGAGGGGCGTCTTCGCGCGGTTGATCCATCTTACGTATTCGGAGATCCCGCCCTCGAACTGGAATACATCCCCCTTCCCGTGGCGGGGGTCCGTGACGACAATCCGGAGTCCTTTGTTCAGGAACGCGAGCTCGCGGAGCCGGGTCGCGAGGGTATCGTAGTCGAACTCGATCGTCTCGAAGATCTGGGAGTCAGGTTTGAACGTAATGACGGTGGCGGTACCCTCCGCGGGTCCGACCTCCTTGAGGTCCTCCGCCTTCTCGCCGCGGGAGAACCGGATCCGCCACTCCTTGCCGTCCCGCTTGATCCGGGCCTCGAGCCACTCGCTCAACCCGTTCACCACGCTCAGCCCAACGCCGTGGAGCCCGCCGGAGACCCGGTACGTCTTGTGCTCGAACTTCCCGCCCGCGTGCATCCGCGACATCACGAGCTCGGCTGCGGGGACGCCGTACTTCGGGTGGACCTCGACGGGGATTCCGCGGCCGTCGTCCGCGACCGTCACGCTCCCGTCCTCATTGATCGAGACCTGGATGTTCTTGCAGAACCCCACCATCGCCTCGTCGATCGAGTTGTCGACGACCTCGTGGACGAGGTGGTGGAGGCCCCGCGCGTCGACGCTGCCGACGTACATCGCGGGCCGCTTCCGGACCGCCTGCAGACCTTCCAGGACCTGGATCGATTCCGCGTCGTACGCGACGGATTCTGTACCCTCTTGTGCCATCTATTTCACACCATTTCCCGAAGCAAGACGGACCCCGATTTCAGCCCCTTCCGCAGCCCATCCCAGAGTGTCGTTCTGTAACCCCCCGTGGGACATAAAGGTGTCGAGACCAGTCTATATGGAGAAAACGACCCTTCCGACCGGGGTCTCGCCTTAAATACCCCCCTTTATATACTCGAAAGGCTCCCGCGGCTCCCGGCTTGAGTGCCTTATTCTCACCTCTGAGAAGACCATGAAGGGGCGGGGACCCGGCCCTCGAAACGGGCCCCTACTTGCGCCGCCACCGGACCCCGTCTTTCGTGTCCTCGAGGACGATCCCGAGCTCCGCGAGACGGGCCCGGATCGCGTCCGAGGTCGCGAAGTCCTTCCGCTTCCGAGCGTCCTCGCGGAGTTGCACGAGGAAGTCCAGGACCCCCGCCAAGATCCGGTCCGCGTCCGCGGCCGCGGGAGGGAACAGCGAGAGGACCTCGTCGAACATTGCGACCGCCTCGACCGCGTCGCGGATCGCGCCGCGGCCCACCCCCGCCTCGAGCGCGCGGTTCGCCGCGCTGACGAGGTCGTGGATCGCGGCGATCGCCTCCCGCGTGTTGAAATCGTCGTCCATCGCCGCGGTGAACTTCGCCCGAGCGGTCGCCCCGGCGGCCCGCAACGTCGTGTCCCCCTTTCCGGAATCCGGGGCCGCCGCCTCCGCGGCCTTCAGGTTCGCGACCCCGTCACGGACCCGGCGGTACGCGGCCTTCGCCTCCTCGAGCCCCGCCGCGGTGAAGTTGATCGGGGAGCGGTACTGCGCGTTCAGGAGGAAGAACCGGAGCTCGTCCCCGGAGACGACCTTCAGCGCGTCCTTGAGGGCCCAGAAGTTCCCGAGGGACTTGTGCATCTCCTCCCCCGCGACCATCAGCATCCCCGTGTGCATCCACACCTTCACGTACGGCGTCACGCCCGTGAACGCCTCCGCCTGGGCAATCTCCGCCTCGTGGTGGGGGAACACGTGCTCCACCGCGCTCCCGTGGAGGTCGTACTGGGGTCCGAAGTGGTGGATCGCGATCGCGGTGTCCTCGATGTGCCACCCCGGGCGGCCCTTGCCCCACGGGCTGTCCCACGCGGGCTCCCCGGGCTTCTGCGCCTTCCACAGGGCGAAGTCCGCGGGGTTCCGCTTCCCGGGCTCGGGGACGACGCGGGCCCCGGGGCGGAGCTCCTCCACCTTCTGGCCGCTGAGCTTCCCCCAGTCCGTGTACTTCGTCGTGTCGTAGTACACGCTGCCATCGGGGGCGACGTACGCGAAGCCCTTCGCGAGGAGGCCCTGGATCTGCGCGATGATCTCCGGGATGTAGTCCGTCGCCCGCGCGTACAGGTTCACGGAGTCGCACCGGAGGGCCCGCATCCCCTCCTGGAACTCCTTCCAGTACTGGTTCACGATGTCCCGCCAGTCCCGGCCCGTCTTCTCCATCTTCTCGATGATCCGGTCCTCCATGTCCGTCACGTTCTGGAGATAGAAGACCGCGTAGCCTTTGTGGCGGAGGTACCGCGCGGCGACGTCGAACGCGACGTACGTCTTCGCGTGTCCGACGTGGGCGGAGTCCTGCGGCGTGATGCCGCAGACGAACATCGAGACCCGGTTCCCATGGAGGG
>JAIBJG010000050.1 GCA_020029475.1 Methanobacteriota archaeon | reverse complement strand
CGCCTTCAGGGAGTCGATCTTCTCCCGGCTCATCTTGTCCGGGATCGTGAAGATCGTCCGGTACCCCTTGATCGTCGCGACGATCGCGAGCCCCATCCCCGTGTTCCCGCTCGTCGGCTCGATGATCGTCCCGCCCGGCTTCAGGAGGCCCCTCCTCTCCGCGTCCTCGACCATCGAGACGCCGATCCGGTCCTTCACGCTCCCGCCCGGGTTGAACATCTCGAGCTTCGCGAGGAACAGGCACTTCGCGGTCTTCGCGAGCCTCGGCAGTCGGACGAGGGGCGTGTTCCCGATCGTCTCCAGGATGCTGTTGTAGTAGTGCATGGGCGGGCTCCCGCGCGGGATTGCGGAACGAACGCGGGCGCGCTATTTGAACACGAAGGCGTCCCCGGCTACATCTGGGCGGGCGCGGGCTCCGCGGGCTGCGTTCCGAGGGAATCCGCGAGCGTTCCGATTCGGTCCGCGAAGACGGCCGCGACGACGCCCCCCGCGAGGTACGCGAGGGCCATCCAGGCCGGAAGCTGGAATGGCCGGGTCATCGCGTCGGGCACCCCGCCCGTGATGAACGCGAACTGCGCGAGGATCGCCCCGAGCGGCATCGCGACGTACGTGGAGCCCCGCGTCCCGGGGCGGTACAGGACGTCCGCGAGGATCCCCGGGACGACGAAGAGGGACGCGAACGGAACCTCGATCGGGTCCAGGACCCCCATGAGGCCGGAGATCAGGAGGGCGCCCACGGCCTGCGTCGCCGCGCTCACCGTCGCCGCGCCCCGGACTCCGACGACTCGGACGGAAGTGAGGACGATGAGCGGGAGCAGGCCCGCGAACGCGGCCGCGGTGAAGAGCCGGACGCCGATCGGGCCGATGAGGACGTCCGTCCGGAACAGGCCGGGATAGAGAAGGATGAACAGCAGGCCCCAGGCGGCCCACCCGATCGCGGTCACGCCGATCGCGTGCGCGATCCACGAGGAACTCCGCCGCACACCGGTCGCGGCCTCCATGTCCCGCCACGCGTGGAGGGCGAGGACGATCCCGAGGGTCGTGATCACCATCGCGGACGTCAGGAGGACGTGGGGCGGGCTCAGGGAGTCGTCCGCGCCAAAGGCGGCGTGCCACGCGCTGTCGAAGCCTCCCGCCACGAACTGGAGGACGGCGCCACCGAAGGCGATCGTCGCGCCGGACCGGACGGGCCGCGGGTACGCGTGCCCCGTCCACCGGAGGAGGAACGTGGCCGCCGTGGCCAGAAGGACGACCCCCGCCCCGGAGTACAGGACGATGTGGGGCGGGGTCCAGAACACCTCCGGCACGCGCGCGATGTGCCAGTTGATGTCCCACCCGCCGCCGACGAGTTCGACCATCGCGGCGACAGCGGCGATCGGGAGGAGCCACGGCGCGAGGCGGACCAGCAGGTTCGAGACCGGGGACGGGAGCCGCATCGTCGGGCGAACCTGCCCGGACCTCAAGAACCTTTTCGACGCACGCCGACTCCGTCGTGCCGCGCCTCGCGGGACCGAAAACGCGGGGACGCGGGAGTCCCTATCACACGCGATAATTGCCCCCGCCAGATTATTGAACCCGCCGGTCGTGTGTTGACCCGCCATGGGGGTCATCCCTTCGGTTCCGTCAGCGCTGCTCCTCGCCCTAGTGTCCTCCTACGGGGAGGCCGGACGGGGGACGGGGGAGACGAAGGGGGGCACCACGGTCCGCCGATCCACGGGACCGAAACCCAGCGAGCTCGAGTCGTTCCTCCAAATGAACTCGGAGGAGCAGTTCGACCTCGAGGTGATCAACTGCGTGAACTCGAACGCCCTCGTTGAAGAGGCTCGCGGAGACAAGCGCGTCCTGAGGGAGATTGTCCGCACCGCGGAGGCGCTCCTCCCGCGGGTGCGCGCAGAGACGGAGGACCCGCTCCTGGTGGGCGCGATCCTCCGCAACAAGACGCTCGACTGGTACCGGGACAGCCCGTCGGACGCGACGTGGATGGACCATGTGCCCCTCCGATGGGGCGGGATCTTTCACGAGTCGAGGGTCCCCGGGGGCCGGCTGAGCCGGAAGCTCTCCACGCGGCTCGTGAACCTGATCAACCGGTGCGTGGAGGCGAGCGGGGCGGCCGCGTTCATCCGCGCCGGGTTCACCGGCCTCTTCCGGGGCTCGGCGAACGTGGCGGGCATCCTGCAATTCGCCCTCGGCTCGAAGCGGCCCCGCCTGACCCAGCAGGTCGCCCAGGCGTACCTCGATGACCTCGCCGTGCGGGTGCGGACCGGGGACCAGCCCCTGCCCCTCGAGCGACTGAGCGATCTCGCGCGACGGAACGGGTCCGCGGAGGTAAACACGACCCTCGCGGAGCTGTTCCGCCAGGACGGGGTCAGCTCCCTCACCGTGTTGGACTCGCGGTTCCACCCGGAGATGCACGCGCTCGCGATCCGGGTCGTGCCTCCGAAGACCCCGGACGACGCGTCCACGTATGACCTCATCCAGTCGGACGGGCAGCAGGCGCCCGGCTCCGAGGGCGCGACGGCGAACGCGGACTTCGGCTCCCCGTGGCAGCGGGAGGACCTGACGAAGAAGGATTGGACGGACCTGCTCCGGGCCGTCGAGAAGCGGAAGGGGAGGCTGGACCCGCCCCCGCGGGACAATCCCCGGGAGCGGGCGTCGTACCTCGAGCTCCGGGACCTTGTGATCTCCGAGACCGCGGCCCGGAAGACATTCCTCACCGTCCGGTGGAAGGGGAGGCCGAGCGGCCTCGGTCTGCTCTGCCAGCTCCTCGCCGCGGGGAGCCTCAGCCCGGAGGTCGACACGGACGGGGACTACCTGGAGGCGGAGCTCGAGCACCTCGACAAGGGACGCGCGGAGCGCAAGGCGAAGGACGGCCAGTGGAAGATCGGCAACGGATGGACGATCGTCCGCGAGGTCGCGAAGGGGAACGTGCGGAGCTACCGGGCCAACGGCAAGTCCGGCGACTGACGCATCGCGGCCATCAGCACCTGGTACACATCGTCCCGTTCGGCCGCGCGGGGCAGAACGGACTCCGCGAGGGCGCTCTCGAGGATTGCCCACGTGGAGTCGGACCGGACCCCCCGCGGCGAGATGACGAAGTTGAAGTAGTTCAGCGCGGACGCCCTCGGCGCGTCACTGATCGCGGTGAGGGGCGGGAGTCCGCATCCCCACGTCAGCAATTCGTACGTGAGGTTCAGGGTCGCGTTCCGGGCCTCCGGGGTCGTGTTCCGGCACAGCATGAGGGTCCGGCTGTTCGCGTCCGTCATGATCCGGGTCGCGAGGGTCTCGAGGGCGGGGAACGTGAGGTGCCGGTGGATCCCGGACCCGAAATTGGGACGACCCTCCGTCTCGGGCCGCATCGGGACGTCCAGGAGCGACATCTCCCCTTGGGCGTCAGGGTCCCGCTTCTCGAACTCCTCGAGCGCACCGAACGCCGCATTGAGGGACACCCGTCCCGCCCGCAGGAGCTCCGCAGTCGTGACGAGCGTGTGGTTCGTGAACGTGGGACGCCCCGCCTCGTCGAGGGGTCCCCGGGTCACCCGGGAGACGAGGATCTCCCGGCCCGTCCGGATCGGGTGGATCATTCGTAGGTCGATGTCGGCGTCCACCGTCTGGGCCGCGGCGGCCCGGATCGGCGTGTAGTGACCGCGGAGGTACGGATCATACAGGCCCGCGTCCAGACCCTTGGAGAACGCCTTCGACGTGTACCCGGTCCCCGGGATGACGCCGTAGACCCAGTGGTCGAACCGTGCGACGCCCCCCTCTCCTGACCCCCGCGCGGGCTCCGTGAGTCCCATCGCGGTGACCTTCTACGCCGCTCGAGCGGCGGCTTGGGCCTGGAACTTCTCCGCTTCGAGGACCTCGTCGGGGATCTTGTGGGCGATATGCCGGAAGTGCTCGATGAAGTGGACGTATTCGTCGTACGAGAAGTCGGGCTCCCCCCCGCCTTCGGGTCGGAACCCGGTCCGTACGATTCGCGGTTGGCCGACGGGGTCCATGCCTTCCTGGGTCTCCGTGCGGACCCAGCTCAGGAAGTACTCCGCCTTGTCCATGTTCACGCCCGCGACCTTTCCGCCGCGGATCTGGGATAGGGTCTGCGGGACGAAGACCCGGAGCAGGGCCTCCGCGTACTCCCGCCGGGACTTCTTGTCCTGGGGGAACCCCTGGTGCAAGCCCAGCCTCGCGAGGACGTCATCGCGGAGGCTGTCGAACTTCGAGAGCACGAACGCGGGGAAGATGACGGGCACATCCGCCTTGACCCCTGACTCCTTGAGCCGGTCGTATTCCTGCTTCTTGTACGTCTGGAACGAGACGAGGAGTTTCGCGACCGTGCTGTCATACCGCAGCATTTTCTTGTACGCGGGAGTGTCGATCTCCGTCGTCATCTTGCTGCAGTCGACCAGCACGACTACGACGACGCTCTTCAGGAGCTGCTGGATCAGGGGCCTCGAGGCGATTCCGCTCTCGATGAACTCTTCAATATCCTCGCCCGACACGTCGTACGCGGAAAACCGGAGCGTGGAGAACGGACGCGCCCAGTTCTGTTGTCGAATGTAGTACGGCAGCTTGCCGACGACCTTGCGGAGGTAACCGAAGATGAACCCGAGCTCCGTGATCTCCTCCTTCAGGGTGGCGCTCGGGAAGCGGGCATCCTTCATTCCTTCGTAGACGGCAGACATCACGTTCAGGGAGGCGAGGGGAGCGTGAAACCGGAAGTCGTCCTTGACCCCGGTACCGTACTTCACCTGGGCCGCGTACAGGAGGCCCAAGAACGTGGTCTTCCCGGAGGCTCGGTCACCCAAGAGAGCGCATGGCATAAGGCGCCAATCACCCTCCCAGGATACTTAACCCTCACCCTGCCGTTATCATTTCCGCGAACCTGACGAGACGGGGCGGGGGAACCGGTCATCCGCGGGAGTGCGCCGCGACGTCCCAGATGAACTCCAGGAGGGCGAGGTACTCGTCTCTAGAGTATTCCGGCTCCCACCCGGAGTCCGGGGTCTGGTGGAGTCGGATCTTCTCCGACCGCCCGGGGGACGACCTCTCCGTGCCCACCCAGCTGAAGAAGTACGTGGGGGGCGCGAAGGCCAGCCCCGTCCGCTCACGGGCTTTGACTTTCTTCAACGTCTTCGGAAGGTTGCTTCTCAGAAGGGCCTCGGCATACGCGGTACGCGGCCCCTTTCGGCCCGTGGGGGGAGGGGAATCCTCGACCTTCGCGGCCCGCAGGACCTTCCGGTTCACGCGGTCGAACTTGGAGAGGATGAAGATTGGGTACAGGGGGCTGCGGTCCCCGCGCGGTCGCCAACGCTCGTTCGCGGTGAGGTACGCCTCGAGCGCTGCGTCGTACTCCTTCATCGTACCATCCTCCGCGTCTTTGGCGGTGGCGCCGAGCTTCGTGCTGTCGACGAGGATGACGATCGCATCCCCCTCGAGCGTCTCCCGCAACCGGTCCCCAATGATGGAGCTCCCCTTGAGGAACCGCGAGACGTCCTCGTCGAGGGTCCTCGGGAGGAGGAAGCGGACCGTCGCGTAGTCCTCGGGATTCCACTCCTGAGAGCGAAGGCGAGAGAGGAGCTTCGCACCGCGCCCCCGGTACCCGAGGTGCACGTTCATCTCGTGGATCCCCTCCTTCGTGGCTGCGTCAGGGAAGCTCCCCGACATCAGGCGCTGGAAGAGCGCCGAGACCTCCTCCATGGAGTCGATTGTGGCGTGGAACCGGAACGTGTCCGCCGGGTCCGAGCCCGACTTCACCTGCGCGATGTACAGGAGGCCGAGAAACGTCGTCCTCCCGCTGTCACGATCCCCGACGACCACGATCCGGAGCATCGGCCATGGCGAACGGAACCGACGGCCGGAAGAACCTTCGTTGGTGGTCGCCGGAAATGATACTCACGGGCTAGTGCCCGGGGAGGGAGTCGAACCCCCAAGAAACCGCTCTGCAGGCGGTCACATTAGCCGCTCTGTCACCCGGGCCCGGCCCGACCGAACCCCCGGGGCGTATTCAAGGTTCCCTTGGCGGGGCGTCCCTTCCTCCCGCACGGAGGGCGGGCCGCCGAAGGAGCCACCGCGCGACGACGTCCTCGTGACCCCGCGCGTATTCCGCGGCGGGCAGGGTGCGGGGGTCGTGCCACTCCAGGGCCGCGTACCACGAGGGCCTCTCGATGCGGGCGTCCCGCGGCAGGGCGCCATCGACGAGGAACCATACGTCATAGTGGAGGCGTCCCGGGAATCGCTTCGGCTCTTAGAGGTCGACCTCCGCGCGCGGCTCCGAGTACGCGATCCCGCGGACGCCGAGGATGTCCTCGCCGATCCGACGCGCGGCGTCCCGGGGATCCTCCCCGTATTTCAGCTGCCTCGCGGGGATCGTCCACCCCGCGCCATGGGCCCGCCATCGCTCCGGATCGAGGCCCGCGAGGCGCCCCCACGCGGGGTCGTCCGCGTACTTCCCGAGGAGGATCGAGCGGCCCCGCCGGAGGAGGAGGAACGCGCTCAGGCACATCCCGCCGGGAGGGATCCTCCGGAACCCCGAGGGGGGCGCGGATTCCGACAGCCAGAGGAACGGACCGTCCCCGTCCATGGGCCCGCGAAGGCGGGCGCGGCCATAAGGGCACGCATCGTCCCGCGAACGCGGGGGTTCGGGGGCCGTTGTTACCTCTAAGTAGAGGTAACTTCGGGCAGGGGTCGACGACCCCGCCATGGCGGGGCGGTTGCCCGATCCCTCCGACGGTCCCGCCAAACGTATTTACCCGCCCCGCCGCATCGTCGCGCCGTGGCGTCGGACTTCAAGACGATCAACGACACGGTCCACGGCACGATCCGGCTCGACCCCCTCGTCGTCGACCTCATGGAGACCCTCGAGCTCCAGCGGCTGAACTCGATCCGCCAGCTCGGCCTCACGTACCTCGTGTTCCCCGGCGCGAACCACTCCCGGATCGAGCACTGCCTCGGGGTCGGCCACGTCGCGGGCCGGATGGCGGACGCCCTCGGCCTCCCGCCGGAGGACCGGGCCCTCGCGATCGCGGCGGGGCTCCTCCACGACGTCGGCCACGGTCCCTTCTCCCACACCTTGGAGCACGTCCTCTCCTCGGAGCTCTCCGTGGACCACATGCACCTCACGCAGCGGATCATCACGGGGGAGGACGACAACGTGGCGGCGGACGAGCGGGCCGCGTTCCCCGGGATCCCCCGGATCCCGGAGGTCCTCGAGAAGCACGGGATCCCTGCGAACCAGGTCGCCGCCCTGATCCGGGGCCTCGGCCCGGACGCGCCGCAAGGGTCCCTGCACGACTTCTCCCGGAAGAAGCGCGGGGAGCGGCGGGTCCTGTTCCAGATCATCCACAGCGCGGTGGACGCGGACCAGGTCGACTACCTGATCCGGGATGCCCACTACACGGGCGTCGCGCTCGGCGTGATCGACGTGAACCGCCTGATCCAGACCCTCGTCCTCCACGACGGGGGGATGGCGGTGGACCGGAAGGGCCTCCCCGCCCTGGAGGGGATCCTCGTCGCCCGGGGCCTGATGTACTCGAGCGTGTACTTCCACAAGACGGTCCGGATCGCGGAGACGATGGTGTCCCGGGCCGTGGAGCGGTCGAAGGCACCGATGGCCTCGATCCAGAAGATGGTGGACCACGAGCTCCTCGAGTGGCTGAAGGCGCAGGGCGGGTTCCAGGGGGAGGTCGCCCTCCGGATCAAGTACCGGAAGCTGTACAAGCGCGCGATCGCGTGGGGCTCCGAAGACCTCTCCGAGCCGCAGCGGGAGGCGCTCCGCGGGCTCTCCGAGGATCGGGCCGCCCGCCAGGACGCGGAGGACGCCCTCGCGCGGAAGGCCGGGGTGGAGCCCGGGCGGGTGATCATCGACATCCCGCTTCCCGAGCTCCTCGTCTCGGAGCCGAGGATTGCGAGCACGGACGTCACGGTCGTGGACGAGGACGGGACCACGACCCGCCTCTCCCGCCTGAGCCCGCTCGCCCGCGCGCTCCAGCTCCGGTCCGTCTCGGACTGGGCCGTGATGGTCGCGTGCGATCCCGCCGCCAGGACACGGGTCGCGAGGGCCGCCCCGAAGGTCCTGTTCGCGGGGGCCGGGGACCGCGACAATTAGATAACCGTGGTCCCCCCCGCGGACAACCTCCGCGATAGGGAGAAAAGAGGCCCCCGAACGGTTTTGCACCGTACCAGAAATTACTTATGGAGCTTGCCACTTTGGCACGTCCAGTTCTATAAAAGGAGAGGAGACGGAAATGGCAAATGATGATTCCACGTCGAGTGGCGAGCCCGCAACCCTCCCCGCGGAGACCCCGAGAAGGACCCCGTGGGGCAAGATCGCGGCCGTCGTGATCGTGCTGATCGTGATCATCGGCGCAATCGCGGTATGGCAGCTGGGACAGGGCGCCCGGGAAACCGCTCCAGCGGTCACCCGGGTGGCGATCACCTCCGGGACGAGCGGAAACCTCGGGTCCGTGGGACTGCCGATCGGTTTCCAGGCGACCGCGACGGGCTCGATTGCGACGTACGAGTGGAACTTCGGTGACAGCGTCTATGGCCAGACGGTCGTCACCACGACGAACACGACCTCCCACATCTACGGCGTCGACGGGACGTACATCGTCGTTGTCACCGTCCGTTCGCCGGGGGGCCTGACCGCGACGAGCGACGCGAACCTCGTCCAGGTCGTCATCACGGACTCGAACTTCGGCCCGGACGACACGAAGGCCCTCGCCGTCGCCTCCGTGAACCCGACCTCTGCGACCCTTTCCGGAGGCACCGTGGACATCACCGCGAACGGCAGCGCCTCCCACGGGTTCGTGAACTGTCCGGCGTGCGAGCCGGATGACTCCGTCGTGACCGCCCACTCCTGGGACTGGGGGGACAACACCCCCCTCGGCACCGTCGCGGACATGACCCACACGTATCGGGCCGTGGGGACGTACGCGGTGCGGCTGACGGTCACCGTGACGAGCGGCGCGATGGACGCGACGGTCTGGACGGTGCGCGTGGCCCCGACCCCGCCGTCCCTGGTGAAGAACCCGGGTGTCTTCGTCGTCGCCTCGATCGGCGACCCGCAGTACCTCGACCCCGCGATCGACTACGAGACCGCGGGCGGAGAGATCATCAAGAACGTGTACGAGCGGCTCGTGGAGCGGGTGATCGACGCGAGCGACCCGGTGAACCCGATCCTCCACAACGACCAGTTCGTCGGATCCCTCGCGGAGTCCTGGGTCGTTGAGAGCCCCACGGTGTGGAACTTCACGATCCGGCAGAATGTCCCTTGGCAGGACGCGTCGTACGGCACGATGACCGCCGGGGACGTGCAGTACTCCCTGCGGCGGGCCCTGATGATCAACATCGGCCCCACGTGGATCATCGACCAGTACCTTACAGGCCGGGCGGCCGACAACCCGCTGACGGGCGCGGATGAGCGGTGGGACGCGATCAACGCCTCCGTCGTGATGACGGACGCCAGGCATGTCGAACTCCGCCTCGCCGCGCCGTACGGTGCCGTCCTCCAGACCCTGGACTTCGAGGTCGCCTCGATCATGTCGGAAAGCTGGGTCGAGGATCACGGCGGCTCGGCCCAGAACGCCCAGAATGCGTACGTCAACACCCACATGATGGGCACCGGGCCGTACAAGCTGGACCACTGGACCCCGGGCGTCGAGATCAAGCTGCTCAAGAATCCCACGTATTGGGGAACGCCGAAGCCGAAGATGGAAGCGGTCCTGCTCAAGCTCGTCCCCGAATCCGCGACCCAGGAGCTCCTGATCCGGAACGGGGACGTGGACTGGGCGGACGGCATCCCGACGCGGGACATCGACACCGTGAAGACGTGGGCGGGCCTCTCCGTGCGGGAGAACCCGAGCCTGATCGTGCAATACATGGGCATGGTCGAGGACAACTCTTGGCCGGGCGACCCCTTGCGGACGGTCAACACCTCGCCGTTCCAGGACATCCACGTGCGGAAGGCGGTGTCGTACGCGTTCGACTATCAGACGGTCCAGACCGCGATCCTCGCGGGCCATGCGACCCAGCTGAAGAGCGGGATCCCGCAGGGGATGCCCGGATGGGACGGCTCGTTCTGGAACTACCAGACGAGCATGTCCGCGGCTCAGGCGGAGCTTGCCCTAGCGCCCCCGGCGTGGCAGGGCGGGTTCGCGACCACGTTGTCGTACAACAGCGCGAACCCCGTGCGGTCCGCGATCGCGGTGATGGTGAAGGCCCAGCTCATGTCCGTCCTGAACATCGACGTGACCCTACAGGGCGTGAGCTTCCCCGCGCACCTCGACAACATGGACTTCCGGCGGGTCGGGATGTACCTCATCGGCTGGGTGCCGGACTACATCGACCCGGACGACTACCTGAAGCCCCTCTTCCACTCGGCCCAGTGCCCGATGCCCGTGCCCGGAGATCCGACCACGTCGAACGGCGGCACGAACTCGGGATGCTACCGCAACCCGATCGTGGACTCCGCGATTGACAACGCGACGGCAAGCTCCGTCTGGCAGTACCGGTTGGCGAACTACACCGTGGCTCAGCAGCACATCGTGCAGGACGCGGCGTGGGTCTTTATCTACCAGCCGAACTCGATCGACCCGCTGCGGGACTGGGTGAAGGGGTACGTGTACGACCCGCTGGAGCTGCGGGACTTCCAGTACCTCCACAAGTAGTCGGCGACGAAGGCGGTGCCGCCCTCTCGACGGGCGCGCACCCCACCCTTCCTTTTCATTTCCCACCAGTGTTGCCGGAGGCTCTCTCCCCCGTGGGCACTGCGAAGGGTCGTCAGCCTCTCGAATGCGCCGGGCGTTCCCACGGGTGGCTATCCCACAATTCTTATAGCGCGCGGGGGTTCTTGGAATACCGACCTCCCCGGGGGAAGGGTGAGACCTGTGCGTCTCTTGGTCTACGTCGTCCGCAGGCTGCTGCTCCTCGTCCCCGTGTTTTTCGGCGTGACATTGATCACCTTCGCCGTCGGGTTCATCATCCCGACGGACCCCGTGCACGCGTGGTGCGGCCAGAAGTGCGACGCGGGTCAGATGGCGCTGATCCGCGAATGGGCGGGCTTCGACCTTCCGTGGTACCAGCAGTACTGGAACTATGTCGTGCGCCTCAGCCACTTCGACTTCGGCCTGATGCCGTCCCAGGGATTCCGACCCGTCTCCGATGAACTCGTGACGCGATTCCCCGCCACGGTCGAGCTGACGTCCGTCGCGATGATCTTCGCCGTGATCCTTGGGATTCCCACAGGGATCATCAGCGCCACACGGAAGGATCACCTTCCGGACCACCTCACCCGCGCGATCGCCCTCTCCGGGGTGAGCATTCCGATCTTCTGGCTCGGGATCATGCTCCTCTGGTTGTTCTACGGGCAGCTCCGGATCGAGCAGTTCGCTCCGGTCGGCCGCCTCAGCTTCGTAAACCAGTCCTGGTACGTGGAGGGCTGCCCGCCGAGCGGCCCCGGGTGCGTGAACCGGGTCACCGGGCTCGTGATCCTGGACTCCCTCCTCCGCGGACGCGGAGACGTCCTCCTCGACGGGCTCGCCCACCTGATCCTGCCGGCGTTCGCCCTCGCGTACACCACGATGGCCCTCATCACGCGGATGATGCGGTCCTCGATGCTCGAGGTCCTCGGGCAGGACTACATCAAGGCGGCCCGCGCGAAGGGACTGAGCGAGCGGGTCGTGATCAAGAAGCACGCGAAGCGGAACGCGATGATCCCGACGACGACCGTGATCGGACTGAGCTTCGGAGGTCTGCTCGGCGGTGCCGTCCTCACGGAGACCGTGTTCACGTATCCGGGGATGGGGCAGTGGGCCGTCTCCATGCTCGTGAGCCTAGATTTCACGGGGGTGATGGCCCTCACGTTCATCACCGCCCTCGTCTACGTGTTCGCGAACCTCGTGGTCGACATCGTCTACGCGTACCTCGACCCCAGGATTAAGCTGGAGTAGAGGGGATGGCGGGCGCGACGGCACGAGCGGGGACCCCGGGACTCATCGCGCGGCTGGATTCCCGTTCGATCCTCTTCCTGCTCGCCTCCGTCGGCCTCCTCCTCCTCGCGGTTTTCCTCGTGTGGAACGCGCTCGGTTCCTTCTCGGCCGCCGGAGCCCCCGGGATCGTAATCGACCGCCGGATCCTCCACTTCGTGCAGGGGTTATTCCTCGCCCTCGCCGCGGCCTTCACGGGGCTGTACGGGTACCGGTGCCTCCGGATGGCGGACCCCGAGTGGCGGCGGGAGTTCCTCCGGCTACAGGCGCCGCGGGCCCGCGAGTTCCGGCACACCGCGCACCTGATCCGGAAGTCCC
>JAIBJG010000109.1 GCA_020029475.1 Methanobacteriota archaeon | reverse complement strand
GCCGCCGGACATGCCGCCGCGCCCGAACCCGAATCCTCCCGCTCCCGCCGCGGGACCGAAGATCTCCATAGGGGACCTCCTCGCGGAGCTCGGCGTCGGGGAGGAGCGGCGCTTCACCCAGAACCCGATCGCGTTCCTCGTGGATGGGGACAACGCGTCCCCCGAACTCCTCCCGGAGATGCTCGCGGAGGCCTCGAAGTACGGCTCCGTCCTGATCCGTCGCGTATACGGGGATTGGACCTCGCCGCAGATGACCCGGTGGAAGCGGGTCCTCCAGGAGCACGCCCTCGTGCCCGTCCAGCAGTTCGCGAACGTCAGCGGGAAGAACGCGACGGACAGCGCGATGATCATCGACGCGATGGACATCCTGCACAGCGACCTCGTCCGGGGGTTCTGCCTCGTATCGAGCGACAGCGACTACACCCGCCTCGCGACCCGGATCCGGGAGGCGGGCCTCTTCGTCATGGGGATCGGGGAGCCGAAGACCCCCGGGGCGTTCCGGAACGCGTGCCACGTGTTCGTGTCCACGGAGAACCTCCGGGGGACCCCGGTCGCGAAGCCGTCTCTGGAGCCGACGTCCCGGGACTCCGCGCGGGAGATCCTTCTCCGGGCGTACGACAAGGTGGAGAAGGACGACGGCCTCGCGAGGCTCGATGAGCTCGGACAGGTGCTCCGAAGGCTGGACCCGTCGTTCGACCCCCGGACGTACGGCGAGCCCCGCCTCGTCGATCTGATCCGGGCCCTCCCGGACACGTTCGCGATCGAGCGGCCGAAGGACGCGAGGCCCGGGGAGCTGTTCGTCCGCCGGAAAGTCCCGAGGAAGGGCCACCGGTAGCCCACGGCTCCACAAGCCAGGAATACTGGGAACAGATGACCGTCCACCTCTAGCGGGCCCGCTTCCCGGTCGTCTCGCTCGCAACCCAGCGCAGATACGCGGGGAGCCCCCCGACGATGGGCACCGCGACGATCTCCGGGAGCTCGTAGGGATGCTTCGCGCGGATCGCCTTCGTGCACGCCGAGACCAGGCTCGTCCGGGTCTTCACGAGGAGGAGGACCTCGGACTCCCGCACGACCTTCCCCTTCCATCGATACACGCTCGACACGGGGGTCACGTTCCCGCACGCGGCGAGCCGCTTGTCGACAAGATCGCGCGCGATCGCCTCCGCGACCTTCGCGTCGGGGCATGTCACGAAGATCATGGTGGTCCCCGCCGCCGGCATCGCCGCGGGAACGCGACGTCCCCTTAAGTCGGGTTCGGCTGCAAGCCCTTAAGACGCTCCCGCCGTTCGGTCATCGATGGCGGAGTCGGAGGGCCCTACGCGGCGAACGCCCCGGAGGGCGGGGCTCCGGCCGTTCGGGATCGGGGAGACGAAGCCCCACCACTTCCTGGAGATCTTCCGCACGGTGTGGGAGAACAAGCGCCATCCGCTCTTCGCCTACCGGATCCTCCGGGACGGCGTGTGCGACGGGTGCGCCCTCGGGACCACGGGGATGCGGGACTTCACGATGAAGGGCGTCCACCTCTGCACGGTCCGGTTGAACCTCCTCAAGCTGAACACGGCGGACGCGCTCGACATCCGGTACCTCGAGGACGTGTCCAGGTTGCGGGGGATGAGCTCCCGCGACCTCCGGGACCTCGGCCGCCTCCCGTACCCGATGGTCCGGAGGCGGGGCGAACCCGGGTTCCGTCGGGTCTCCTGGGACGACGCCCTCGACCTCGTGGCGGGCGGGATCCGGAAGACCTCGCCGGATCGGATCTGCTTCTTCGTCACCTCCCGAGGGGTCACGAACGAGACGTACTACGTCGCCCAGAAGGCGGCCCGCTTCCTCGGGACGAACCACGTGGACAACTCCTCCCGCGTCTGTCACGCGCCGAGCACGACGGGGATGAAGCAGACCCTCGGGGTCGCCGCGTCCACGTGCTCGTACTCGGACTGGATCGGGACGGACCTCCTCGTCTTCTTCGGGAGCGACGTCCCGAACAACCAGCCCGTGACGACGAAGTACATGTACTACGCGAAGGAGCGCGGCACCCGGATCGCCGTCGTGAACCCGTTCCGGGAGCTCGGGCTCGAGCGGTACTGGGTCCCCTCCGTCCCGCGGAGCGCGCTCGTCGGCACCCGCCTCGCGGACGACTTCTTCCTCGTCCACACGGGAGGGGACATCGCGTTCATCAACGGGGTCCTGAAGCACCTTATCGAGATGGACGCCGTGGACCCCACGTTCATCCGAGAGCACACGGACGGCTTCTCGGACCTGGTGCGCGGCCTTGGCGCTCAGCCGTGGGAGGACCTCGAGCGGTACTCCGGCCTCGACCGAACCCAGATGCGGAGGTTCGCGGAGATGTACGCGAAGGCCCGCACCGCGGTCTTCGTGTGGTCGATGGGGATCACGCAGCACCGCTTCGGGGTGGACAACGTGAAGGCGATCGTGAACCTCGCCCTCGCGCGCGGGATGGTGGGGCGGGAGCGGTGCGGGTTGATGCCGATCCGGGGCCACAGCGGGGTCCAGGGGGGCGCCGAGGTCGGGTGCGTCCCGAACCTCTTGCCGGGCGGGGATTCGATCGCGACCTCGAGGGCCCGCGTCGAGGCGGTCTGGGGCTTCCGGGTCCCCGAGATCCCCGGGCACACCGCGGTCCAGATGGTGGAGGCCGCCGCCCGCGGGGAGGTCGACGTCTTCTACGCGGTCGGCGGGAACTTCCTCGAGACCCTGCCGGAGCCGGACTTCGTGCGGGAGGCCCTGGGCCGCGTGCCCCTCCGGGTCCACCAGGACCTCGTCCTCACGACCCAGATGCTCGTGGACCCCGCGGACACCGTCGTGCTCCTGCCCGCCCAGACCCGGTACGAGCAACGGGGCGGCGGGACGGAGACGTCCACGGAGCGACGGATCTACTTCAGCCCCGAGGTCCCCGGCCCCCGCGTCGGGGAGGCGATGGCGGAGTGGGAGATCCTGATGCGGGTCGCGGAGCGGGCCCGCCCGGACTCCAGGGACGGGATCCACTTCGAGGACGCACAGCGGATCCGGGAGGAGATCGCCCGCGTGGTGCCCGCGTACGGCGGGATCGAGAACCTCCGGGAGAAGGGGGACGCGGTGCAGTGGGGCGGCTCCCGCCTCTGCGAGGACGGCCGCTTCCCGACACCGGACGGCCGGGCGCGGTTCTCGCGCGTGGTGCCGCCGGAGACGCACCTCCCGGAGGGCGGGTTCCTCCTGAGCTCCCGGCGGGGGAAGCAGTTCAACAGCATGGTCCAGCGGGACGTGGACCCGATGATCGGCGCGCGGCGGGACGCCGTCCTGATGAACCCCGGCGACGCGGAGGCGATGGGCCTGCGGGAGGGGGACCCCGTGGAGGTCCGCTCCGAGGTGGGCCGCTTCGCGGGCCGCGTGAAGCTCATCCGGATCAAGCCCCGGAACCTCCAGATGTACTGGCCCGAGGCGAACGCGGTCCTGCGGCGGGGGATCGCGGACCCGGAGTGCGGGATCCCGGACTACAATGCGGTCGTGACCCTCGCCCCCCTCCGGGGACGGGTGGAGGTGGCGGCATGAGCCGGCGCTCCCCGACGGCGAGCGTGGACGTGACCCGCGTGGCGGGGGACCGGCGGGAGGCCGCGACGGACGTCGTGGCGGGCGAGGAGCCGATGGAGATCCGGCTCGCGATCCCCCAGGAGGACGGCCTCTTCACCCGGAGCCTGTCCGTGACGATGCGGACCCCCGGGGACGACTTCGAGCTCGCCGCGGGGTTCCTGTTCACGGAGGGGATCGTGGCGGGAGCGAAGGACATCGAGAAGATCGAGTACACGTCCGAGGGGAAGCGGGACCAAGAGGGGAACGTCGTCACCGTCTCCCTTCGGGCCGGAGTGCAGCTCGACGCGAAGCGCCTCCTCCGGAACTTCTACGTCACCTCGTCCTGCGGGGTGTGCGGGAAGACGAGCCTCGATGCCGTGCGGGTCGTCGTCCCTCACAAGCTGAAGGCGGGTATCCCGAAGATTTCTCCCAAGATTGTGAGAAAGCTCCCGGACCGACTCCGGGAATCCCAGAGCCTCTTCGCGCAGACGGGCGGGCTCCATGCCGCAGGCATCTTCACCCCGAAGGGGGAGCTCCTCTCTCTCAGGGAGGACGTGGGCCGCCACAACGCCGTGGACAAGGTCGTGGGGGAGCAGCTCCTGAAAGGGAACGTCCCGCTCTCCGATGCGGTCCTCCAGGTGAGCGGCCGCGGGGGCTTCGAGATCGTCCAGAAGGCGGTCGTGGCGGGGATTCCGATCCTCTCCGCGGTCGGGGCGCCCTCGTCCCTCGCCGTGGACCTCGCGCGGGAGTTCGACATGACCCTCCTGGGGTTCGTCCGGGAGGGCCGGTTCACCGTGTACTCGGACGCAGGACGCCTCACCGCGACGTGATTCGCGGTCCCCGGCGTCGCGTTTTTATAGCCACGGGGACGTTCCCGCGGCGGGGGAGTTCTCCATGCCCAAGCTCGCAGCGAACATCGTGCGCTCGTGCCTCCGAATCCGGCCCGACGACAACGTGACGATCTTCTTC
>JAIBJG010000108.1 GCA_020029475.1 Methanobacteriota archaeon | reverse complement strand
AAGTGGAAGGGAATTGAGGAACTCCTGAAGGCGGTAAGCGAATTGCGGCGGGACTTTCCGGACGTCGTCCTTCTCGCCGCTTGGGGAGAACCGTACCAATGGTCTGGGAATCGGAGGAGGCAGGTCCTCGCGCGGATCCAGGAGCTCGGACTCGGGGGGAGGGTCCGACACGAGGGGATTCTCAGCGACGTGCGACCCGTCCTCCGCGCCGCCGACTTCCTCGTCTCGCCGTTCCAGTGCACGTGCAAGGTGCTGGACTACCCGCTCTCCATCCTCGAGGCCATGGCGTGCGAGAGGCCGGTCGTTTCGACGCTCGTTGGCGGGATCCCGGAGCTCATCGGGCAGGGAGACCGTGGTCTCGTCGTGGAGCCGCGGGACGCCGCATCTCTGGGCAGGGCGATGCGCACCCTCCTCGACGACGGTCCCGGAGCCTCGGAGATGGGTCGTCGAGGGGCCGCATGGGCCCGCAAGGGCTTCCGTCCGTCCGACGTGGTCGAGGCGCTGGACTCAACATACACCGGAGCCTTGTCCGTCGCGGGCTAGCGGTCCGCCGACGGCTGTCGATGCCGGGGAAGTCATGAGGCTTGTTGCATTCGTTGGTGCTGACGGGACGGGGAAGACAACGCAGGCGAAGATGCTCGTCGATCGGCTCGCCGCGACCGGGCATCGCGCCCGGTACGTCCGGCCCGCGTTCGTCCTGTTCAATCCGTGGGCGACGGGCTCTGGCAGCGAGATGGCGCTGGCTGTGAGCCCTCGGGTCCTCCGGGTTCGTTCCGCGACAGGGACGGCATCCGTCCGGCGGTCCCTAGTGGCCGCCCTAACGATGCTCGTCGGCTACTTCTATTCCCTAGCGACGTACGGGGTGCTCCGCCTCCGGTTCCGCAAGGAAGAGTTCGTCGTATGCGACCGTTTCTTCTACCAGTACTTCCATGACATCTACGGTCCGGGAGCATCGAACGTGGCAAAGTGCTTCCCTCGGCCCGACCTCGCCTTCTGGGTCGACGGCAGCGTCTCCTTGATCCGGTCACGGACGAACGACCCCCTGTTGTTCGAGAATGGCGGCGCGTACTTGGATTCCGTGATCGAGATGCACCGGCGAATCTCCGGCGACCTTGGCTTCCACCGGATCCGCGCGGAGCTCGACCCGACGGCTCTTGGGCAAGCGGTGTGGGAGGACCTGCTGCGAGCGTTTTCGAGGGAGGGCGGATGAATTCCGAGGGTTACCGATTCCTCCTCTCCGCGATCCTCCCGGGTGAGACGGACCCGGATAGCGGTCGCATGGGGACCAGCGACGTCCATGTCCTCCGCGAGGCGATTCGCATCGCCCGGGCGAACGGCCTCTATCTCCCGCTTGGGCGTCGCCTACTGGAGTCTGGGCGATCGCTCGCCGGACACGACCAGGCCCTGTGGAACACGGAGGTGGAACAGCACGCGAACTTGCTTCGGACGATCCGGTTCCTGAATGAGGCGAGCGAGGGCGGTGGAATCGACTACCTCGTCATCAAGGACTGCCCGACGATCGACCACGTTCCCAGGGATGTCGATGTTCTTGTCCATGGCGAGGATCGAGACGCCTTCCTTCGCCTCCTTCAGCGTCGAGGGTTGGAGCTGGAGTATGCGAGCGCTGCGGAGACGTCCCTGCGGGGACCCGGGATGCTACGGATTGACGTGTACTCGGAGATCCGGTATCTCGGTCGAGAGTTCATCCGCGAAGAGTTCCTCTGGGGGTCCGAGCGGGTCAGGTCCACCGCTGGAGTCGATCATCCGGGGCTCACGGCGGAAGCCACGTACCTGCTGAACCTCATCCACGGATTCCTCGGTCGGGGGTCGATCACCCTCCTGGACTTTCTCGACTTCGTGCGCCTCGAGGCCGAGTTCCGTGATCCGCACGCGATGAGACGCGAGGCCTCCGGGTGCGGTTGGGCGCGTCTCTTCGACCGGCTTGTGGAAGACCTCACGGAGAAACGACACACGATCATGGACGAGGGTGGAATGTTCCCGTTCCCGTGTCGATATCCGCGCGCCTTCGTGATCGACTCGCTGGGTGAGATTGATGCCCTGTCCCTTGGGCCCCGCGAACGGCTCGCGTTCAGGGCCTCGCTCCTCTTGGACGATGTCGTGTTCCATCTTGAGAACGCTGGGATTGCGAATGGCCTCCGCAAGCTGCGCTTTGCGCCCCGCCTCGGGAATACCCTGGGTCATGGTCTTCGGCATATACGCGGGGACAGCAAAGATCCCGCGAGGGGTCGAAAGGTGGACCCATGACGACGCGATCGACCCCCGGGGATGCGAGTGGGTCGTCGAAGCGCATCGTGAGGGCCCTGTTCCGCCGGAGGTCCCCGCGCGGAGGGGAAGCCAACAAGGGTCCAGGGCCCTCGCGCAAGGGTGCCCGCACCGGAAGGAAGACCCGACTCTTCGCTTGGGTCCTCCTCATTCTTTCCACCGGCACGTCCGGTGCCTTCTTCATCATTGGATTCCACTCCACCCTCTTCCTCTTGGTCTCGACCGCAGTCGGATCCGCGCTCTACCTCTGGATTGACCGACCTCCGGTTCCGGAACTCGAGGTGGCGCCGAGTCCCGACACGTTCCGCCGTCGGCGCGTGGTAAGGTTGTTCGTCTCCATGCTGTTCTTTCTGTTCACCGGCTTCAGCCTCCTCGTCCTTGTTCCCGACTCGTACGGCAGGTCTGTGTTGTACAACGTGCTCGTGGCCGCGAGCGCGGCGATGATTGCGGTTCGGATTGGGCTCATCGCGGACTTTCGGAACGTCCCTTCGACCCTGGCTCACATCCTCGTGCTCGCGGCGAACCTGTTCGGATCGAACCAGCTTGTCTTCCCCTTCGGGATTGGAGGCTCCGATGCCCCCACGCATATCGACGTCCTCGTCAAGCCGATCCTCGCGACCGGTCACGTCCCGGGGACCGTGCCCTGCGGGTTCGGCTTCGACTATGAGGCCTTCCCCGCGCACCACCTCCTCGCCGTGGCGGGGACCCTGCTGGGTGGAATGGACCCCGCGCGAAGCTACTACGCGATGGCGCTGCCGGGCGCGATCACATGCGTGGTCGTCGTCTTCCTCCTCGTGCGGCGGGTGTCGACCGCTAGGGCGGGTCTCTTCGCCGCTCTCGTCCTTTCCGGGAGCAGCTACTTCGTGTACTGGGCCTCCCACGCGGCCCCGCTGAGCCACGCCGCGGTCCCGATCGGCTTTCTCCTCTACGGCGCCCTGAGGATGAGCCGGGGGCTCGACCTGAGGTTCGTGATCCTTTCCGTCCCGTTCTCGATTTCCCTCGTCTTCACGCACCCCTACTCTTCGACGCTGTTCATCGCCGTCCTCATCGGGCTCATCGTGGCCCGTGTCTCCGTGGGCGGACCCCGCCGGATCCCGTGGGGCGCTCTGGCGACCTTGGTCGTGTTCCTTACCGTCCTGCTCCTCCACTGGATCTATTATTCCTGCCAGCTTTCGGAGGCGGGGCGGCTCGCCGCACAGTACGTCCGAATCATCACGAGCGAGCCGGAGCTCTCGCCGCCCGCGGTCTACGACCGGTTGCCGCTCTCCGACATCCTCATCAACACGCTCGGGGACTCCATCCTCGTATCCTTGGGTGTTCTGGGGCTCCTCAAGGTGCTCTCGCGGGAAGGCGCGACCCGGAAGGCGTTCCTTCTGGGCCCCGCCCTGACGTTGGTCTCCCTCGCGATCATCGGCCTTCTCAGCAACCTGGCGTACCTCCTCCCCAACCGGATGTACGTGATCCTCCAGTTCGTTGGGCTTGCCCCCCTCGCGGGCTACGCCCTAGGGTCTCGTGGAAAACCGCCGCCAGGGGGCTCGTCGCCCCCGCAACGACGATCCCGCCTCCCGCCGGTTTCGAGGCGGGTGACCGCCGTCGCAGTCGCACTCGTCGTCGCGTTCTTCGTGTTCATGTCGACCGCGAGCAACATCGCGGGGTTCGAGACGAGCGCGTTCACGGGCAACCGACCCTACGTCAAGCTCTACGTGACGACGTCGGAGGCGCAAAGCGTCCAGTGGTTGTGCCGGTACGTCGCCGGCCCCGATACCGTCCGGATTTCCCTGAGCGTCTCGGCATTCATCGTCCACGAGCTGCAGGCCTGTCTCAAGCTCCACAACGGGACGACGAACGAACTGCTCGTCACGGAAGACGGACGCATCGATGTCAATCGGACTGCCCCCGGTTCGATGATTCTGTTCTCCCGGTTCGATTTCCAGCCCGGATTCCAGTCCGCAATCACCGGGGCCGGGAAGCACGGGCAGGGCGTGTTCCAGCGACTCAACGCCTCGGTGCTCCCCCAGCTTGGAGACTTCAACAAGGTCTACGACAACGGACCCCTCGAGGTGTTTCGCACCCCCTCGTCCCGGTAGATTAAGGAGCGGGTTGCGGAAATCGCCACGGGAACCGAAGCGGTCTTTAGGCGAGCCTCGCCTCCCCAAGGCGTGAGCGACTTCCTGTTCTCGGATGGGCCGATCCAGGCGCTCCAGAAGTACGCCTCACCCCTGCTGGATGCTTTCTTCTGGGCGGTGACGAACA
>JAIBJG010000005.1 GCA_020029475.1 Methanobacteriota archaeon | reverse complement strand
TTTCACCTTCGATCGCAGCTCTTTGAGGAAGGCCGGGGTCACGTCCGCGTAGAGTTTCGGATGCTCGAGGTAGGTCTCCCAGGTGGCACCGACAAGCGCCCTTGCCGCATCGCTGTTCACGCGGACGCCAACCCCCGCGAGCGCGCCCTCGAGGGCTTCACCCGTGAGCTCCAGCCCCGGCCGAAACCGAGAACCTTGGGCCTGGACGGTTGCCTCTGCGGTTCGCTTGACCCAAGCAATTGCGACTTCGACCGAACGGGCCTGCAATTCCGGAAACTGCGCGGTCACCTTCCCCGCCATCGTGGGGACTAGGCCCCGAAGGTCAACGAGCGTCTCTCCGAGGTCGAAGAAGACATGGTGTGGAGGAGGGGCAACGGACATCACGATCAGTAGTAGATGTGGTACAGCCCGATCGGCGACCCGAGCACGAAGAGCTTCTTCGGGTCGCCGCGGAGGCGGACCGTCTTCTGGAAGAGGTTCAGCTCCCGGAGCTGGTACCGCCTCTTCACGTCGTCCACGTCGAGGTACGTCTTCCCGAGCGCCTCCCCGGACATCAGCTTCTTCGAGAGGAGCGCGATCGCGACGAGCGCGACGTACTCATCGGGCCCCCAGTTGCTGAACAGGGTGCCGTTCTGGGAGTACATGTAGCTGCTCCGCAGCATCTTCGTCGGGATCCACCCGCCCGAGATCTGGAGCTTCGTGTGCCGGACGCACACGTCGATGTCCGGGAGCCGCGCGAGGGCCTCCCGCCCCTCCGGCGTCAGGAACAGCTCCTCCGCGTAGTCCACGAGGAAGTCCACCTCGAACGTCTCCCCCTCGAGGTCCGGGATCGCCCGCGAGATGACCTCCTCGAGCTCGTACCCGGGGGCCTGTCCGACGAGGCGGAGCTTCACACGGTGCCGTTTCGCGTACTGCGCGACGGGCTCGACCGCCTTCGCGATCACCTTCAGGAACCGCTCCGTGTCCTGCGGGCCCCGTGCGCGGTTGTACGCGGTGTGCGTCATCACGACCGCCTTCCGCGCCCCCAAGGACCGGAGTGTGTGGACGAGGGCGAGGCAGAACATCCCCGCGTCGAGGTCCACGTCCATCATCGGTGGGACCGTGAGCGTGGTGCGCGTCCCGTCCGGGATGTCGTACACGACGAGGTCGGCGAGGGACGCGAGGGCGTCCTCCGGGGGGATGTCGAGCTCGAGCTCCGCCGCGAGCCGCTCCCAGATGGACTTGAACGTGTCCCGCACGTCCTCCGGAGGAGACAGGGTGAAGTCCGTCCCCGACGACATCGGGGCGCGCCGCGATCCGCGGCGGTAGTCCATGGATTCGATGAGAGAGGAGAGGAATCCCTCGTCCAGGGAGGACAGCTCGTTCTCCGCCGGACCGGGGAGGTCGACCTCGGGGAGGAGGTCGGGACTGAGGTCCGGGAAGATCTCCGGCAACGGGGGCTTGCTCGCGCCGGGCCGCCTCTCGGCGGGGGTCCCCTCCTCTCTCGCCACGGGCGGGGTAATTGCACGGGCCGTAGATAAGAGTTGCTACGCATTGTAGTTTTTTCTACGAAATGTATATAGGCGCGCATCGCACTCTCGGGACACTGGTGGGCGACGAGATGCCGCGCGGGCCCGCGAAGTCGCAGTTCAACATCCGGATCTCGAAGGAGCTCTTGGATCGGTACCGGGAGTACTGCGAGCGGCACGGGCTCGACCCGCACGGGCAGATCGTGATCTTCATGAAGCGGGTCGTGGACGCCGAGTACGACTTCCAGGACAAGCTGTGGGACGCGCTCCGCGCAGAAGTGCAGTGAGCCCCTACAGCTCCCGCACCCGATCGAACCGGCGGCGCAACGAGGCGACCTCCGTCGGACCCATCCCCTTCGGCGTCACGGACGCGAGGAGGACGCCGCGCTGGATCGCGACCTGGTCGATGAGGCCCTTCACGAACTCGAGGACCCGCGGGAACGGCGCGTGGAGGCGGAGCTGCTCGATGTCCGCGAGGTACAGGACGGGCCTGGAAACCCCCCGGAGCATCCCCGTCGCGAGATGGCCCGCCTCGAGGTCGATCGCCGCGGGCCCCTCCCCGGACTCGCCGCCCGCCCCGACCCAGACGACCCGCTCCGCGGCGGTCCCCCGCCGCCGGAGGCGGACGGGGTTCTTCGTCGTCACGAGGACGCCGCGGTCTCCTCCCGCCACGGACTCGTACAGGGAGAACGCGGCCTCCGGGTCCCCCTCGAGGAGGACGGAGCCGGGGCCCGGCGGGAGCACGGGCTCCAGGAACGAGACCGGCGGCGGGGATTCCCGCACCTCGTCGTACAGCCCGCGCAGGAGGGCGAGCTGGGGTTCCGTGAGCGCGTCCGGATCCGCGGCGGCGAGGGCCGTGGACCCGCGCCCCGTCGCGAGGTTGTTCACGCGGTGGAGGAACCGGGCGACCGCGTCGAAGCCGAGGAGGTGGACGAGGAGGTCCACGTCGTCGACGAGGACGACCGTGGCGGGGTTGTCCTTCATGAACCGTGCGATCGTGTGGAGGACCTCGAACTCGAGGGCCCTCGGGCGGACCGCCCGCTCCCCCTCCGTCGCGGACGTGAACCAGAGGATCGGCGTCCGCTCGAGGCCGTACCGCTCCTGGAGCTTCGCGGGGTGGACGCCGCTGAGGCAGAGGCCGGGGACCGTGGAGACCGCGTCCCGGAACGCCTCGAAGGCGGGGTCCCGGGTGTGGGAGAGGAACAGGGTGGCGAGGCCGGGGCCGAGGGTGGACGGCGCGGGCCCCCGGACGCGTTCCGTGACCGCGGGGATCTCGAGGAAGTGGAACCGGATCTCCGAGATGGAGGCGCCGATCGCAACCGCGAGCATGTAGATCGAGGAGAGCCCGAGGTTCCCGGGAGAGGACGTGTATAGGGGCCAGAACACTTCCGTCGCGGAGGCGAGGACGGCCGCGACCGCGAGGACGAGGACGACCCCGCGGACCCGCCTCCGGACCTCCGCGCTCCGGTTCCGGAGGTACGTGCGGATCAGGATCGCGATCGTGACGACGAACCACGCCTCGTACCACACGGCGGCAGCGGGGTACGCGGGCCCGACGGCCGCGACGGGCCCGAGGGCCCCCTCCACGACCCCGCCCACGACCCAGTCCGTCGCGACGACGAGGGCCGCGACGACCCCGGAGACCCCGTACGTGAGGGGGAGGAGCCGGGGACGCGACCGCAGGGGCCGTCCCGAGGAGAAGTTCAACGCGAAGTGGAGGAACGTCCCCGAGGTGAGGGCGATCCCGACCCATTGGAGCCGGATCCACGGGAGGAGGGCTCCCGAGGACGCGTCGGGGGCGAGCCGGACCACGGCCTCCCCGAGGTCCCACATCGCGAACGCCGCGGTCAGCAGGGCGAACGGGAGGCGGGTCAGCGTCCGCGGGACCCGCGCGAGGATGTACACGGCGAGGGCGGTCGTCGCGATGAGGCTCGCCGCGGACGCGACGCCCCAGAGGGTCATGGACCCGCCAGGCTAGTCCGTGACGATCTCGAACCGTCCCTTCTGGACGAGGAGCGGATAGTAGTCCATGTCATGCTCGATCCCCCGCATCTTCAGGACCGCGACGAACCGGCGGACGCTCGTCGTGAGTCCGACCTCGACTTCCTTGATCCGGAGGTGGAGGATCCCGTCCGCGAGGAACTCCTCCACGTTGTACGCGCCGAACGTGCGGCGGTCCGCGGGCATCTCGGAGACGAGGAACACGGTCGCGTCGAGGTCCCGGATCTCCTCGAGGAACTGGAAGATCTCGTTCCTCGGGTTCTCGAACGGGGTGAGGGCGTACAGCGCGTCGAGGGAGTCCACGCCGAGGAGGTCGCACCCGAGCTCCGCCTTGTACCGCGTGAGCTGCTCCCGCAGACCGAGGAGCCAGTGGGGCTGCATCGAGTTCGTCTCGAGCTCCCGCCGCAGCCCGCGGACGTCGATCACGTTCAGGGTCTTCGCCCGGGACGCCTCCATCCCGAAGGCGGACATCTGCGCCATCAGGCTCTTCCGGGACTGCTCCATGGAGAGATACAGGCCGGAAAGGCCACGGTCCACCGCGGCGTGCCAGAGGATCCGGTACACGAGGGTGGACTTCAGGCTCCCGGCGGGTCCCGCGACGAGGACGATGTGCCCCCTCGGGACGCCCCCGCCCAAGCGCTCATCGAGCCCCGAGATGTACGTAGGAATGCGTGCGCTATCCTCCGTGGACACCCTCTCCCCGCGAGCCCCCGGGTGGAGGTCGCCGTCGAATCCGGAGCGGAGTATATAGGGGTTCCCATCGAGCCGCTAGGCCTTCGACAGGGAGTGTAAGGAACAACTATTTGTGCGGTGGGATGTTCGCACGCCCGGATGCCGGGGACCGTAGTTCTGGGGTGTCAATTCGGAGACGAGGGGAAGGGCAAGGTAATCGACTACCTCGCCGAGCACGCCGATGTCGTCGTGCGGTTCCACGGAGGAGCGAACGCAGGCCACACGGTGCTCGTCGGGGCGGAGAAGTATGCGTTCCACCTGGTCCCCTCCGGGATCCTGCGCCCCGCCACGATGAACGTGATCGGGAACGGGGTCGTCGTTGAGCCCGCCACGCTCCTCCAGGAACTCGAGAACCTTCGGATGCGGGGCCATCACCCGGACAACCTGCGAATCAGCGACAGGGCCCACGTCGTGATGCCGTACCACAAGGTCCAGGACCGGATCGAGGAGGACCTTAAGGGGAAGATGAAGGCGGGGACGACGGGGCGCGGGATCGGCCCCGTGTACGAGGACAAGGTCGGGAGGTTCGGGATCCGGATGTCGGACCTGATGGACCCCGCGGTCCTCCAGGACAAGCTCGAGACGATCGTCCCAATCAAGCAGCGCCTCCTCACCGCGTACGGGAGCCACGAGGTCCTGGACCCGAAGGCGATCTTCAAGGAGTACGCCGGGTACGGCGAGAAGCTCGGGAAGTACGTCACAGACACGTCCCTCCTCCTGGACCAGGAGGTCCGGGCGGGGAAGCGGATCCTCTTCGAGGGCGCGCACGGGACGCTGCTCGACGTGGACTTCGGCATCTACCCGTATGGCGTGAGCTCGAACTGCGCCGCCGCGATGGCGTCGATCGGGTCCGGCGTGGGGCCCCAGGCGATCACGGAGGTGATCGGGGTCGTGAAGGCGTTCACGAGCCGCGTGGGCACGGGCCCGCTGCCCACGGAGATCCACGACAAGACCGCGGACATGCTGAGGGAGCGCGGCGGCGGGGAGTACGGGACCACGACGCAACGGCCACGGCGGGTGGGATGGCTCGATCTCGTGATGCTCCGCCTCGCCGCCCGCGTGAACGGGCTCACGGGGATCGCGGTGACGAAGCTCGACGTCCTCGACACCCTGAAGACGATCAAGGTGTGCACCGCGTACACGTTCACGGATGAGCGGATCGAGGAGTTCCCCGCGGATATGCGCCTCCTCTCGAAGGTGAAGCCCGTGTACGAGGAGTTCGACGGCTGGCCGAACCTCACGGATGAGGAGTGGTCGAGCCTCGCGAGGAAGGGGTTTGACGCTTTGCCGAAAGAACTGAAGACGTACCTGGACCGGATCTCGAAGGAGATGCGCGCGCCAATCCGGATCGTGTCCGTGGGGCGCGCACGGGACGCGACGATCCACGTCCCCGCATAGGAGTTCACGCAATCAGCGCACGGTCTCCGGCTCGCGGTCCACCCGTCCTCGGGGGGTGCTGAGCCTGACTTGGAGTTCACACGCCTTGCACGTCAAGTTCACGGTGGGCTCCCCGCACGCGACGCACTCGCTCAGCTCGGGGGGCGGGAAGTGGGTGGCGAACAGGGGCCTCAGCCGGTCGTACCCGGAAACGATCGCGTGGCGAGTGCCGGGGGAATCCGCCTCGAGGCGGTTCAGGATCTCCCGGAACCGGCCCCGCTGCGCCCGCTCTGAGTGCGGGCAGGTGCCGTCGTGGAACTTGATCCCACGGAGCATCGCGTACAGGTACACCTCCTTCTCCGGGACCATGCGAAGCGGTTGGAGGCGAGGGACGAGTCCCGGCTGGGGCCGTTCGTGGGGCCCGAGGCGCGCGAGCTTGTCCACGTCTCCGCGGGCGACGTTCATCAGGATCGACTGCGCGGTGTCGTCGAGGTTCAGGCCCGTTGCGACGTAGTCCGCGCCCGCCTCGCGGGCCGCACGGTTCAACGCGTTCCGGCGGAACACGCCACAGTAGCTGCAGGGGATTGCCCCGGGTTCCGCGGCGACAACCTCGTCCATCGTCCACCCGACGGTCTCCTCGAAGGGAACGACGCGGTGTTCGATCCCCAGTCCTCGGCAGAGGGCTTTCGCGAATCGGATTCCCTCGGGGCGATACGATGCGATCCCTTCGTCCACGGTGATTGCGAGCACCTCGACGTCCCCCCGAGGCGCGAGGATCTCGTGGAGCAGGACCGCCGTCGTGCTGCTGTCCTTCCCACCGGAGAGACCGACCGCGACCCGCTCGCCGCCACGGAACTCGACCTGCCGATGGACCTCGCGCTTCACTCGCCGCTCCACGAACTCACGGAAGTGGCCGGCACAGAGGTGCTGCCCGCTATAGCGAACGAGAGTGACCGCGGGCGTTGGGCATCGCGCACACCGCATCGCCGCGGCTAAGGCGGAACGGCGTATGAGACTTGCCCGTCGCTGGGAGACAGAAAATGGAAAAGAGGGCGTGGTCTCCCACGCCCTTGACTCGGTTCACCCGCCCTGGATCGTGAACATGATCATCGCGGGCGACCCGGAGGCGATTCGTTCGAGCCCGTTCAGGACGTACCCGACGTTCAGGCTCGCGGTCACGGACGTCCCACTGGGCGCGTTCGTGTAGTCCAACGAGATCGAGAACGTGAGCTCCTGGCCGGCCGCGATCCCAATCCCCGTCAGGTCCACGGCGCACGCCCCGCCTGGCCCCGAGCATGCGAACGACCCCGGGCTCCCCGAGAAGGTGATCACGAGCCCGCCGGTGAGGACCGCGCCCGCACCGCCGTAGTTCTTCACGCTGAACGTGAAGACCGTGTGGCCGGTGACGACGCCGTCCGTCGGGGTCCCGCTCGCCTCGTTCGTGTACCCGAACGCGGTGATTTTCACGATGGGGCGGTTGTTCGCGAACGCGGAGGTGACGACGCCGTCCGGACTCGCCTGCGAGAGGTCCACGGTCTCCGTCTTCGGGTCCAGCGCATACCCCGGTGGGGCCGCGGTCTCGTGGACCGTGTACCGGCCGAGCACCAGTGTCACGAGGAGGAACTCGCCTCCGTCCGGATCCGTGTCGGGGGCGTAGTTGTCGAGCACGCTCACGCAGACGGGCGTGATCGGATCGAAGCTTCCCGTCCCGCTGTTGTAGTTCGCGATTCTGCAGACGGCGAACGTGGCGCCGGCAAGGAGCCTGCCCGCATTGTCGACCTTCGACCACCGGAGGGATCCGGCGATAAACACCTTCACGGCGTCCCCGCTGTTCGGGATCGCGCCGTTCGTCTCCCGGTGGATCGAGACGCCGAGCACGATGAACGTGGCGGACGCGTGGCCTGTCACGGTACCCGGGGTCGTGGACGTGAACGTGACCACGCACGCGCCCCCGATCGTCCCCGGCGACGCGCAGGCGTCGACGACCTCGTCGAGCGTCGCACCGTCATCCGGGGTCAGGGTCACCGTGACGGCCGTTCCGTCCGGGACGTCCACGAAGCCCGCGCCGTCCCCGCTGTTCTGCCGCACATGGACGGTGAAGGTGTGGGTTTCCTCGATGCTGTTCGTGTCGAAGGGCGGACCGATCGTGATTGCACCGTCCACGAACCGCTTCACTGCATCGAGAGAGTTGCTTCCCTGGCCGTCCGTCTCCACGTGGAACGTCAGGCTTCCGATCGACAGGTCCGCGGCCGCATGGCCCGTGACGACGCCCGCGCTCGACGACGTGAACGTGACGTGGCACTGCCCCCCAATCGTCCCGGGGTTCGTCGCGCACGTGTTTTCGGAGACGACCGCGAACGCGCCGTTAAAGTTCGTCAGGGTCACCGTGACCGGCGTCCCGTCCGGGGCGGGGGTCGAGGTGCCCCCGTTCGTCTGGAACACAGCGACGGTGAACGTGTGCGGATCACGGACCTCGTTCACGGCGTCCGGGAAGATCCGGATGCTCGCACCGCAGATCGGGAACGGCACCGGCCGTCCGAAGTCCTTCAGCTCAGCCGTGAAGGACTGGGAGCTGCGGGTCTTCCCCATGAACGTCGAGATGCACGGCGCCGTCCCGCCGGAGAGGGCGGTGACGTCCGCGCCGAACTCGGTGAACGCGTTCTGCGGGAGCTGGGTGACGACCTGGCCGTGCCGTTCGTAGTTCGGCCATGGCCCGCCATCGATGTTTCCTCCGTTGTTGAACCCGCAGAGGGTCTCCAACGCGTTGCAGCCCTCCCCGCTGATCGAGCCCACGAGGGAATACGTGGTCCCGGCCCACTCCCGGACGGAGACACTGCCGAGACTCCCGCCTACGGTGAAGTCCATCGAGACGATTACGTCCCCGATGGTCCGGGACCCGATGAAGTTGCACGGCGTCGGGTCGGCCCCCGGGTCGTTGCACGGCGGCGACTCGTCGAGGGAGACCTGCTGCTGGAAGAACTCGAGGTCCACGTGGCTGTCCCCGTCCGAGGTGATCCGCTCGAACCCCGCGTACACGATCAAGTGCCCGTTGGCAGGGTTGATCGTCGCCCAGGCGTACCCGTTCGAGAAGTCGTCCTTCGCCGGGACGTTCCCCGTGTCCCAGTGCCAGCACGACGTTACGCTGAACGTCGGACACGACACGGGATCGTTGTTCTTGTTTGACGTCCCCGCCCCCGAGAACGTCGTCCAGTCCGTCGAACCTGCGACGGAAAGCTGGTCCATTTCGAACGCCGCGGCGACCCCGCCCTGGAGGTTCACGACGTTCCCGTTCCCATCGAAGATGCAGCCCCAATCCGGTGGCGGATCGGGACTGGCGCACACGATGTCAGCCCCCTGGCTGGGCCCGAGCTCGAACAGCCCCGAGTGGACCGTCGGCGCCGGACCCGGCGTCGTGAGCGCCACCGCGACCAAGGAGGTCAGCAGCAGCGCCCCGAGGGCGAACGTTCGGAGCGTCGGATTCACGACTCTCCGTACCAGATTCCCCATTCTCCCCATGTTCATCGAAGTACCCCCTCCTCCCTCCGCGATCGAGTCAATCGCATGACAGGACGAGTTTGCGGAGTAGGTTTACCGGGGCTGATATAAAGACGTTCTCAAACATTCTTGATAATGTCCTCCGGAAAGTTGACCTTCGGACTTCGGGGGTCATTCGGGTTCCGACCGAAGCGTTCTTGGCGGGGCGAGAGGCTACGCCCTTCCGGGAGCGGATGCGGTGGTCGACGTCAACCAGGTCGGAATCCTACTGCTCGGCGCGGTCCTCGGCTGGCTTGTGATTTTCGGTGTGCGCCGGTACCGCGTACAGTGGGGCGCGTTCGCGGGCTTCATGGCCGTCGTCTTCGGTGTCGGCCTCCTTACGTTCCTGTACAAAGTGGACCTCCTCGGGTTCTACGGGATCGGGATCTTCATCGGCTTCTTCGCGAACCTGATCGTGCGGGCCGTCGGCGTAGCGGTTGGTGGGAAGGCGGGAGAGGGCCTCCTCGAGATCGCGGCGATCAAGATGAAGGAGGACCGCAAGTGACGTGGGACCGAATCCGCGCCGCGAAGGAGAAGTTCGAGCGGATCCTCATGGAGAAGGCCCACGTCATCGGGGTCGGAATCGGGAAGAAGGTCGTGGCGGGGGAGGAGACGGACGAACCCGCCGTGATCGTGTTCGTCGAGAAGAAGGTCCCGGAGCCGCAGCTGAAGAGGAAGGACATCATCCCGAAGACCCTCGACGAGGTGAAGACCGACGTAATCGAGACGGGGCGACTGAAGGCCCAAGCCGCAATCGCGGGACGAAGGACGCGAACGGATCGATGGCGGCCCGCCCCTGGCGGAGTCAGCGTCGGTCACATTCGGATCACGGCGGGGACCCTCGGGGGCGTCGTCCGGCGGGGAGCCCGAAGGGTCATCTTGTCAAACAATCACGTTCTCGCGGCATCGGGATCCGCCCGGATTGGCGATCCCATCCTTCAGCCTGGGCCGGCGGACTCTGGGACCCGGGACGACGCAATCGCGACTCTCGAGCAGTTCGTGGAGATCCGGTTCAATGATTCCATCGCGGGTGGATGGAGCCTCGGGCGGTGGCTCCGCCGCCTCGCCGAGCGTCTCGGTCTGCGGGCCGCGGCGGCTTCGCCACGGAACTTCGTCGATGCCGCGATCGCAAGACCCATCCGGGACGACCTCGTCACGGATTCCATCTTGGAGCTCGACCGCGCCCCGGGGATCGCGGAGGCGGGTGTGGGGACCCCCGTCCGGAAGAGCGGGAGGACGACGGGCGTCACGGATGGAAAGATCCTCGCGACGGACGCGACCGTCGAGGTGGACTACGATCGGTACGTCGCCACCTTCACGGACCAGCTCGTCGCGGGCCCGATGTCCCAGGGCGGGGACAGCGGGTCCCTCCTTGTCGACGACCAAGGGAGGGCCGTAGGCCTCCTGTTCGCGGGGAGCGACAAGACGACAGTGTTCAACCGGGCGGCGCGGGTCGCGGAAGCCCTCGGGATCGAGTTCTAGTCGGACGCGACGAGGGCATGTGGCTGACGGACCCTTCTTGACGACCTTCGGCCGCGGAAGGTTTATCAGGTAGGAATTCCTACTGACAAGTAGGAATGAAGCGCAGATTGGGTTCGAAGGGCCAGGTCGTGGTCCCGAAGGAGATCCGGGAGAAACTCGGCCTGACGGAAGGATCGATACTAACCTTCGAGATCTCCGGACGGACGATGCTCGTACGGCCGGAACCCTCGCCGGAGGAAGTCGTCGAGCGGTTCCTGTCCGTGAAGGGAGGAAAGCGTGGCAAGCTCCTCGATTGGAGATCCGTATTGGACGACGAATACAAGGCCTCGGGGCGATAATGTACGCCGACGCGGGTCTCTTCCTCCTGCCGCTGCTGCACGAAGCTCGCCTGCCTCACGTCGGGGCGGCTCGACGATTCCTCGAATCCCTTGCGCGAGGCGGGGGCAGGGTGTCCACGTCCACCCTGACGTGGGACGAAGTCGTCTACGTTGTGCGTCGGTTCCTCGGACCCGAAGACTCAGTCGCGAAGGGAGACGAGTTGCTCGTCTTCCCGAACTTGCAATGGCTTCGGGTGGACCGGGCGGTGTTGCGCCGAGGGGCAGACCTCTACCGAACCCTGCCGATGCGCCCTCGCGATGCGATCCACGCCGGGGCCGCGTTGGAGGCGGGGGAGAGCGAGATTCTCTCCGAGGACCGGGTCTTCGACCGGGTCCCCGGACTCGAACGTGTCTGGCCTCCGCCATAGGGCGACCTCCCGCCCGTGCCAACGTCCACGGCGGGGAGCCCCCTCCGTCGTCGTCGAACCCCCCCTACAGTTCTGTCCCAATCGCGGGTGATGATGCCCGCAACGGACTCCGCTCCGCGTCCGCTCCTCCCGTGCGCCTCCCCCTTCCGGGGGAGGCGGTAGTGGGGACTCACGACATCATTGCGGAGGGCACCGGGGTGGAACCGTACGCCTCCTATCGGAGGCCGGGTTTGAACCTTCGTCCGCCTCTCTCCGAGATGCGACCCCATCGTCGCACCCCGGGCCCGTCCGTGTTCTGCGCGGTGCGCGTCATGCCGGGCGGGCCACTCGAAAACGGTCTCCCGCCGGAGGTCTCGGGTTCTCGCGTCGGACACGCCGCGCCCTCCTTATGAACGGGTGGCGAGGGGAGGTGGGTGAAAGTATTCGAGGTGAGGGCCAGCACCCCCTACAAAGGCTATTATAGAGTCCGCCGGTTTTCGAAGGGATTCCCGGGGGAGACATGAAGGAAGTCTGGGTAGAGAAGTACCGCCCCACAGCCTTGGACGATATTGTCGGCCAGGACGACATCGTCGCCCGCCTCAAGGCGTATGTGAAGGCGGGGAACCTCCCGCACCTCCTGTTTGCGGGGCCCGCGGGCACGGGGAAGACGACGAGCGCGATCGCCCTCGCGCGGGAGCTCTTCGGGGAGGAATGGCGGACGAACTTCGCGGAGCTGAACAGCAGCGACGAGCGGGGGATCGAGACCGTCCGCGTCAAGATCAAGGACATCGCCCGCACCGCGCCGATCGGGGAGCGGGGGTTCAAGATCATCTTCTTGGACGAGGCGGACAACCTCACCGCGGACGCCCAGGCCGCGCTGCGCCGGACGATGGAGAACTACACGCGGACCGCGCGGTTCATCCTGAGCGCGAACTACTCCTCGAGGATCATCGAGCCGATCCAGTCCCGGACCGCGGTGTTCCGGTTCCGGCCCCTGAAACCGGACGCGATCCGGACGTACCTCGACCGTATCGCGAAAGCGGAGACGCTGAAGGTCACGAAGGAGGGGATGGACGCCCTGATCTACATCGCCCAGGGGGACCTCCGGAAGGCGGTGAACGCGCTCCAGGTCGCGGCCGCGGTCTCGCAGACCGTGGACGAGGACGCCCTGTACAAGGCCGCGAGCACCGCCCGACCGGAGCTCGTGAAGAACCTCCTCGAGGTCTCCCTCGGCGGGGACTTCCTGAAGGCCCGGGACGCCCTCGACACCCTGCTGATCGAGTACGGGCTGTCGGGGGAGGACGTCGTCCGCGCAATCCACCGGACGGTCTTCGACCTCAGCGTCCCGGACGCATTCAAGGTCCGCCTCATCGACCGGGTCGGGGAGGCGGAGTTCCGGCTCGTCGAGGGGAGCAACGAGCGGATCCAGCTCGAGGCCCTCCTCGCGCACTTCGTCGTCGTGGGCCAGGAGCTCAAGAAGAGGTAGGCTGCGGGAACCGCGCCTCGAGTGCGGCCCAGGGCCTCTCGTCGTGCGGGCTCTGCGCGACCGCCCGGGCGAGCGCCCCGAGGCCCTCCTTCACCGCCGAAGGATACCCGGTCGCTTCGTCCACCGCCGCGTCCGCGAGGACCATGTTGTGACCGAGGTTCCCCCCGGGGCCGTCCCGGCACACCTGGTACACGAGGGTCTCGATGTCCCGCGCGCCCATCGGGGGGGCCCGCACCTCCGTCGGCCTCGGGGCCTGGCCCCGGAGGACCAAGCAGGCCTGGAGGACCGGGAGCACGCGGGTCTCCGTCTTCGAGAACCTCAGGACCCAGCGCGCCGCGTCCGCGAACACGAGCCCCCCGATCGCGGGGAGGTCGTATTCCCCCGCCGCCGCGACCCTCAGGGCGGCCTCCCGCACGACGACGTGCGCGAGGGCGTCGAGGGCGACCCCCCGCTTCAGCGCGAGGATCACGCCCTTCGCGCACTCCTCGACGGTCGGGGACCGCAGCGCGGTGAGGATCGCGTCCCGGTCCGCCCCCTCCGCCCCGCCCGCGTTCCCGCCGATCGCCGCGATGTCCACCTTCTCCCGCCCCCACACCGCCATCAGGGTCTTGTACGCGGCCGGGTCCTGGATCCCCGTCGCGACCCGCGCGACCGCGGGGGCCATCACGAGGTCCCCGGACCGCCACCCGAGGGCGGAGGCGAGCTGCCACGCCTTCACCGCGTACACGAGCTTCTGCCCGCCGTCCACCATGTCCTCCGCGGCGACGCGGAACAGGATGTCCCCCGCCATCACCCGCTCCTTCCCTTCCGTGAGGAGCCCGGAGAAGATCGAGATCGCGTCCGCGAACGCCCCTGCGCGCACGGCGTACTCGAAGGACCGCGTGAGGTGGCTGATCTCCCCGGTGACCCTCACGCGCCTCCGGCGCTCGGAGGGCGGGAGCTTCGGGTCCGTGGCCGCGAGACTGATCCCCCGGAGGACCGGCAGCGCCTGAAGGCGGGGGGCGAGATGGCGGGAGAGCCGGACCCCGGAGGAGAGGCCGACGAGGCCCCGGTACTGCGCGCCCCCGGAGATGTCCACGGTCTCCGCGTACGCGACGGCGGCGGCGCGCGCGATCTCCACGGCCGGGGCCTTCGCGTCCACCGCGGCGAGTCCCGCGCGGAGGGCCGCGTCCGGGTCCTTCGATCGGACCGCGTCTGCGAGGGCCGCGGTCCACGGCAGGGCGGCGGGTACGGCCATGCGCGCCGCGCATCGCCGGGTCGCACAAAAACCTTCTGCGGGAAGGCGGGAGGACCCCTGCGACCGGGTGAGGATGAAAAGCGTCTTATCTCAGGGGCCTTCTCCCGGGACTTCCCGGGGACGACCCATGGCGACACGCTTCGCGTTCTGGCGCAGGGTGAACGAGGACGCGGTCGCGGAGAAGCACGCGCAGCCGCGGCTCCTCTCCGACTTCATCCTCGGGAGCCAGGATGGGCTCGTGAACGTGCTCGGCGTGATCCTCGGGGTCGCCGTCGCTTCTCGGAGCCTCGTGGGCATCGCGGACCCGTTCGCGATCATCATCGCGGGCGGTCTCGCGGCGACGTTCGCGGAGTCGATCTCGATGGGCGCCGTCGCGTACACGTCCACGATCGCCCGCCGGGACCATTACGCCGCGGAAGTGGAGCGGGAGAAGCAGGAGATGGAGCAGATGCCGGACCTCGAGCGGCAGGAGGTCCGGGAGATCCTCGAGCGCTGGGACTTCCAGGGGGAGGAGCTCGAGGAGATTGTGGACAAGATCACCTCGAAGCCGAAGGCTTGGCTCGAGATCATGATGGCCCACGAGCTGAACCTTGCCCCCGTGGACCCAAAACAAGCCCGGAAGAGCGCGGTCCTCGTCGGGTTCGCCGCGATCGTCGGCTCGTTCATCCCTCTCGTGCCCTTCCTCATCGTCCGTCCCTCGGTCATCGGCGGGGACGTTTTGCGGAACCTCTGGATTGGGATCATCGCGTCCCTCATCTTCAGCGCGTTGACCCTGTTCCTCATCGGCTGGTACAAGTCGCGAATCACGATCGGCCGGCCCACGAGGAGCGGACTGCAGATGCTCCTGATCGGTATCGGGTCCGCGTTCGCTGGGTTCGGCATTGCGTACCTCGTGAGCCCCGGAAACCTCATCGCCCCGTAGCCCGCGGGCACATCCTTTATACCGGTCGGGGCTCTCGGGGCGTCCGCGCGGCGATAATATAGCCTGGTTAGTATGATGGCTTGCCAAGCCATCTGCCCGGGTTCAAATCCCGGTCGCCGCACTCCGTTTTCTCCCGCGAACCGGGGTCCGGGCAACGGTTAAGACCGCGCCCTCGCATCCCCGCCGCGTGCCCGCGTTGAAGGACATCGGGGAGCGGGAGGCCGTCGAGCAGCTGAAGCGGATCCTGGACCGCGGCCTCCCGATCGGCCTCGGGCACGACGTCGGGGTCGTGGACTGGGGCGAGGACTACCTTGCGGTAACGACTGACGTCGTGAACCAACGCATCCACGTCCCGGCGGGAGCGACTCCCGCACAAATCGGGTGGTACCTCGTCGCGGTGAACTTGAGCGACATTGCGGCGTCCGGCGCGCGGCCCCTCGGGTTCGTCGCCGCCCTTGCGTTACCGAGGGACACGGAGCTCGAGGTCCTGAAGGGGATCGCGAGGGGGATGGACGAGTGCGCCCGCCAGTTCGGAATCGCGGTCGTAGGAGGGGACACGAAGGAGTCCAGCGAGATGAGCCTCGCCGGGACCGCGTTGGGGCGGGTGCCGAAATCGCGAATCCTCCTGAGGTCCGGGGCGCGGCCCGGGGACGTCGTCGTCGTGACCGGTGACCTGGGGCGGGCCGGCTGGGCGTTGCGCGCCCTGTCGGACCCATCGCGGCGGACGGAGGCGCTCGAGCTCCTGATGCGGCCGTACCCCCGCGTCGAGGAGGGGATCTTCTTCTCGGAGAGCGGGGCCGTGACGAGCTGCATGGACATTTCGGACGGCCTGGGGACGACGGTCCACCAAGTGTCCCAAGCGAGCAAGGTGTCGTTCGTCATCGACTACGACGCGATCCCACTCTACCGGGGACTGAAGGACGCGGACCGGAAGACGATTGAGGATCTCGCCCTCTACTATGGCGGTGATTTCGAGCTCCTCGCGACGGTGAACCCGGACCGCCTCACCGCGCTCCTTGAGAAGTACCGGCAGACGAAGGGGCTCGAAGAGCGGCACAAGCTCACGGTGATCGGCAAGGTCGAAGCGAAGGGCGGGAATCGTCTCTACTCGAAGAAGGGCGGCACCGTCCCCCTGGAGAATCGCGGGTGGGAACACTTCCGCTCATCTCATTTGTAGAATTGGGCCCGAAAGGTGTTTAAGACGCGCGACGGTTTAGTCCTTAGCCGATGGTCACGAAGGCGGACTTGATCGAGCCCGTGGACGTCCGAGAGCCCCCGGGCCATGCGACGGGTAAGGTCGGAGAGCTGTGGAAACCCGTCGAGGGCACGAACAAGATTGTGTGCACGGCGTGCGCGCGATACTGCAAGATCGGAGAAGGCCAGGTCGGCCTCTGCGGTGTACGGGGCGTCCACGACGGGAAGCTCTGGCTCTACGTTTACGGGCGCGTAATCACGGGTCACGTCGACCCGATCGAGAAGAAACCGGTGATGCATTATCGACCTGGCTCGAAAATCTTCAGCGTGGCGACGACCGGGTGTAACTGGCTTTGCCATCCCGCTGGGACGCCGATTCTGCTGGCGGACGGGACGACCAAGCCTGTAGAGACGGTCGGCCCTGGAGACCGCGTGTGGTCGTACAACGTGGATGCAGGCTTCCAGATCCTGCCGAATGTGGTGACCCATGTGGGGCGGCGGTTGGACTGGATCTGGAGGGTCAGAACTGGGACCCGCGGCGGGGGGATTCTTGAGGCAACTGCGGAACACCCCGTCCTCACACGGCGCGGTTGGACGCTCGTTCAGAATCTTGCCGCGGGTGATGAGATCCTCAAAGTCTGGTACCAAAACACCTCTTCCTGGCGTTCCGGTCGGGCAGAGACCATCGCCTCGGCGGACTTCACTTGCGGCGTCTGCGGAGAAACGGTTACTGGGCTCGCAGCGTGGAACCGCCATCGTGGACTCTGTTACACGAAGGACGCGGAGTATTCCGAGGCGGAAAGACTCGCTCGGTCCGAGCGAATGCAATCGCGAAATCCAATGAAGAACCCAGAGATCGCGAGACGCGCCCTTGCGACGAGCCGTGCACGGTATCTAGCGGACCCCACCCACGGATGGCATCGGAATCTCGAACGGCTAGAACTGTGGCGTCACCGCCATCCATCAGGTGGAGAGGAGCGGCTCTACAGCGTCCTGGACTCCATGGGAATTTCGTATGAGAAAGAGTACCGTATCGAGCTTGACCATCGACTTGCAAATTCTCGGAAGTACTATGTTGCGGACGCAGCCCTGCCGGAAATGAAGGTCGACCTAGAGATCGATGGTTTCTGGCACGTCAAGTCCGAAAAAGTACGGGAGTCGGATCGCGTCCGCGATGCCACGCTCGAGGCGAATGGGTGGCGGGTCGTCCGAATTTGGAGCCGAGATCTCTTCCGTCACGAAGCTGCGGTTAGGGACCTCATCGACGAGGCGATTGCCCCGGTCCTTCGTAAGAACAAGAAAATGTGGCTGCCCATTCATTCAGCCTCGCGCACAGACCGGCTCGAGGCGGTCTTCAGCTTCGAGTGCCTCCCTAACCACAACTACGTCGCGAGCGGAGTCGTCGTCCACAACTGCAGGTACTGCCAGAACTTCGACATTAGTCAGAGACGGAAGGTAGAAGGGATCGAGGTCGAGCCCCAGGACGTCGTCAACATGACCCTGGAGCAGGGGTGCCAGGGCCTCGCGTACACGTACAACCAGCCCACGATCTTCATGGAGTTCGCCCGGGACATCGGGATGGCGGCCCGGAAGGCGGGGCTCATGAACATCTTTGTCTCGAACGGCTACGACACCCCGGAGGCGGTCGCGGAGATGCCGAAGTTCCTGGACTGCATCACGGTGGACTTCAAGGGGTCCGGGGAGACAAAGTTCGTCCAGCGGTACATCGGGATCCCGAACGCGGACCCGATCTTCGACACGATCCAGAGGATCCGGGACACGAAGGCGACCCACATCGAGATCACGGACCTCATCGTGCCCCAAGTCGGGGACGACCTCGAGGCGGCGAAGAAGCTCTCGAAGTTCGTGTACGACGAGCTCGGCCCCGACACCCCGATCCACTTCCTCCGGTTCCACCCGGATTACAAGATGAACGAGTTCCCGTGGACCCCCGTGGAGACCCTCGAGAAGCACTGCGACGTCGCGACGGCGGCGGGCCTGAAGTACGTGTACATCGGGAACGTCGGCGGGCACAAGCTCGAGCACACGTACTGCCCGGGGTGCGGCGCGATCGCGATCCGGCGGTACCAGTTCGACATCACGGGCTGGTACCTCGACAAGCACAACAAGTGCAAGAAGTGCGGGACCCAGCTCCCGATCGTCGGCGGCCTCGAGAAGACGTTCAAGCAGGACCGTTACTACTCCGTCCTCCACCACCGCTAGGGCGGGAGCTTCCCCTTCTCCACGATCGGCGCGTCGTCCACCTCCACGGTCGCCCCAGTGAGGATCGCGTCGACCCGGACCCCGCACGCGACCTTCCCGCCGTACGGCACGCTGTCCCCGAAGACGACGTGGACGGCCCCAAGCGCCTTCTCTGCCTCCGGGAGGGACGCGGCGGCCCGGGCCCTCGGGTTCAGGCCGACACCGAGCTTCGCGACGTTCCGTCCCTCCTTCCCGCCCCGGTTCATCTCGAGGACGGCGGCCTCCGCCCCGGTGACCTTCGTCGCGTGCCCCTCCTTCAGGAGGACCGTGGCGGGGGTGTGGAGGGACTCGTGGAAGAACGCGTCCGCGACGAGGCGGCCCTCCGCGGTGCCCTCGACGGGGGAGACGAAGATCTCCCCGGCCGGGAGGGTCGTGACGTCGCCCTTCCGGGTCGCGACCCCGGTGTCCGAGAAATTCCAATCCCGGCCCCGAGTGCTCAGGGTGACATCCGTGCCCGCCGGGGTCACGATGTGGACCTCGTCCGCGCCGCGGAGCCGCCGCTGGAGGCGGCGCATCGTCTGCACGAGGACCCCGTGGTCCGCGGTGAGGGCCCCGCCCTCGAGGTCTTCCTCGGAGGCCCCGGGCATCGAGACGACGCGGGCGCCCGCGCGGTTCGCGGCCCGCCGCGCGTGGGTGTGGGTCATCGAGTGCACGGTCGCGAGGAGGACGACGTCCGCATCGAGCATCGCGGCGGACAGGAGGTCCGGGGGCTCCCGTCCGGGCGCCTCCCGGGTGCGGATCAGGGAGAGGACGGGGTCGCAGCCGAGGGCCGCGGCCGCGTAGAAGAACGCGCGACCGACTCCCATCCGCTCGGGGTCCGCGACGATGAGGACCTTCTCGCCCACCTTGAGGCCCGCGCTCGTCCTGAGGACGGAGGCGGCGCCCTCCTCCAACGGCACGGAGGGATGGGATGCGGGTCGGGCCTAAAAGGTTCCCTCCATCCGGGCCCCGCCTTCCCCCGATGATAACACGGCACGAAGCGTTAAATAAGCCCGACCCGGATGGAATCCGCTCGACGATGCCGACCGCAGTGGGGGAACTGAATCGGATTTTGCGGGACTTCAACGCGAAGTATCGCGCCTCCCTCTCCGCGGTCGTCTCCCGGAGCGGGGTGCCGATCGCGTGGGCCTTGCCGGCGGACATGCGGGTCGACAACCTCGCGACCCTGAGCGCGACGATCCTCGGCGCGTCCGAGGTGATCTACTCCGGCCTAAACCAGGATCCCCCGAAGCGCGTGATCGTCGAGGCGGAGAAAGGCACGCTGATCGCGACGGGGGTCGGCCCGAAGTCGTTCCTCCTCGCGATGGTCCAGGGGAAGCTGGACGCCGTCACTTCGGGCCTGGACCAGACCGCGAGCTCGATCCGTCACGTGCTCCAGGGCCAGGGCTGAGCCACCGGCCGACGAGCCGCTCTCGTGCCCGGACGTACGGGGGCCACGGGTCCATCCTCCAGAACGCGATTCCGATCGCGAGGCCGACGAGCGCGCCCCCGAGGACGTCCGAAGGGTAGTGGGCCCCCTCGTACACGCGGGTGAGGCCCGCGAGGATCCCGTACGGGAGGAGCACGGGGAGCCACTTCCGCCCGTGGAGGCCCACGACCGCCACGAGGAGGAACGCGCGGGACGTGTGGCCGCTGGGGAAGGAGGGGTCGGTGAACTCCGGGAACAGGGCGGGCCGCAAGACGTTCACGTTCACGTACACCTCGTCGGGCCGGAGTCGCCCGATCGCGAACTTCAGGGCCTCTGTCACTGCCACGGTGACGAGCATCGCGGCGAGGAAATCGAACGCGAGGGCCCGCCGCTTCACGAGCCACAGGTGGGCGGTCCAGAGGAGGATCAGGTAGAGAGCGGCAGAGACGTCGAGGGCCAGGGCGATCGCGTCCAGGACGGGGTTCGAGCCCGCCCCGTTCAGCGCGCGGAACAGGGGCTCCTCCAGAGTCTCGAAGACCATCGGGGCGCGATGCCGGGACGGGTTGAAAAGGGCACCGATGCCGATGCACTCCGGGAATCGGCAAGGCATTTCCGCCGGGGATCGTTGCCGATCCGTGGACCAGGTCGTCGAGGCGTACGAACGGCTCCTCGCGCGGTTCGGCCCCCAACACTGGTGGCCCGCGGAGACGCGGTTCGAGGTAATCGTTGGCGCGCTCCTGATGCAACAGACCGCATGGCGGAACGTTGCGACCGCGATTGGGAACCTGAAACGGGCGCGTCTGCTGTCCCCCGCCGCGATCGCGCGCGCGTCGATCCCGGAGCTCCGGCGGCACGTCCGGATCGCCGGGTTGTACCGCTCGAAGCCCCGGAGGCTGAAGCGGGTCTGCGCACGGCTCATGGAGTTCGGCGGGGACCTCGACGAGTTCCTCGGTCGCCCGATGTCCGTCGTCCGGAAAGACCTGCTCGCCCAGGAGGGCGTGGGACCGGAGACCGCGGACTCCATCCTCCTGTACGCGTCGGAGACGCCGACGTTCCTCGTGGACGCGTACACGGTGCGGATCGCCCGGCGCCTCGGGTGGATCGACACGGACCGGTACGAATCCGTCAAGGCGTGGTTCGAGGGACGGCTCTCCCGAGACCTGCGCCTGTACCGCGAGTTCCACGCCCTCCTCGTCCGCCACGCGGTGAGGGTCTGCCGCCCGCGGCCGAAGTGCGCGGAGTGCCCACTGAACGAGATGTGTGCCTACTATCGGACGAGAAGGCCATAAGGCCTCGGCCGCCTTAGGCGTCAGGAATGAACCGAATCCGTGCGATCACGTTCGACGCGTTCGGCACGATCGTGGACACGGGCCGGGACGCCCTCATCGGAATCTCGAGCCGGATCGTGCGGGACCACCTGTCCGGGGTCGCGCCGGAGGCGTTCCTGGAGCGGTGGGACGTCCACTTCTTCGGGATCGATCACGACCCGTTCCTGACGTTGGCGGAGGCGACCCGGGTCAGCCTCGCCCAGGCCTTCAAGGAGTACGGGCTCGACGCGGACCCCGAGCCCTACGTCGAACGGCTCCAGCGGGAATGGATGCGGGCGAACGCGTACCCCGAGGTGTCCGCGGTCCTCGAGGCGCTCGACGGCATCCCGAGGGCCGTCGTGTCGAACGCAGACGACGCGATGCTCCGCGAGATCTTGGCCCGCAACGGCCTGGAGTTCGATGCGATCGTCACCTCGGAGTCGTGTCGCGCGTACAAGCCGTCCCCAGCAATCTTCGAGGTCGCGATCCGGGAGCTGGGGGTCGCGCCGTCCAAGGTCCTTCACGTCGGGGATTCCCTCGAAGCGGATGTCGGTGGAGCCCGCAATCTCGGGATTGCGACGGCGTGGGTGAATCGGGGCCGCGAGCCGGCCAGGCCCGCCGGCCCGACGCCGGATCTCGAAGTGGCGGACCTGACGGGGCTCCTCCCGGTCTTCACCCGGACCCGGTAGCCGGCCTCGGAATCCTTTATACCCGCAGTCCCCCATCCCGCGCGCGGAGGGGTGCCTGGTGTCACCGGTCACCGTGGGGGAGCGCATTCTCGTCCACCTATCCTGGTACCTGCGGTATTCGGACGCGTTCGAGTGCCCGCGGGAGACGACCCAGGACGGGATCGCGGACGCGCTCGGGATCAGCCGCGCCCACGCGGCCCTCGAGCTGAAGCGGCTCAAGGCGTCCTCGAAGGCCGAAGAGCGGATGGCCCACGTCGCGGGGGCCCGCTCCCGCCGGAAGGTGTACTTCCTGACCCCGTCCGGGGCGGGCGCGGCCCGGGCCCTCCGGGAGTACGCACGCGCGAAGCCCGTCCTCCTCGCGGATGGCGCGGGCCGGCGGGAGGTCCCCGGCGCGGAGGCGATCGAGTCCTTGAAGGCCCGCGGGGTGCGGGAGCCGGAGGCGACCCAGCTCGTCCTCGGCGGGGACGTCGTCGAGCCCCGCCCCCGGCCGGGCCCGGAGCGGGACCTCCCGACCGCGGAGCCGTTCGTGGGGCGAGAGGAGGAACTCGCGGCCCTCCGGGCCTGGCTCGCCTCCCCGGCCCCCCTCGCCCTCGTCCTCGGGGTGCCCGGGATCGGGAAGACCGCCCTCGCGGCCCGGGCGGCCTCGGATTGGCCAGGCCCCGTGTGGTACCGGAAGGTGTACGGGTTCGACGACGCCCGCACGTTCGCGTCCGCCCTCGGGGACTTCCTCCACCGGATCGAGCGTCCCCGCCTCCGGAGTTACCTCTCGTCCGGCGGGTTCGACGGGGACGGCCTCTCCGCGATCCTCCGGGAGGACCTGTCCGGGGTCCTCGTCGTCGCGGACGACGTCCACGCGTCCATGGAGGCGGCGGGGTTCCTCCGGCTCGCCGTGGACGCGGGCGGGAGCGGGAAGCTCCTCGTCACGGCCCGGGAACGGCCGGACGTCCTCGCGGGCGGACGCCGGGACGGCCCCGTGGAGGTCGTCCTCGGAGGCCTGGACCCCGCGGCGTCGAGGGCCCTCGCGTCCCGCCTTCTCCCAGGGGACCCGGAACGGATCGATCGGATCGTCGCGGCGGGACGGGGCCACCCGATCGCCCTCCACGTCCTCGCCGCCGTGGACCCGCCCGCGGGCCCCGCGGGGGCCGAACGCCTCCTCGAGGACGCGATCCTAGAGGGGCTCGACCCCTCCCTCGAGCGGGCCGCGGTCTCCCTCGCCGTCCTTCGCGCGCCCATCGGGCGACCCGCAGACCTCGGCGTCTCCGCCACCGGGGTCCGGGGACTCGCGGGCCGGGGACTTCTCGCCCGGGGGCCCGGGGGGATCGCGCTCCATGACCTCGTGAAGGACGTCCTCCTCCCGAGGACCTCCGCCCCCGTCCTCCGGCGGGCCCACGCGGCGGCGTCGAGGGCGGCTCTACGGCAGGGGGACCCGATCGAGGCGGCGTGGCATGCGACGGCGTCGGGCCGGCCGCGGCGGGCCCGGGATATCCTCGTTGCGGCCCGGGGCGAGCTCCTCGACTCTCCCCGGGTCGGGGAGCTCACACGCCTCCTCCTCGGTCTTCCCCGAACCTCGGCAGCCCGGCTCCTCCTCGCGGAGGGCATGGACCGGCTCGGCCGCGGGGACGAGTCCCGCGCCCTCCTCCGGGGCATCGTCGAGGGACCCGGACACCCGAGGCGGGCAGAAGCCCTGTTGCTCCTGGGGCGGATCGAGAGCCGGCGGAATGCGCTCGCGGAGGCCCAGAGGGTCCTGCGCGAGGCGATCACCGCCGCCGAGCGGTCCTCTCTGCCGGGGATCGAAGGGAAGGCCCGCCGGATCCTCGCCGTCGTCCACCGGAAGCTCGGGGACTACGACGCGGCGACGGAGGAGCTCGGCCGCGCGATCCCCCTTCTCGAGAGGGCGGGGGAGCGGAGGGAGGGGGTCTCCGCGCGCCTTGACGGGGCCGTGATCCGGCTCCTTCGCGGGGAGGTCCAGGATGCCGCGACGGAGCTCGAGGGCCTCCTGGAGGACCCCGCCGCGGGTCCCCGGGAAGGGGCCGCGATTCGGTCGAACCTCGCGATCGCCTGGGTCCGGATGGGCCGCCCTGCCGAGGCCGCGGCCCTGTTCGAGGAGAGCGCGCGGGCCGCGGAGGAGGCCGGGGACTTCCGGGCCGCGGGATACGCCCTCGCGAACGCGGCGGACGCGCACCTGGACGCGGGCCGCCCAGAGGACGCGGAGGCCTCCCTCGCCCGCGCCCGGCGGGTCTCGGATGGGTTCGCGGACCCCCTCCTCGAGTCCACGGTCCTCACGAACGAGGGGAAGGTCCTCGCGGCCCAGGGGCGACCCGGGCCCGCGGAGGAGCGGCTCCGCGCCGGGGTCGAACGGATCCGCGGGCTCGGGAACGTGGCGAGCCTGATCGAACGGATCGACGAGCTCGCGCGGTTCTACGAGCGGTCGGGGCGCCCGGAGGAGGCGGACATGGCGCGACGGGACCTCGAGGGGCTCCGAGGGTCCCTCCCCCGCGGGCGCGTCGCGGCCCGGCCCCCTTGACGTTCCGTGTTTGTCAACCCGGTAGAGTTTTATTTGCGGACAACAATTATTAAGTACCTCATGCCCATGTGGACCTGACTGCGAGAAATCGCAGCCGGATGGGATGAACCCGACCCCCCCTTCTCATTCTGGAGGTAGCCCTATGAAGACGAAGCTCGTCGTCGCCCTGCTCGCGTTCGGAATGCTCACGGGAGCCTTGATGGCGGCCGCACCCGCCCGAGGGATCGCCCAGATCGCCGTGGATCCCCCGAGGTATTCCCCCGGGAACTACGTGCCCGGGGAACTGATGCGGTTCACGATCTCCATCGCGGGCGGCGACCCCCGGACGTACGACGTCGTGGTCGTCTGGGACGACGGGGCCACCCGCACGGACTACAGCGGGAACCAGTTCAACAACATGACGATCCCGAACCCGCAGACCTCGATCACCCTGAACTTCAACATCCCCGACGTGAACGACCTGACCCCGATGCCGGACGGGGACTGGTACTTCATCGAAGTCCACGACGCCCTGTACATTGAGAACGGGGCGGGCCCGACAATCGACTTGTTCCGGTTCTCCATCCGCACGTGGACGATGAGCCTCGAGACGGACCGGGGCCGGTACCTGCCCGGGGACACGGTCACGATCCTGTGGTCGGTGAACCTGATCCGGGACGGGAGCCTCGCCCCGAACGGGGATGGGCAGCTCTGGGTGAACGACATCCCGACCGGGAACGCGCTCATCTCACCGAATCCTCACGTGTTCACGGGTTCGAGCGGGCAGCGCGTCTTCCAGCTCCTCGGGACGATCCCCACGAACCGCTTCATCCTCGCGCAGGCATGGTTCAACGACACGCGATCGAATGCCGAGCGGTTCGTGTTCTCCACGACGAACGCGCCGATCGATGGGCTCCGGATGATCGTGAACGTCGCCGCGGCGACGTACGAGCCCGGAGGCATCGTGACCGTCGACGTGAGCGCGAAGGTGACGGACTTCCCGCCGAACCCCGGGAACCCCGGCGCCGCGGGCGTGGAGGTCGACATCGCGGTGACGGATCAGTCCACGGGCCAGATGGTCCCGAACTACGGGGTCCTGAACCTCCTCACGGACAGCCACGGGAACCTCCGACACGTGTTTCAGCTGAACACGTCCATCCTGGACGGCACGTCCTTCCTCGTGCGCGCGGACGGGGTCGCGAACAACGCGGTCACCGCCTTCGCGACGGACACGTTCGTCGTGAACTCGAGGGCGGGGATGACGATCGTCCTCAGTTTCGACAAGAGCCAGTATCTGAGCGGGGACACGGTGCGCATGACCGTGGGCGTGAGCGGGAGCTCGGGTCCCTTTACGTTCACGTACGAGGCCCGGGACGCGTCCCCCGGCGGCGGCCTCCTGAACCGCCTCACCGCGACCTCGAACGTGTACACGTACACGATCCCGACGACGCCGACGCCGTTTGACGGCCCGATCCTGTTCGCGGCCACCGCGGACGACGGGCAGGGGAACCGACGGTCCGACAGCCGCACGTTCACCGTGCTGCTCGGGATTCTCGTCGTGAACCTGGACCGGTCGGAGTACAACGACGGGGACACGATCACCGCGACATACTCGCTGACCCGCAACCCCGCGGTCCTGGCGAACCCGACGTACTACTACGAGATCTTCGACACTTCGGGGATCCTCGTCCGGTCCGGTGCCGCGACCGGGACGAGCGTGGTGTACCAGGTCCCGCCGGTCGCATCGAGCTCCTACCAGTTCCGGATCACCGCGACGGAGGCGGGCCGCGCCCTGTCCGGAAGCTCGACGGCGTTACTTGTCTCCGGGGTGCTCCTGTCCATCGGCTTTGATCGGCCCTCGTACAACCCCGGTGAGACGATGCGGATCACCTACTCCCTGACGCCGCGCGGGCGGACCGCCCTTCCGTCGAACTTCGTGTTCCTCGTCGCGATGCCCGGGGCGCCCGGGAAGGTCGTCCAGACGACCCAGTCCAGCGGGGAGTTCACGTACACGGTCCCCGGAGGGATGAACGCGGGGGCCCAGTTCGTCACCGTACAGGAAATGAACACCTCCGCCTACACGGTCGAAAGCGTCACGATTGGACAGACGAACCCGCTCTGGGCGGACGTCGGCGGGATCCCGGCGATCGTCGTCGTGCTCGGCCTCTTCGTCGCCCTGCTCTTCATCCTCACAATCCTGATGTGGCGACGGACGATGGGGGGCGTGATCCCGAGGGCGCCCGGAGAGAAGCCTCCGATGGCGAAGCACGCACCGCCCGCGTCCGCGCAGCCGGGGCCCGCCCCGATGACCGTCACGTGCAAAGCGTGCAGCGCCCCGATCGAGATCACGACGAGCAAGCGGCCGATCGAAGTGATGTGCCCGAGCTGCGGCGAGACCCAGATGGTCCAGTAGCCCGGGCACCCATACCCTTTCCATCGAGCGGGAGCCGCGGCGGGCCTATCGGATCTTCCCGAGGACCTCGCCGATCCCACGGATGCCGTTCCGGATCGAGTCCCGGGACGCAGCGTATGAGATCCGCAGGTGCCCCTCCCCCGCCGGGCCGAACGCGCTCCCCGCGGTCACCGCGACGTGGCCCTCCTTCAGGAGGCGCTCGCTGAGGTCCAACGACGGGATGCGGGCGTCGTACCGCGGGAAGAGGTAGAACGCTCCGCTCGGCCGGTGGATCTCGAGGCCCGGGACATTCGAGAGCTCCTTCATCGCGACTTCCCGCCGCGCCCGGAACTCCGCGACCATCGCTTCCACCGGGGCGGTCGGCCCCGTGAGGGCGGCGACCCCCGCCTTCTGGATGAACCCGGGGACGCACGTGATCGTCTGCTCCTCCACCTTCACGATTTCCCGGACGAGGGGCTTGTCCGCGACGAGCCAGCCGAGCCGCCATCCCGTCATCGCGTACGTCTTCGAGAACCCGTGGACGGTGACCGTGCGCTCGAACATGCCGTCCAGGGAGGCGGGGGAGACGTGCCGTCCTTCGTAGAGGATTTTCTCGTAGATCTCGTCCGAGATCGCGTACAGGTCGTGGTCCCTGCAGAGGTCCGCGATCCCTCGGAAGGTGGCTTCGGGGAACACGGCCCCCGCCGGGTTCGACGGGCTGTTGAGGAGGACGACCTTCGTCCTCGGGGTGATCGCCTCCGCGACCGCCTCCGGGGTCATCACGAACCCCGTCTCGTCCGCGGCGGGCACGGGGACGGGCCTCCCGCCGACGAGGCGGGTCATCGGCTCGTAACTCACCCAGCCCGGGTCCGGCATCAGCACCTCGTCTCCCGCCTCGACGAGGGCGGTGAGGGCGAGGAACAGGCAGTGCTTCGTGGGGGCGACAATCACATGGTCCGGGTCCGCGGGAATCCCGTTCTCCTGCCGGGACTTCGCGGCGATCGCCTCCCGCAGGTCCCGCAGCCCCATCGAGCTCACGTACTTCGTCATCGGGACGTCGTCGAGGGCCCGCTTCGCCGCCTCCACGATGTGCGCCGGGGTCGGGAAGTCCGGCTCCCCGATGCTCAGGTTCTCGACGCGCTCCCCCTTCGCCTGGAGGTCCTTCGTGAGGGTCCCGAGGCGGACTGTCGGTGAGGGCTGGATCCCCTTCACTCGGGATGCGACGGGCCTCATCGCGTCCTCGTAAGGGTAGCGGGTAGAAAAGGCTGAGCGCCTCAGAGTCCCGCGCGCCCGACGCGGTCACGGTAGAGTGCGATCGCCCTCGGGCTCGTCCTCCAGTCCCCGGAACGCAACGTCTCGAGTATGTCTTCCCGCATGCGCATGCACCAAATTCCATACTGGATATGGAAGGAGATATGGAATCAGCGTCACAATTCGATCAAGACATATCCGAGGATCGCGGAACCCAGAGCCTACCGGTGCGCGAAATACGCGTGGACCTCAGACTTCGTAACCCGATCGATCCTCGAGAACCCGAACCTCTCGAACTGGACGATGTCGTCGACCTTGAGGGAGGCGACCGCGGGCTCCGCGATCCCGCGGGACTCGGAACCGCCCGGCATCACGACGTGCCCGTTCGGCCCGTGGGCGACCCACTGGATCTTCGGGATGTCCCGGTTCTCCATCGAAAGGAACTTCGCGCGACGGTCCAGGACGACGTTGCAGAAGTCCTTGAGCCGGACCTCCTTCCCCCGGAGCTTCTCGTAGTCCTCGCGGGGAACGTGGACCTTCTCGGCGACGGGGAGGATGCGCTCCCCGCGCCCCGGGAAGTCCGGGTGGAGCGGGACCCTCAGCGGGCCCACGTGCGGGAGGCCCTGGATCTCGATCGTCACGGGCTCCGGGACGAAGAAGTACCGGTTTGCATCCTTGTCGATGAGCTTCCGGTTCTCCGAGTACAGGGACTCAACGGGGACTTCGACGTCCGTCAGGCTCAGACCGAAGGAGAGCACGAACGAGCGGAGCGCCGGGGGCCGGATCCCCCGCCGCCGCAGGCTCTGGAGGGTCCATGCGCGAGGATCGTCGATCCCAGTAAGGCGGCCCTCCGCGATTCCCACCCGGATCTGCGACTTTGACAGGTCCACGTCCTTGAACCGCAGAATCCCGAAGTGGATGAAGTGTGGGCGCCGCTCGATGCGAAGCGTGTCCCAGATCGCCTCCTCCATCATGTCCTCGATCACGAGGTCCTTCCCGCGGATCACATGCGTGATCCCGAGGAGGTGGTCGTCCACGGCCCACGAGAACTCGAGGAGCGGCCACACCCGATACTTCGTCCCGACCCGCGGATGCTCCCGCTCTGCAATCCGGAACAGCACTCGGTCCCGGAACGCGGGGTTCGGATGGGCGATGTCCGTCCTCAGGCGGAGGACCGCGTCCCCCTCCCGGTACTGCCCGTCCAGCATTGCCCGCCACATCGCGAACGACTCGTCCGCCTCCTGGAGGCGGTGCTCGCACGCCTTCTTCTCCCGCCGAAGGGCTTGGAGCCTCTCCGGGGGGCACTCGCAGACGTACGTATTCCCCGTGGCGATGAGCTTCTCCGCCCACTCGTAGTGGAGCGGGATGCGGTCGGACTTGTACACGACATCATGGACATCGATCCCCGCCCAGTCCAGGCCCTCGCGGATCTGGTCGTACGCTTCCGGGAGAATCGGTTTCGCCTCGGATCCGATCGTGTCGTCGAACGCGAGGATTAGCCTCCCGCGATATCGCTTCGCGTACTCGTCGTTCAGGAGGAACGCACGCGCGTTCCCGATGTGGAGCGGACCGCTTGGGTACGGCGCGAGGCGGAGGACGACCTTCCCCTCCTCGGCCCCCGGCAGCGGTGGGAGCTCCGAAACCTTCGCCTCCTTCCGCTCGAGGAGTTCCGGGGCGATCGCCTCCAGCTCCGATCGCTGCGTTTCGGGGTCGAGGGCGTTCACCTCCCGCACGACGGCCTCGATCTCCGGGATGATCTCCCGGGCCTTCGGCCGCAGCGCGGGCTGCTCGGCGAGAATCTTCCCGATCACCGCCTTCGCGTCCCCAACCCCGCCGTGCAGGACGGCGTTCTGGAGAGCGTACTTCCGCGCGATCTCTCGGACCATCGTCGGCCGGATGGGAGCCCGGCGTATCTACGTTCCGTCATCGGCCCATCCGCAACCGCTAAAGCCCGCCCTCCCCTTCGCGGCGCGAAGGTGCGACAATGGCGGTCCGTCCGTGGCTCGAGAGATTCTCCGACGATGTCGTCACGATCAAGGAGCGGACGAGCCGGGAGCTGGAGTGCACGCGCATCCTGCTGAAGCACCCGCGGAGCCCCGTCCACTTCGCAGACCTTGACGGCCACGAGGCGGTCGGGAACCTATGGTCCACGAGAGACCGCGTCGCTTCCGCGATGAACACGACCCGGGACGCGCTCCTCGGGCACCTGATGCTCTCGATGTCCCACCCGGAGGACTTCCACGCTGTTGAGAAGGCGGGGTTCCAGGCGAACGAGACGACGGACGTGGACCTCCTCGAGAGTCCGATCCCGAAGCTCTACCCCGGGGACGCGGGACGGTACGTGACCGCGGGGGTGTGGGTCGCGGAGTGGGAGGGGCATCGGAACCTTTCGTTCCATCGCATCCAGGTCCTCGGTCCGAACCGGGGAGTGTGCCGGATCGTCCCCCGCCACCTCCATCACATGTACCAGGAGGCGCTGAAGGCGGGCCAGGAGCTGAAGGTCGCGATCTGCGTGGGGCTCGACCCTTGGCTCCTAATCGGCGGCGGGACCTCCGTGGAGTACGGCGTGGATGAGACGCGGATCGCGTCCGCCCTGAAGCGGCGGACCCTCGGCCAGCCCGTGGACGTCGTGAAGATCAAGGACGGCCTCACGGTCCCCGCGGACGCGGAGTACGTCTTCGAGGGCCGGTTGATCAACGAGCGCCACGCGGAGGGTCCCTTCGTCGACGCGGTGCGGACGTATGACCGCGTGCGGGAGGAGCCCGTCCTCGTCGTGGACCGCGTGTACCACCGGGACGACCCGATTTTCCACATCATCGTCGGCGGGTTGGACGAGCACTTCATGTTCATGGGGATGCCGCGGGAGCCGATCATCCACCAGGCCGTGTCCCGCGCGGTCCCGAAGGTGAAAGCGGTGCGGCTGACGGAGGGTGGGTGCGCGTGGCTCCACGGCGTCGTGTCAATCCGGAAGCAGCATCCGGGGGACGCGAAGAACGCGATCCTGGCGGCCTTCGGCGCGCACACCTCGATGAAACAGGTCGTCATCGTGGACGAGGACATCGACGTGTTCGACGACCGGGACGTGGAGTGGGCGATCGCGACGAGGTTCCAAGCGGACCGCGGGCTTGTGATCCTCCAAGGAGTGCGGGGCTCCTCGATCGATCCGAGCGCAAGCGACGGGATTACGGCGAAACTGGGGATCGACGCGACCCGCCCACCGGGCGGGAAGCCAGAGATGTTCGACAAGGCGACCCTGTAATCCAGAAGGCACAAAGGGGCGTACCAATCATCCTAAGTCGCACGGCCCCTTTGGGGCCGACCGGAGGGTCATGCGAGCCGCGACGGTCCTGGCGGTTTCGTTCTTTCTCTCAGCGACGCTGATCGCCACCGCGCCCGGATCGACCGGTGAGGAACCCGTCTCCGTCGTCTCCATTGGGATTCAGGATCAGATGCGCACACGAAACCTCCTTCGCGGTTCCGTTTCTGACCCGTGGGCGCTACCCATCCTCGCCCCCGTCTATGCCCATCCGATCCTCACTTCGGAGCCGATCGGCGTCCTGCTGCCGCATGTCTTAAAGGGGACCGACCACGACGGCGATGGATCCTTCGAGGCGGACGAATACGCTGCGTTCCAAAAGGCCTCTGGGACGAACGGCTCGGACGTGACCGCCTATTTCGACTTCAACGGCCTGCGGTGGCACGACGGCACACAGATGACGGCGACGGACGTCCTTTTCTCCCTCCAGCTCGCCTCGATGAGCCCAGTTTGGAACGTTCACGTGCGCCCTCTGTGGGACGACCCTAGCGCGGCTTCCTTCCCGTCGGACCGGCACGTCAACATCGACCTCTCCTGGTGCAACCCCACGGACGTTCAGTGGTCGTCGGCCTCCGGCCTCGCCGGCATGAACACCCTCCGGTGCGCGCTTCGCTTCCGACTCCATGTACCGTACGCGCCGTTCTTCGAGCGTACCCTTGGGCATCTCTGGCTGCTTCCGCGACACGTCTGGGAGGACACGGGGAACGGACGACACGTGGACTTCGGCCTCGCTGTGTACCCCCCGGGGCACCCCAGGGCAGGGCAAGGAATCCCCACGTACGAGACCGCGTACATGCCGTTCAACTACGCCGCGGCAGAGGCATGGGAGCCTTCGGATTTCGACGTCATCGGGTCGGGCCCCTTCCGCTTCACGACGTTAATCTCCGGAGCACTCGCCCGCATCGACAGGAACGACGCGTATTACTGGGGGCGGGACCCCTCGAACCCGGCGTTCGTCTACGACCCTCGGATGAACACCTCGGTCCACCCGCCGCATGTGGGCGGGATCGAGTTCCGGATCCACCGCACGACGCAGCTCGGGGTCCTCGCGCTCCAGGCGGGGGAAATCGACTACTACCTGTGGAACATCCCGCCCGAGTTCGTCCCCGACTTGCTGAACACGCCCGAGGTTACCGTCTGGGCCGGGGCCGAGCTCGGGTACCCGTACATTGGCTTCAACCTCCGGAGGCAGCCATTCGGTTACTCCACGTTCCCGCCCGTCGACAGCGAGATCGACGACGTGGGCCGGCCGTTCCGAACCGCCTTCGCGCGCCTCGCGGACAAACAGACGATGGTCAGAACCCACCTGGGGAACTATGGAATCGTCACCGACAGCCCCGTTTCCCCGGTGAATCGGTTCTGGTACAACGCCTCCCTCCCGCTGGTCTCGTACGATCCCTCACAGGCCTCCCTAATCCTCGACAACGCGGGGTGGATGGACGCGGACGGAGACGGGTGGAGGGAATTCCCTTCCATCGGGGACCGGCAGATATCGATCTTGACGCCCCAGTCGGATTATCCGATCTTCCCCGAACAGCCAACTCCTGCAGGCCTCATCGCCACGGCCGCCCGGTCGATTCGGGTGAACGTGGTCGCGGAGCCCATAGCGTTCTCTGCCCTTTCCGGTAGGATCGAGCGCCGGGACTTCGACATGTTCGCCGCCCAGCGGTGGAGCATTGGTCCAGACCCCGACTATCTGTTTGACCTGTTTCACTGCGGCCAGGCGGCGGGTGCGAACGACGCGGGGTATTGCGATGCCACATTCGACTACGTGGTCGAGCAATCGCGTTCCGAGATGAACGGGACGGAACGTCAGCGGCTCATCCGATGGGCCCAGGCAATCTTCATGGAGGACCACCCGGTGGAACCCCTGTTCTCCCGCACGGTCGTCCAGGCGACGCGTTCGGACCAGTTCGTGAACTGGACCTCGGAGTTCGGGTCCCTTTGGAACTACTGGTCCTGGATCGGGGTGCGCCCCGTGACGAGCCTCAGGACTCTCAACCTCGCCGTCGAATTCGGCTCCGCGATGCCGAGCCAAGGCCGCCAACGGATCGACGTGACCGTCCGAGACGACCGCCGAACCGCGCTCCAGGGAGCCGAGGTGACCCTAACGATCCTGCCCCAGGACGGCGGGCGGTTCGTCGAAACCTCGGCGGCGAACGTCATCGGCAGGACGGGCGCGACCGGCTCGTTCTCTGCCACGTACGAGGCCCCCGCCGTATCCTCGTTGCGCTACATCGTGATTGACGTGGCGGCGGACCATCCCGACGCGCGGCAACCGATCCAGCGCGGAATCCTCATCACGGTTTTCCCGGACGGTGTGCCCTTCCTAAGTCTTCACATCTCCGTCCCCGCCGGGGACCTCACGGAGCCCGGCGGCGTCCTCCCGATCCGCCTCCAAGTCCGCGACGAGACGGGGACGACCGTCGGAGATGCTATGGTGACGGCAGGGGTCACGCCGGATAATGCGACCGTGCAGCCCCCCAGTGGGACCGCAACGACGATGGCGCAGATCCTGTTCTCGCCGCCGACCGACCTCCGTGCGTCTCAGTCGTACCGCGTGTCCTTCCTGGCGGCGAAGTCCCCGTACCATCCCGCGAACACGACCGTATCGTTGCTCGTGGTGTACCGCGAGGAGGTCAGGCCGCCTGACCAGGGCCTGTTCCCGGCGGAGGGCGACATGCTCCTCCTGGTGGGTGGGCTCGCAGCAGCGGGCCTGGGGTCGATTGCAGTCGCCTGGCTCGTCATTCGCCGTCGCCGAAGGCTCCGTCCCGGATCGTAGGATCCGCCCGGAAAGCGACCGGAGGGCGCTTGGAAAGCCTTTAAGCAATCCCCGCAATTGGCGCGGCGCCGGGCTCGTGGTCTAGCGGTCATGACGTCACCCTGACATGGTGAAGGTCGCCGGTTCGAATCCGGCCGAGCCCACTTTCCACCCCTGGAACAGCACTCCTCCGATAATTCGCGCGGAAGCCTTTTGAACCCCCGGCTCTTGCGAGCGCAGGAAGGGGTACCTTGGGCCGCGCCTCCGAGGAAGGGTACGGGTTCTTCCGGGTCATCGCGAAGGTCGTCGGGAAGCGGCACCGGGCCCTCGTCCTCCTGTGGATCCTGATCTTCGTCGGCGCCCTCGTCGCGAACCAGGTGTGGCGGGTCGGGGACGTCGTCTCGTTCTCCCAGGCCTCCTCCCTCCCGCAGGACACGGAGTCCGCGCAGGCCCAGCGGATCATCGACGAGGAGTTCCCGGGGCAGACGGAGGGCTCCTCCGCGACGATCGTCCTCCTCGCCCCGAACGTGACCTCCCCGTACTACCGCAACTTCACCGCGGACCTCCACGACGCAATCGTCACCGCGTCACAGCTCTCCGCGGGGCAGACCGGGGCCCTCACCCTCCGGACCGGCCGGACGATCCTCCTGGACCGGAGGATCGAGCTCCTCCGGGACCCCACGAACGCCACCGTGTACGGCCTGTACGAGTCCGTCGCGTACTCCCTCGCGAAACAGTTCAACGAACCCGTCCACGAGCAGGTCGGGTTCACGCAAGCCGCCGTCGGGATCTACTGGGGCTTGCCCGCCACGTTCGTGGCCGGGTGGGAGAGCGCCCGGCCCGTGAACGAGAACGAGACGGCGTACACACTGACTCGAACCACGATCAACGGGTCGTTCACCCCGCCGACATCGTTTTGGGCGGAGGCGTCCTTCGAGATGTTCTACCAGGGTTGGCGGGCATCCTTCGGCGACCCAACGCTGGATGGGTCATCATCGCCCGCGAGGGCCGAGACGGTGATCGCCCGGACCCTCCCCGTGTTCGTCGACTCCCCGTTTGGGAACGCGAGCTTCAACGCGACCGCGAAGCAGTTCCAGCTCGGGATGCTCTCCGTCTTCAACCTCTCGAACTTCCGGGACGCCGCCCTCGTCGAGGCGTACGGCTTGTCCGTGTTCGCGCAGGTCCCTGTCGCAGGCATCGAGTTCTTCCAGGACCTCGCCCACGATCTCGGCGCGAACGCGACGGACCCGGAGCTCCGGGCGTTCGCGGACCGCGAGTCCCTCCAGTACGACCCTCTGGCCGCCCCGTTCATCCTTCCCGTGAACGTCACCCGGTTCTTCGTGAGCCCGGAGCGCACGATCGTCCTGATGAACTACGCCTTCGAGAAGGAGGCGCGCTACACGGAAGATGGCCGTCAGCCGATCGCGGAGGACGTGATTGCGATGCGGGCGTACGTCGCGGGGCTCAAGGCCGCGTACGCCGCGGACGTGAGGACGTACGTCACGGGGAGCGCGCCCTCGGACCTGGACTCGGAGGAGGCGTTCGGCGGCGGCGCGGAGTTCCTCGTCACGATCGTGCTCGTCGTCGTCCTGATCGGCCTGTACTTCCGGTCCGTCGTATCCCCCGCGTTCCCGATCCTCACGATCGCGATCGCGATCATGATCGCGAACCTGTTCGTGTACCTCGTCGCGCTGTACCTGTTCTCCGTGGACTTCACGGTGACCGCGGTCCTCCAGACCGTGCTCCTCGCGACGGGGACGGACTACTCGATCTTCATCGTCTCCCGGTACCGGGACGAGCGGAGGGACGGGAGGTCCAAGGAGGAGGCGGTCCGGAACGCGGTGATCTGGGCCGGGGAGAGCGTCACGACGAGCGGCGGGGCGGTGCTGATCGCCTTCGCGGCCCTCTCCCTCGGCTCCTTCCCGATCCTGAAGACGATGGGACTCACGATCGGCTTCGCGGTCACCGTCGCCCTCGCGATCGCGCTCACGTTCACGCCGTCCATCGTCCTCCTCCTGGGGGACCGCGTGTTCTGGCCCTCCGGGCAGAAGGTCGCGAAGGCCCGCCCCCGCACGGAGCTCTCCGCGACGGAGCGGTACTTCCGCGGGGCGGCGCAGTTCTCGATGCGGCATGCGAAGGCCGTGCTCCTCGTCGCGATCCTGATCACGATCCCCGCCACGTACATCGTCCTCACGGACGAGCCCACGTTCGACTTCTCCCAGGGGGCCCCGCCGACGGAATCGAGCGAGGGGCTCGACGCAATCAGCGGGTCCTTCGGCCACGGGTTCGCGTTCCCGACCGTGATCGTCGTCCGGTTCCCGGGGCCCGTCGTCCTGTTCGACGGGAGCCTCTCCGTCCCCCGCCTCGAGGCGCTGGACCGGCTCGCGTCCGGGATCGTCGGGCGGGAGCCCGGGGTGCAGTCCATCGAGGGCCCGACGAACCCGCAGGGGTCCCCCGTGGACTACCGGAACGTCTCCTCGATGCCCCCCGCGCAGCGGGCCCAGGTCCTCGCCGCGATGGGCTCGTACATCGGCAAGGACAATCGCACCGTGCGCCTCCTCGCCGTCCTCCGGGACGCCCCGTTCTCCCGGGAGGCGATTTCGACGATCGACCGGATCGGGGCGGGAATCGCGGACCTCCGGGCCTCCGACCCCGTGCTCAGGGACTCGGAGGTGTACCTCGGCGGGGTCTCCGCGGTCCTCAACGACGTGCGGGACAACACGAACCGGGACCTCCAGATCATGGCCCTCGTCGTCGTCACGGGGCTCTTCATCGTGCTCCTCCTCGTCCTCGGGAGCGTCCTGATCCCCCTCCGCGCGATCCTCACGATCCTCCTGAGCATCTCGTGGACCCTCGCCCTCACGATCGTCCTGTTCCACTTCTGGCGGGGGATCGATGTGATCTTCATCCTCCCCCTCGCGCTGTTCGTGATGGCGATGGGGCTCGGGATGGACTACGACATCTTCATCATCACGCGGGTGCGGGAGGAGGTCGCCCGGGGCGCCTCGGACCGCGACGCCATCACGGAAGCGACGACCCGGACCGGCGGGATCATCTCCGCGTGCGGGATCGTGATGGCGGGCGCGTTCTTCACGCTGATGCTGAACCAGTCCCCGTTCCTCCAGGAGATCGGGTTCGCCCTCGCGTTCGTGATCCTCCTGGACTCGATGGTCGTCCGGATCTACCTCGTCCCCGCGATCATGGTCCTGGCGGGGAAATACAACTGGTGGGCCCCGGGCGGGCTCCAGCGGGTACGGCGGGAGGAGAGGACGTCTCCCGGGGACGGACGAGCCCCCAAGTGAGGTGCGGCGGGGGAACGGCCTCCGCTACAACGTAGCTAAGAGATAGCGAAAGGTCTAAACCCCCGCCCGGCTATCCTCGTCGCGATGCCCTTCCTCGACGGCTTCATGCTCGAACCTCTGCCGAAGAAGTGGCACGAAGAGGGGGTCGCGTGGCGGGAGAGGTACTTCCCGGAGATGCCGGACGTCCTCGACGCCCCGAGCTGGAACCGCTTCTATCCGGAGGTCCCGATCCCCCAGGTCACTACGGTCTTCGCGAAGCCCGACGCCTTCGCCTCGTTCGCCTCGAAGGTCGTCGGCGCGTCCCCCGCCACGGCGGACCTCTCCGGCCGCGTCTGGAAGGCGGAGGACCTGGACGACAACCGCTTCAACACGGCCCTGAAGATCATCCGCGCGCAGGCGTCCACGGAACTCGGCTCCATCCAGCAGCACCGGATGGTGTACGAGAAGCTCGACTCCGGCTCTCTCACCGGCCTGGACAAGGAGATCGTCGAGGGGATCCACCGCACCCAGCCGGGCGGTCACACCCTCGAGTCCATCAGCTTCTCGAAGAAGCGTGTGTGCGTGGAGGAGCTCCGCCACCACTACCAGATGGCGGGCGTCCTCACCCTCGATGGCGGGTGGGATGCTCCCCGGTGGGGCCGCCATTGGGCCACGGAGATCCTCGAGGAGCTGTTCGCGATGAAGCCCGGGGAGCACGTCCTCGACGCCTTCAACATCGAGTTCCAGAGCCTCCTGGACACGTCGACGTTCCTCGCCCTGATCGACCGGGTGGGGAAGTACCAGCTCGAGATGCAGCACCACTTCCTGTACGGGCCGATGGCCCTGAGCATGCCGTACATGCGATGGCTCGAGGAGTCGTACCACCTCGCGGCGGGGGAGAAGCTCCTGAAGGCGATCGCGGTCGCGGGCGCGCTCGATGGCGGGAACTTCGGGCTCGACGACGTCCAGCGGTCCCTGAACATGTGGTCCCCGCGGGGCCTCGAGATGTTCGGCTCCGAGCTTGGCGGGGCCGCGGTGAAGGGCCTGTTCAAGACGCTGGGGAACGACGAGGCCCAGAGGATCTACCTCGACGAGGTGGCGGGGAAGGTGCGGGACATCAACCTCGCAGTCCTAGGCGCGAAGCTGAAGGCCCCGCGGGAGGAGGCGAAGCGGGCCCTCGCCCGTCTCGAGGGCGGGGAGCGCGTCGACGGCATGGGGCCCGACGATCTCCTCCGCCTGCCCCACCGGCGGTTCTTCCGGATCCGCGGGCTCGCGGAGTACGGGGACTACATGCTCCCGGGCTCGGGCTTCTCCGGAGTCGGCTACGTCTACCTCCCGTACGACGTGAACGGGAACCTCCTCACGGAGGGCGGTAGGCCTGTCGACCGGGAGCGGTACATCGAGTACCTGCACACCGTGCTCCCCAAGGACTACATGAACTCCCGCCACTTCCGGTTCGTGAAGGAGGAGTTTCTGTTCAACCCGAAATGGGGCGACCCGGTCCTCGCGAAGAAGTGGTGAGGACCACGGGGCCGGACGCCCTCACAATCGAATGCGTCGTGTGCGGGACGCAGGAGCGGTACCCGCTGTGGTGCCAGAAGCCTCCCGAGGTCCGCGAGGAGCACGCGAAGGTCCACCGCTGCCGCTCGTGCGCGTCGAAGAAGGGGAGCGTCGGGGAGGCGCGCCCGACCGGGGGCTAGTCTGCCCAGTCCCTCGGGCCCGGTCCAAGCGTGAACGATACCCGGAGCAGTCCCCAGAGGAACCCGAGCGCCGCCACGAGAATCCCAGCGAAGATCATCACGTGGACGGGCGCGAAGAAGCTCTCGAGGGCGGGTGAGAACCCGGCGATCTCGTGCTGGTAGTAGTCCCCCGCAAGGCCCGCGAATGCCAGGAAGAACCCGACCCCCATCAGGATGAACGGACCTCCGGCGCGCTTCAGGATTCGGGCGATCGTGGCCACTTCGATCCCTTCCGGATTCTAGGACTCCGGGGCGTCGATAAACCGGTGGTAATTACTCGAACGATCGACGCTCAAATGGGGGTTGGGGCCCAGGAGGAACGAGGGTTTATCATTCCGCCCTCGGTGCGCGGTCTGCGACATGCCGCGGCGGAAATACGGACGGATGCAGAAGCCGCTCCCGCAGGTCAAGCAGGAGGACTGCGCCGCATGCCGTCGTCTCCGCCGTCTTTGTCCCGCGCATGCTCCGAAGGCCTAGGGCAACACGTTCTGTTTCTCCATGACGACGAGGGATGCGACCCCGCGGAGGGATTCGTACTGGACGAGGTCGAAGTCCGTCTCCCCCGCGAGGGCCTCGTAATCTCGCCGGACGAAGGTCCTCACGAGGGGCCTCAGGAACCACGCCTCCGGTCCGAGCATTACGACACGCCCGCCATCCCGCAGGAGCCTGTGGAACCCCCGCAGCGCCGCGAGGGGGTCGGGCAGGTAGTAGAAGGAACCCGCGCACACGATCGTCGAGAAGCTCCCTGCGCGAAAGGGCGTGCTCATCGCGTCCGCGAGGACGAGATCTCCGAGATACCCCCTCGCCCGCGAAACCATTTCGGAGGACAGGTCGATTCCGACGGCTCCGGCCACGTCTGCGCTCGTGAACCCCGTCCCTACCCCGATGTCGAGCACTCGCCCGGGGAGGAGCGCCGCCCGGACCTTCGCGCGCCATTCCGGACGGAAGATGATCGCGTTCACGATGTCGTACGACGGCGCGAGCCAGTCGAAGAATCGACGCGTACGCGCCTGGCCAAGGACGAGGGGCATCACTCCCCACGAGGGATACCGAGAGCTTGCGCCTTTCCCTTCCGGGGTCACGACCTCGGACCGTACACGTACCGGTCGTGGTCCACGCTCACCCTCGGGTCGGGGTCGGCAAACGTCGGAAGGGTGGAGAGGTCGAGGCCGCTTCCTCTCGCGATTCCGACGATCGTGATCCGGACGATGTCCCCTTCGGAAACTCCCGCCATGTCTGCGTCCGCCTTCCGGATGCGGACTGCTAGGCTATTCCCCCACCGGCGCACGCGAGCGAGCATCTGTCGAAACCGTGTAGACTCGAACCGGGAGATAAGGGCTCCGTCCCGCGAGATGAGTCCTACGAGTACGTCGTCTGGCTCTGCTCCCGGAGGAACTGCTGCAGGTAGTAGTCCCCGCCCGCCGCCTTGTTCGTGACCGTGCTCGTCTTCCACCCGCCGAACGGCTGCACCCCGACGACGGCGCCCGTCGTGGACCCGCTCGCCCGGTTCGCGTACGCGACCCCCGCCTCGATGCGGTCGAAGAACCGGGCCACGTCCTTGGGGTCCTCGCTGAAAATCCCCGCCGTGAGGCCGTACTCCACGCCGTTCGCGATCTCGAGGGCCTCGTCGAGGCCGTCGCACGCGATCACGCTGAGGATCGGGACGAACCACTCCTCCTGGTTGATCCGGTGGGAGGCCGGGAGCCCGTCCACGATCGTGGGCTCGACGAACAGGCCGTCCTTGAAGGGTCCCGTGCGAAGGACGCGTCCCCCGAAGAGAATCATGCCTCGGCCCTTCTTCGCGATCCCGATCGCGAGGGTGTACTTCCGGACCGCGTCCTCGTTGATCACGGGCCCGAGGAACACGTCCCGCCCCGTCGGGTCTCCGATCGTGATCCGCTTCGTCTCCTCCACGAGGCGGGCGAGGAACTGCGGCTTGATCCGCTTGTCCACGATCACACGGGACGTGGCGGAGCACTTCTGCCCGCCATATCCGAAGGCGCCCCGCATCACGCCGGACACCGCCTTGTCCAGGTTCGCGGTCGCCGTGACGATCGTCGGGTTCTTCCCGCCCATCTCTGAGATCATCGGCTTCGGGTGGGTCTCCGAGAACCGCCGGAACGCACCGAGGCCCACCGCCTTCGACCCCGTGAACGCGAAGCCCGCCACGTCCTCGTTCTCGACGAGCTCCTGGCCCACGGTGCTCCCGGGGCCCGTCACGTACTGGAGGGCGCTGCCGGGGACGCCCGCCTCGCGGAGGGTCTCGTACAGCCGCAGGGCCATGAACGGCGTGTCGCTGGCGGGCTTCAGGACCGCGGTGTTCCCGGTGACGAGGGCCCCGACGGTCATCCCCGTCGCGATCGCGAGAGGGAAGTTGAACGGGGAGACCACGGCCCAGACCCCGAACGGCCGCAGCAGGCTCCGGGCGATCTCGTTCGGGTAATACCGGCCCATCTCCCGCTCGAACCCCTGGTTCGCGATCATCGCCTCCGCGTACCACCGGAGGAAGTCGATCGCCTCGTCCACGTCCGCGACCGCCTCGAAGCGGTTCTTCCCGTTCTCGAACGTCATCAGGGCGGCGAGGAGGAACTTCCGTTCGGACATGAGGTCCGCGGTGCGCTGCATGATCCGGGCCCGCTCCAGGTAGTGGGTCCCGCTCCAGGCGCGGAACCCCGCCTTCGCGGCCTCGACCGCCTTCTTCGCGTCCGCGCGCGTGCCCTTCTGGAACTTCCCGAGGAGAAGCTTCCGGTTCCCGGGGGAGGTGTCGTCGAACGTCCCGTCGCCGGACGACACCGCCTTCCCGTCGATGTACATCGGGTGCTTCCCGCCGAATTCCGCGCGGACCTTCACGACCGCGGCATCGTACGCAGTGTGGAACTCCTCCTGGCGGCCCGCGTCCACCGCGTTCTGCCACGTCCTCTCGTTCCGGAAGACCATGGTCTCTCCCGGTTCGCGACGATGGCCCGCGACGGGTTAAGACTTTGGCCCCTCGTCAATGGCGGTCGACCTCAACGGCCCGCCACGGTCAGGTGACGTCTCCCGTTGCGTTCGCACTCGGTACGCGAAGACCAACATCCCGGCGACAAGGATTGCGAGGTCCACAACGGTTCCCGCTCCCAGAATCGGTGGGACTGCGAGGAACCCCGTGAAGTACGACCCGATTCCGGTCAAGTCTGCCACCGCCGTTCCATCTTTTTCCGCACCGCTCGTTGGATTGGTCTGGAGTGCGTGGGGGTTGGTGCAACCTCCAGTGATAAAAGCACGGAAGTCCCCTCATTCATCCCTCAGGGGGGATATGGCGGGGCCTTGTTAAACCTGAGCGGCGCCGTTGACCCGTGGGATTCCGCATCGCCCCGAAAGATGTCGTTTTCCCCAAGCACGGAATCTCGGTTTTCCACTCCGACACGATAGGACTTGGAAACTGTCTTTGGTCCCCGGCGTTCATCGCGAGGACGTTCGTCACGGCCCTCGAACTCACTGGATGTACGAGTCCGCGGACCCCGCGTAGTCCTCGTAGAACGCGGACGCACTGAGCTGCCCGAGGATCTCCCGCGCGAGCTCGCGGCTGTAGCTGTTCGCGGGGATCTCCGGCGACGTGTCGACCCACCGGAGCACCGCCTTCAGGCACTCCTGGCGCTCCGCCTTCGACATCTTCTCGCTCATCGCGGTGATCCCGGCCTCGACATCCATCATCGACGTCACGAAGGCTCTGCAGAGCCCGACGATCTTCTCCTGCTCCTCGTTCATGGGGGCGCCTCGGACCCTATCCGCGGCGGGGGCCGATAAAGGTTTCCCGCCGTCCGCGATGGTTTAAGCCGCCCGCGGGTTCGGGGTCCCGATGGCGGACTTCGTCCCCGTCGCGGACGCGTCGGAGGTCCCTCCAGGGACGTCAAAGGTCGTCGTCGTGGCGGGCCACATCGTCGCCCTCTTCAACGTCGGCGGCTCGTTCTACGCGGTGAGCAACACGTGCCTCCACCGCGGTGGGCCCGTCGGGGAGGGCGAGCTCGACGACGAGGTCGTGACGTGCCCGTGGCACGGATGGCAGTATGACGTGCGCTCCGGGCAGAACCTCCTGAATCCGCTCGCGCGACTGCGGCGGTACCCGGTGAAGGTGGAGGACGGCCGCGTCCTCATCTCTCCGGAGTGACGGAGAACGTTCTTACCGAGCCCGTCCATGGAGGCGGCCCGTGGCGTGGGACCTCCTGCTCTGGATCCTCGGCGGCCTCGGCATCCTCGCCTTCGTGGCTTCCTGCGCGGCGGCCGCGATGGCCTTACGGTTCCGTCGACAGATCCGCGGGACCGCGGTCTGGGACCGAGGCGCCTTCCTCCCCAGGGTCCTCGCCGTCGTGCCGTGCCGTGGCACGGACCCGGAACTCGAGAAGAACCTCGACGCGATCTTGAGCCAGAAGTACCCTGGCTACGGCGTCGTGTTCTGTGTCGACCGCATGGACGATCCCGCGGTCGCGGGGATCGAAAGGTGCCAAGCCCGCCACGGGGCGTCCTCGAGGATCGCTCTCGCCGCGGACCCTCCCCACGATCGGAGCGACGACGGGGTACCGGTGGTACACGCCGGTCCGGGGCGGGCTGTGGTCCGCGGTCCGCTCTGCGTGGAACGCCGCGGGCCTGAACATCTTCTTCAGCGACCGGTACAACTTCCTGTGGGGCGGGGCGTGGGCAATCCGGAGAGAGAACCTCGAGGGTCTTGACCTCAACGCGCTGTGGCGGGGCACCCTGAGCGAGGACCTCGCCGTGACGGCCGCTGTGAAGGGGATGGGGCTCCGCGTACAGTTCGTTCCTCGCGCGGTCGCCCCGACGTTCGAGGACTGCGACCGCAGGGAGTGCCTCGAGTGGACGGACCGACAGACCGCGATGGTCGTCCTGTGGGGCCCGCACATCCGGAACTTCGCGGCCCTCACGTACGGGGTGTTCAACGGGTCCGTCCTCCTCGGCCTCGTCTCCCTTGCGCTCGGGGCGCTTGTTGCTCCCGCCTTCCTGATCCCCGCGGCCCTGTTCCTCTTCGACGTCCCCGTGGCGACGATGAACGCGAGCCTCCGGAGACGTGCGGTGTTCGAAGGATCCCCGGGCCTCGCCGCGTCGTGGCGGGTGTCCGCGGGGACGTGGGCCCTCGCGAACCTCGCGGTGCCCTGGGTCATCGCGGGGAACCTCCTCCGGACCCGCCGGGTACGCCGGATCGAATGGCGGGGGAAGAGGTACGAGCTCGACGAGGGCGGGCTCCGAACCCCTCTGCCCTAGAAGAAGTACAGGAGGGCGGTCACGAGCGCCGCCGCGGCCCCCCCGAGGGCGTAGATCAGGAGGGCCCGCCGGCGGTCCTTCGCCCGCCACTTCGCCTCCGTGACCTCCCCGCGCGTGGTCATGGGATCACCGGAGGTCGTAGACGCCCTCGTGGGCGAAGACCACACAGAACCCGAAGACGGCCTCGAGGATCGCGATGAACCCCGCGGCGAGGGGCAGGAACAGGAGGAGGAGCGGCCAGGAGGGGAGCGTGTTCAGGCGTACGAGGTGCCACAGGCCGATCGCGAAGACGAGGACCGCGATGCCGAACGCGGCCCGCTCGATCCGCCCGCGGGGCCCGATGTTGCACACGCCCGGGGCGTACTCCACCATGGCGGGCGTTCGGAACTTCTGGCGGGACTTGAACCTTCGCCAAGCCGTTGGGCGCGGGGAGACGCCGGCTCGGGCCGCCCTCCCCACCGCTTCGTTCATGATCCTCTTGGGCGGGTCCCATTCTCCGCGCGTTCAACGGGAGGCTCGAAGGGACTCCTGGAACTTCGACAGCTCGCCGAGCAGCGCGCTCCGTCTCCGGCTCCGGCGGTACGTGAGGACGATCGACAGCGTCGGCGGCAGCACCCCTCCGATCGCAGCAATCCCGAGGGGGACCGGCCCGGCGCCCAAGAGGATCAGCACCGCCGCGACGATGGCGGGAGGAAGCAGGAACGCGAGGACGATCGCCGCCATCCCGAGGAGGGGTTCCCGGGCCTCCCCCGCCATCGCTTTGACCTCGTCATCTCCATATCGCTTCACACTCGTCACGAGGGGGCGACCGCGGGCGCGCAGGACCTCGCGCACCGCCTCCATCGCCCGGACATAGCCTTCCGTCTCGCCGCGGAACGCGCGGATCGCCCCCGGTGTGAAGCGGACGATGAGCCGGCCCCCCGCCACGGTCTCCAGGCCGATCCCCGTGTGGACGAGGGTCCCCGCGCTTGATGCGAACGGGGAGAGGAACGCCCCGCTGATCTCGTACGAGGCGGGGTACAGGTTCAGGACCTCGTCCCAGGGGATGAATCGCCGCGTTCCGAGGAGCCGTCGCCACGCGGGAAGCGAGACCTCGATCCCGCCCTCGTGAATCCTCGTCGGTGAGGGCTGGCTGAGGACCACGAAGACGAGCACGATCCCAATGGGGACAAGGCAGAATCCTCCGAGGGGCCAGAGCTCCGGCGGGCTCGCGAGGGGGCCGAGGACGAACGTGACGAGCGCGAGGAGGATGAGGAGCGCGACGGACATCGGACTCACGGGGATCGGGCGGTACTCGAAGACGATGTTCCCCCGCTCAGCGGCCATCGAACCGCTCTATCCCCGCAGCTTATTTAGACCCGCGGGACCGCCAACCTTTATTCCCGCCCGGCGATGGCTCGCCCGTGCTCTCCCTCGGAATCGAAGGCACAGCGCATACCGTCGGCGTGGGAATCGTGAACGAGGACGCGAAGGTCCTCGCCAACGTGTACGAGATGCTCCGTCCGGAACACGGAGGAATCCACCCGCGGGAGGCCGCGAACCATCACGCGGAGCGGGTCGTACCGCTCATCCGAAAGGCCGCGGACGTGGCGGGCGTCGACCTCGCGGACATAGATGTCGTCGCATTCTCCCAGGGACCGGGGCTCGGGCCGTGCCTCCGAACGGTTGCGACCGCCGCCCGCGCGCTCGCCCTCTCCCTCGAGGTGCCGATCGTCGGCGTCAACCATTGCGTCGCCCACCTCGAGATCGGACGTGCCGTGAACGGATGCGAGGACCCCGTCCTCCTGTACGTGAGTGGCGGGAACACCCAGGTGATCGGTTTTGCTCGCGGGCGGTACCGCGTGTTCGGCGAGACCCTAGACATCGGGATAGGGAACATGCTCGACAAGTTCGCGCGGGAGGCGGGCCACGGCTTCCCCGGAGGGCCGGTTCTCGAACGGGCGGCGAGGGAGAGCTCCACGTTCCTCACGCTCCCGTACTCCGTGAAGGGCATGGACGTCGCGTTCAGCGGACTCCTCACCGCCGCGCTGAACCGGCTGAAGAAGGGGGACCGTTTCGAGGATCTCGCGTTCTCCCTACAGGAGACCGCGTTCGCGATGCTCTGCGAGGTGACGGAGCGGGCGATGGCCCACCTCGAGAACGACGAGGTGCTCCTTGGCGGGGGGGTCGCCCGGAATCGGCGTCTCCAGGAGATGGCGGGTCGCATGGCGGCGGACCGGGGCGCGAGGATGTTCGTCCCTCCCGGTGATCTGTGCATCGACAACGGAGCGATGATCGCGTGGACTGGCCTCCTGATGCACCGCGCGGGCGTGAGGATGTCCGTCGAGGACACCGTCGTGGACCAGCGGTTCCGCACGGACGGGGTCGATGTCGTGTGGCGGTGACCCGGCTCAGGCGAAGCTCGTGAGGGCCGCCACACCCGCCCCGCGGTCGAACCTGTGGCCGAGCTTCGCGAGCGTCGCTTCGATCCCCGCGAACCCCGCCACGAGGTCCGCGATCGACACGATCCCCATGTGGCCGATCCGGAAGATCTTCCCCTTGAGGTGTCCCTGCCCGCCCTGGACGACGGTGCGGTGCTCCTCCTCGAGGATGGTCCGGAACTTCTTGTCGTCCACGCCCGCGGGGTAGCGGATCGCGCTCACGGTGTTCGACTCGAAGCCCTTCCGCGGGAACATGCCGAGGTCGATCTCGTCCACGGCCGCGCGGGTCGCGTCCGCGAGCCTCGTCGTTCGCTTGATCCGCGCCTCGAGCCCCTCCTCCTTCAGCATCCGGAGGGCTTCCCGCAAGGCGAAGAACAGCGGGACCGCGGGCGTGAACGGGGTGTCGTCCTCCTCGAGGCCGTCGATGTGCGCCTTCAGGTCCGTGTAGAAGCTGGAGCTCTCGTGCAGGGCGGCGTACGCCCGCTCCGACACCGCCACGGCGGAGAGACCCGGCGGGGCCGCGACGCACTTCTGCGAGCCCATCACGAGGGCGTCGATCCCCCACTCGAGCCGGACGTCGATCCCGCCGACGCTCGTGATCCCGTCGACGATCATCATCGCGCCGCGCTTCCGGGCCGCCGCGGCGATCTCTTTCACCGGGTTCGTGAGCCCCGTGGACGTCTCGTTGTGGCACACCGTGACCGCCTTGTAGTCCCCCTTCTCGAGGGCCGCGGCGACCTTGGCGGGGTCCACGGGCTGGCCCCACTCGAACTCGAGCGGCGTGGGCTTCGCATACACCTTGCACAGGTCATGGAACCGTTCGCTGAACTTCCCGTTCACGAGGCAGAGGACGGGGTCCTCGCGACGAAGGAGGCCGCTCACCGCGGCGTCGAGCCCCGCGGTCCCGGATCCGCTGAGGACGGCGACCCGCCCCGAGGTCTGGAACAGGTACTTTGTGAGCTCCCGGACCTCCCCGAGGACCTCCTGGAACGCGGCGGACCGGTGGTTGATCGCGGGCATCCCCATCGCTCGGAGGACCCGCGGGTGCATCTTCACGGGGCCCGGGAGCAGGAAGACCGTGTCCTCGACGTCCATCGCCCGAGGGAGCCCGCCTCCCGATTTAACCCATTCGACACGGATCCGCCGGACCGCGAGTACAGGGAGCGGGGAGTCCGATTGCAGTGGAAACGGAGGGGTACCAGGGCCGATAATATCCCCAATACGTTTATATATTTCAGGCCGAATGCCGTCAGACAAGCGTAAGGCAAAATGGGCCGACTTGGCATACGGATGGGATGGTTCGACACGTGAACGAGGACTCGGACAAAATCACATTGCGGCTCCCGAAACGGTTCCTGAGGGCGCTCGATTTCCTGGTGGAGATGGACGACTTCCCGAGCCGGTCGGAGGCCGTGCGGGCCGCGATCCGGGACCTCGTGTACGCGCGCGTCGAACTCGTCGGCGACCGGCTGAAGAAGCTCGAGGAAGCCGAGAAGGCCCTCGCGAACCTCGACGCGATCAAGCGCCAGTACATGAAGAGCTAGTCGACGCGGATGCGGATGCACTCGGACCGGACCTGAAGGAAGTCGGGGTCACGGCCCGCGAACGTCACGATTTCCTCCCCCCAACAACGGGGCGGACGAAGAGTCCGCCCCACTCTTTTCTTTCCCTCCGGGTGGCGGGGAGCTACCGTGGAGCCAACACTTATCTACGAACCGGGGGTTTCGACGCGAGGATGCAGCTCGAGGTCGTGAGGCGGGGGGCGATGGTCGCGGTGATCCCCGCCCTCCTCGCGCTGGTCCTCGTGACCCCGGGGCTGATGGGCCGCCCCACGGTCCTCTCCGCGATCCCCGCCCTCGTGATCGGCCTCACGGACGCGGATGTCGTGATCGACCTCCACGGGGCCGTGGACCACTACATGTACCGCTCCCTCGCGATCGAGCTCCGGGGCCAGGACAACGTCTCGTTCCGGATCGCCGCCGTTGAGCGGGAGTCGTACGACCTGCAGCTGAACTTCTCCCGCAACGCGACCCACGCGTTCGATGTGTACGTCCTCATCGTGGACCGCGAGGGGACCACGTTCGCCCTGAACGGGACCGTGTTCCAGGGGGTGGACGAGGTCGGGGACTTCGTCTCGATGACGGACCGGAGCACCCTGCGCACCGGGCTCAACCGGCCCCCCGGGGACTTCCGGGCCCTCGTGCCCAGGGGGACTGAGGGATGAGGATCAGCCAGTGGACCCTGCTCTGGCTCCTTATCGTCGGCCTCCTGGCGGCGATCGAGATCGCGATCGTGGCCGGCGTCGTGAACCCGTACGACGTCGTCACGTTCTTCTTCATCATGGTCTCCGCCCTGATCGTGATCGCGGTCCTCGCGATCATCGGGGCGACGTTCCTCGGGATCTACATCTCCCACCGGATCCTGTCGACCCGGGACTTCACGCCGTTCGAGCAGGAGATGCTCCGGATGGCGGAGGAGGTGAAGCGGCTCACGGAGAAGGTCGAGACGATCTCGAAGGCGGTGACGGGACCCGGCGATCCGCCCGCCCGCCGCTAGCCGAGCCGCTCCGGGCAGCCCTCCCGGCGGCTGCACCCGATGCACTTCCCGGGGCGGTTGTGGTTCCGGTGGACCCCGCCCCCGCGGGCCAGAGCGGACCGCATCTCGTCCATCTTCCCGAGGACCATCTTCCGCAGGTCCTCGTTGTACTCGATCTCGTGGGAGGCCCCCTCGTACCGGATCACGCCGTACGGCGGGGGCTTCCCGAACTCCTCCTCGACGAGGAGGCAGTACGCGGCGAGCTGGAGGATGTGGGAGAACAGCGGCCCGCGGGGGGTGCGGCCCGTCTTCACCTCGACGGGGACGTGGACGTCCCCCGCCAGGAGGACCGCGTCCGGGCGGCCCGTGAGCCCGTGCCGCTTCGACGTGAACAGCTTCGGCTTCTCCGCCTCCGAGTCCACGTACGGGACCGCCGCGGTCCCGATCCCATGCTTCGCCCGCGCGATCCGGGCGATCTCGAGGCTCTTCAGGGAGCGGACGAGGAACCATGAGGCCCCGACGAGCCACCCGAGGGCCGCGCCGACGGTCGCCTGGGCAATGGCCCGGTCCGTGGCCTCGAACGAGACCGCGACGCTCGCGATGATCGCGGCGACCATCGAGAACACGAGGATCGTCCGCTCCGCGTACAGTTTCTCATCCCGGGTGACGAGGGTCTCCGCGCGGTACAGGAAGAAGACCGCAGCAAGGATCCAGATCAGGGAGATGATGATCAGGATCTGGATGATCTGCTCGGGAGCGGGGGTGAAGAACGCCATCCCGAGGACCGCGACGATGGACGCGGCGATCGCGAAGTACATCACCATCCGCTCGGACTCCTTCGCGCGGATCTCGTGGACCTCGATCCCCTTCAGCTCCGCGGCGACCTCCTCGTGCCGCCGCTCCCCCTCGATTGTCTCGGGCCCCAGCCCGTCCGCGGTCCCGAGGCTCCGCCACCAGTTCAGGGGGCAGTACCCGTACTTCTCGAGGTCCCCCGCGGAAATCGTGGGCGCGCCACCGGACGCCACATCACGGAGTAGGCTCCTCCTCGCTTAACCCTTTCCCGCTGCGTCTCCGTCCCCGCCGCCACGCCGCGAGGAGCGCGACGTTCACGACGAGGAGCGTGAGGAGCGGGAGGAGGAGCGGATTCCCGAGGACCTCCGCGGGGTCGAAGCCCGGCCTCCCGCCCTCCGACCAGTCGTGCTCGAACGCGGCGCGGAACGGTTCCACGATCTCCCCGCCCTCGACAATCAGGCCGACCTCCCGGTTGTTCGTCACGGCGTTCCGGTTCCAGTTCAGGCTCGACACGAACGCGACGCGGCCGTCCACGAGGACGCCCTTGTTGTGGACCTTCGAGAGGCCGCGGGAGTCCGCGTCGATGACTTTCGCTTCCAGGGGCAGCCCCTCCCGGCGTGCGATCCCGTTCACGTATGCGACGGTGTCGTCGTTGTCGACGGGGTCGTCTCCCTCAACGTTGTACCATGTCCCGTCCAGGAGGATGCGGACCCGGACCCCGTGGCGGGCGGCCTCGATCGCCGCCTCCAGATAGAGGTCCGGCCCCATGCCCCAAGTCTTCGAGACGTAGAACGCCTCGACCTCGAGGGTCTCCGTCGCGGACGCCAGGAGGCCGAGGAGGGCGTCACCCCGCAACGCGTGGTCCGGGGCGACCACCGGGGTCACGGCGAAGCGGCCGGAATGGTGGGAGGACGGAATCGGGAACCGGTACGTCTCGTTCGATGCCGTGTCGTTGCTCACGTAGAGGTTCGGCGAGAATTCAGACAGGGGGACCGAATCCCGCCTTCGGGGATCGAAATCCTGCCGGAAGAGGTCCTCGAAATACGCCGCGAGGTCCAGGTCGTCGATCGCGAGCTGCCAGCCCCGGTTCCCGGTGCGGCCCGCGGAAGGGTATCCGTGCTCCCCCCAGTTCTCCGAGCCCGCCACGACGGTCCGGGCGTCGATCACCGCGTACTTGGCATGGAGGAAGCGATAGCGGGCGAAGGTGCCGCGGTCGACGTCGTCCACCAGGAACCGCACGGACCCGCCCGCGGTAGTGATGCGCGAAGCGAGCTCCCACTCCCGTTCGTCGATCCCGCCGACGGGGCCCCCCTCAAGGAGAAGTCTCACGTCGAGGCCCCGCACCGCTGCACCCCGCAAGGATTCCCCGAGCATCGGGTTCGTGAGCGTGTAGAGGCTCGCGTGGATCGACGACGTCGCACGGTCCAGGAGCGCCTGCAGCGCCGGCAGGGACTCATCCGGGGACAGGAACCCCGAGGCGGTCCCATCGATTTCGAATCGCCGGAACGGGAGCTCGGACTGGCCGAGGCCGTAGCTCCGGAGGGAGTCCCAGTCCGTGGCGGTGTCCGTGTCGACGAACCCGCCCCCGCTGGAGGCACGGACCCCGCGCTTCCCCTTCGGGACCCTCCCGGCGGCCGTCCCGCCCCATCCGTCCTCGGAATACGGGGACGAGCCGTACACGAACGCGTCGATCACCGCCCCCGTGGGATCGAGGAGCAGCACTTCGTCCCCGTCGTTGTTCAGTTGCGGGATCCGCCCGACGACGGTCATGCCCCTGACGTCCCCGGCGCCGTACGTGTACTCCGCCTCGTCGAGGGTGTCCTCGGCGTACGAGGTCGCGTTTCGGGCGACGACCGCGCGGGCCCCCCCTGCGAGGATCGCCATGGCGGGGAATTCGATCGTCCCCTCCCGGTCCGTCAACCGCCACCCGGAGAGGTCCACGGCCGTCGAGGCGGGGTTCGCGACGACGACGTACTCGTCGTCCCGCACGGCGTCGTAGAAGACCTCGGCGATCAACGGGTGCGGGCCCGGTCCGCGGGTCCGTTCTCCCGCCATGCGGGCGGGAAAAAGATGAGGGGAGGGCGGGGCGGGCCCGGCAGGGGAGGGCGCATGCGCCGGACCGGCGTCCCCCGGGAGGAAGGCCTCGAGGCCGTGGGGGAGGGTGAGGATCGCGAGGATCGCGACCGCCGCCACCACCGCCCTCATCGTAGCCCTCGGGACGATGGAGGAGTCCCGCGGTATTTCCGGGGTGGTGCTACAGGTACGTAACGGGGCGGAACGGCTAGCGAAGTCCCTTGGCGAGATCCGTCAGCGCCTTCCTCGGGTCCTTCGCCTTCACGACCCCCGTCGCGAGGAGCACGCCGACGGCCCCGAGCTCGATCGCCCGCGAGACGTCCCGCCCCGTCTTCACCCCCGCCCCGCAGAGGACGTCCACCTTCGGATTCGCTCGGTGGATCCGCTCCACGGCGCCCGACACGATCTCCGGCTTCGCCTTCGTCACGCTGACGCCCCCGCCGATGAGCTCCGGGGGCTCGATTGCGATGAACTCCGGGGAGAGCCCCGCGATCGACTCCGCCTCCCGGAGATTGCCCGCGCACGCCACGACCTCGAGGCCGAGGGCGGAGCACCTCGGGATGAGGTCCTCGAGGTCCTTCCGCGGGACCTTCCGCTCGGAGTGGTTCAGGAGCGTGCCCGCGGCCCCCGCCGCGGTCGCGGCCTCCGGGGGCACCCAGCCCGTGCGGGCCCCCGCCTCGACCGCATCCACGTGCTGCGCGAAGACGGGGATCCGGACCTCGTGCGCGACCCGGGCGATGTCCGTCGCGGCGGGCGCGACGACGATCGAGGCGCCCATCCGGTCCGAGACCTCCACGGCGACCTTCGCGAGGGCGACCGCCTTCGGGCCCATCGCCTCCGGGTACGCCTTGAAGTTCAGGAGGATCACGGGGGTGCGCACGGCCTCTCCCGATGCGGAACCCGTTCCTCCCTATATGAACGCGGCGGGACTACGCGGAGGGCGGGGGCCGGCGGGCCTCCTCGTCCTCCTTCCTCCTGCGGCGCCCGAGCACGAAGAAGATCAGGAATCCCACGACCGCGATCAGGATCAGGAGGACGATCCACGGGAGGACGTCGAAGGCGGAGGCGGGCGGCCCCTGCGGGACGACGGTCCACGTCGCGATGAGGTTCTTCGGGCCGTCCATCGGGACGAGGACCACGCTCGAGAAGTCCGTCGAATCCCCTGTCCATCCGGAGAAGCGGTACGTCGTGCCGTTCACGATTAACGTGTCCTGGACGGACGCGGTCGCCACCCCGCCTTCCGTGTACCACCCGCCGCCCTCCGCGGTCCCGAAGGGCGTGACGACGGTGAGGAGGTGCTCCGTCCGCCACGTCGCGGTCACGGTCCGCGGACCGTCCATGGAGAGGGCCGACTCCGCCCCCGAGTCCGTGGAGTCCCCGGACCACCCGCGGAACACGTACCGCGTCCCCGGAGCGCCGGACACGTTCTCGGGCACGCCGAACGTGGCGACCGCGGACGCGTCGTACCATCCGTCCCCCGTGGGCGACCCGTGGTCGGAGACGACGGTGAGGAGGAACTGCGGCCGGAACAATGCGTCGAACGTCGCAGGTCCGGTCGGCGTGACGGGGTGGGTTGCGGCCCCACCGTCGTTCCAGGAGACGAAGACGTAGCGGACCCCCATGGCCCCGGGCTGCGGCGTCACCGCGGCCAGGGTGTGCGTGCTGCCCTCGGGCCACCACGCGGTCACGGAACCGACGAGCGGACTCGCGTCCACGGTGAGGCTCAGGGGGATCGGCGAGGTCCGGACCGTGACCTCGTGCTCCGTGGTGAACGTCGCGGTCAGCCCGCCGGGGGCCTCCCCGGCGACCACGTCGTGGGTCTCGCCCCCGCCGTCACTCCAGGAGGCGAAGACCCGGCGGGACTGCGGCCCGGAAGTTTGCGGCCCCGGGGCGGAGACGGTGTGGACGCCGCCGGGACGCCAGGAGAACGTCGCGGGCGCTGCGGACATCTGGCCGTCGACGACGACGTTCAGCCCGGAGGGGAGCGTGTCCACGACGAAGGGGAACGTCCGCTCGAGCTTCGCGAAGTAGATGTCGAAGTCCACCCCGCGGCCGTCCGTCCACACGACGTAGATCGTTCCGTCCGGGCCGGACTCGATTGCGAAGTAGTCGCCGGGGCGGTCGTACGTGGACGGGGTGGGCGCGGTGGAGACGGCGAGCTCCGGGCCCCACGTCCGGCCGCCGTCCGTCGAGTTCGTGTACATGATCGCCCAGTTCCCGCTGCGGGCGTCCTCCCACGCCGCGTGGACGCCCCCGAACGGGTCCACGGCGAGGTCCACCATATACTGGGTCGCGGTGCCGATCTCGTCGTCGACCCGGGTCTCCGTCCACGTCGCGCCCCCGTCCGTGGAGCGGGTCAGGTAGATGTCCTGGTTCCCGCGGCGGGCGTCCGGCCATGCGACGTAGATCGCGCCGGAGGCGAGGTCGACGTCCATCGCGGGGATCGGGATCTGCCACGACCCGAACGCCCGGGCGGACCCCGGGACCGTGTTCAGACGGACGTCCCCGCCCCACGTCGCCCCGCCGTCGAACGAACGGTCGAAGAGGATGTCGTCCGAGAGGTACGACCACCAGGTCGCGAGGACGGTGCCGCCCGGGGCGACCTTCACGATCCCGCCCAGGCTCCCCCCGCCGTCCGCGACGAGGCGCTTCGGGGTCCAGCTCGCCCCGCCGTCGTTCGTCCGCGTGAACGCGAGGTCCTGGCGGGTCGCTCCGTCCGAGTTCCAGACCCAGTACAGGTTCCCCGCCGCGTCGTGCGCGGCGCTCTCCTTGTCCGCGAAGTTCGGGCTGTCATCGTAGAAGTACGTCGTCCCCCACGCGGCCCCGTCCGTCGTGTTCGTGACGGAGATCCCGCCGGAGGACGCCGTGTTCGTGTACTCGATCCGCGTGAAGTACGCGCGCCCCGTCTGCGTGACCGTGAGCCACGGGTCGGACTGGAGGGAGAGCTGCGCGAGGGGCATCAGGATGTTCGGGGAGAACGACTCCCCCCGGTCCGCGGAGGTCGCGAACCCGACCCGCTGCCCGCCCCCGTTGTGGGTGAGGGCCTCCTTCCACCCGACGAAGATGCGGCCCTGCGGGCTCACGGCCATCGTGGGCTCGACCTGCCAATTGAACCCCCAGTTCACAGTGTTCACGCGGACGTTCGGGGCGAAGGGGACGAACGCGGCGGGCGTCGGTCCGGGATCCTGCGTGGGCACCGGACGCGGAGCGGGATCTGCGGGGCCCGCCGCTTGAACCGGCGCCGCGAGGATGAGGACGAACAGTGCAATCGAAAGCGCGGCGGCAACCTGGACCCCCACTCCCCGCATGGATACCCCGGGACGCGACGAAGGTCGGCGCGCACTTGAAGATTCTGGTGACGACTTTGTACGAACGCGGGCCTAGAACTTCGCGCGGAACCGCTCCACGAGGTCCCGGTTCCCGACGTACGTCGGCACGGTCTGGTCGATCCCCGTCGGGGGGACGTCCAGGATCCGCTCCGTCCCCGTCGTCCCCGCCCCGCCCGCGGCCTCCGCGATGAACGCGATCGGGTTCGCCTCGAAGTGGAGGCGGTACTTCCCCGCCGGCTTGTCCACCTGCGCGGGGTACGCGAAGAACCCGCCGTAGTGGAGGATCTGGTTGAAATCCCCGACGAACGACCCGCCATACCGGAGGTTCATCAGGTCCCGCTCGAGCTCGGCGACGAACGCCTTCACCTGTGGGATCCACTGCTCCCGGTGGCCGCCGACCCCGTACAGCTTCCCCTTCGGCGGGAGCTGGATGTCTTCATGGATCAGGAAGAACTCTTCCGGGCGGCCCCCCGCGCCCTGGACGAACTCGTGGACCTTCCCGTCCGCCGCGTACACGAGGGTCGTGGCGGGGCCGTAGATCAGGTAGCCCGCGGCGAACAGCTCAGAGCCCCGGGCGGGCAGGCGGGCGCCGTCGAAGATCCCGAAGATCGTCCCGAAGATGTTGTTCGACTTCACGTTCGAGGAGCCGTCGAGGGGATCGAGGACCAGGGAGAAGCGCGCGCGGCCGAGCTCCCTCGCCTCCTTCATCTCCTCGGAGGCGACCTGGGAGACGAGCCGGGACTCCCGGGACGCATAGATGAACAGGTCGTTCATCCAGAGGTCGAGCTCGAGCTGTTGCTCGCCGTAGACGTTCCGGTTCGGCGTCGGGTCCCGCCGGATCGGCAGCTCCTTCCGGATCCGGGTCACGAGGCCCGCGAACCTCGCGAGGAGGGTGGAGAGGTCGCGGTCCACCGCCGCCGCGTGCTCCGCAAGCGTGACGTCCATCCCGCGTCCCCCCTCAGTATTTCGCGTACCAGCCCTCGAAGCGGTCCCGGAGCTTCTCCTTCCCGCCGTAGAAGTCCCACCACGGGATCGCGTGCGCGTGCGCGAGGTCCGCGAGGGCCTGGAAGTTCCGGACGCCCTGGGTCCGGATGTACGCGAGCTGCTTCTCGAGGGACTTCTCCTTGAACGCATCCTTCCAGATCGCGCGGCCGGCGAGGAAGCCGGAAGCCCCGCCGCGGCACGCGAGGTCGACGAGCTTGTGGAAGACGTCGAAGTCCGCGCCGGCGCTGAGGACGACCCACGGTACCTTCGTCGCGCGGGTGAGCCGCTCGCAATTCTTCCGGAGCTCCTCCGGGTCCGGCGTCACCTTCGGGTCCCCCGGGAACTCTGCCTTAAGGACGTCGAGGCCAAGCGGGCTCAGGATCTCCGCGGTGCGGATGATCGTGTCCGCCTTGTGGCGGGCGAAGTCCTCTTCGCTCTCGTCCACGGGGTACGACATCGGCTCGCAGACGAACGTGAGGTCGAGGCGGCGGCACTCGTCCGCGACCGTTCGAACGACGCCCACCTGATGATCGACGATCTCCCGGGGGGCATCCGGGTTGAAGAACACGAGGAGCTTCGCGGCGCTCGCCCCGAGCCGCTTCACCTTCTCCACGTTCCAGTCCCCGAGGAGGGTCGTGAGCCGCCAATTCCCCCTCTTCTCGTACCCGGAGGTCTCCAAGGCCACAAGGAGGCCCGTGCTTCCGGGGAGGACGAACCTGTTGATCGCGGGAGCGGCGCCGTACTCCGGGTCGAGGAGGTACCCGCTCGCGTGGCGGGCGAGCCCCTCCGTGACCCCGAGCTTCACGGCCTCCATCTCCGCGTAGGTCGCGGCCTTGGGGTTCTCCGGGTGGAGCATCTTCTGGAGGCTCCCACGCTGGTCCATCGCGATCATCGTGAAGCGGCCCGTCTCGCCCGAGATCTGCTGGAGGCCGCGGAGCTTGCCGACGGAGATCCGCACTCGGCTCACCTTCGGACGCTGCGAATGAAGGGAGCCGTATTGACCTTTGCGGCACAAGCTGTGATGCCCACGGAAACGGGTCACGTCTGAAAAAGACCGTTGATGGCGGGGGGATACCGAACCGGTCACGGGGTCTCGGGCGAAGTCCCCCTCCTCACCACGGCACCGACGAACCCTCCCGGCCTCGGCGGAAGACCGTCTTCATGGAACGAACGAAGACGCTCAGTTGTTGAACTTCAGGAGCGGCCACCACGCCCGGTCGAGGAACTGCTTGAGGAGCACCGGAATCGCCTTCGCCTTCGAGCTGTCGACGAGGGTGCCGAGAGCCTCCGGGTACTCCGCCTCGATGCGGTTGAGAAGAGACTTTGAGATCCGCGGGAGGTAGCCCCGCGCGCGGCCTTGATAGACAACCGCAAGGTACGCCATCGAACCGCGTACGATCGACACCCTCCGGTCCCCCAGGGTGATTTCATCGATCTCCCGCACCTTCTCGTCCGAGAAGCTCGTCTTCGCGAAGTTCAGGATCGCCGTGAGCATGCCGGACATCACGTCCGTGTCCAACACGGTCGGGTCCCCCCGGAACACGCTCCCGACGAGGAGTCCGTAGTTCGTCACGAGCAGGGCCCATTCCACCTGACGCCGACGGTACAGGATGAACCCGATCGACCCGGCGGCGAGAATCGGGATGGGGACCCAGTACAGATATCCGGGGAGCCGTTCCTGCGCTCCGACCAGCGTGACGACCACGTGGACCGTCGTCCGGTTCGTGAGGGTCCCGTCGCTGACGATGACCTCCACGTCCTCTACCGCATCGCCCGAGTAGTTCAGCAGGAGCCCCTGACCGACGATCGTCGCGTGCGGACTCGAGGTGACGAGGATGAGGTCGGACACGTTCGTGTCGACGTCGAACAGGTAGGGCCGGAGGTCGACGTAGGCCGCGGTCTGGTCCAGCCGGACCTCGGGGACGGTGGCGAACCCCGGCGCGTCGTCCACGGGGAGCACGCGGATCCAGACGGAGTCCTCGGCGAGTGCCCCGAGGGTGTCCGTGGCCCGGAACGTCACCTGCTCCGCCCCGAACCAGTCCGCCGCCGCCCTCAGATCGACGATCCCCGAGGGATTGATGGACACGAGGACGTTCACGTTCCCTGAGCTGTAGAACAGCGGAGTGTTGTCCACATCCGCGAAGTACGTCGTGAGGTCGTACGCACCGTTCAGGACGCTGTCCTCGAGGAACGTGGCGTCGGGAACCTTGGCCCGCACCGTTGGGGGCCAGTTTTCGCTGACCGTTACACTGATCGTGCGGGAGTCGTTCGCAAGACCATCGGAGATCGTGACCGTGAGGGGCTGCGTGGTCCCGTTCAGGGCGACCGGGAACAGGAGCACGAGGAGCCGGCCGGAGACGCTCACATAAGGGTTCGAGACGACCACCGAAATCCCGTCGATCGGGGTGTCCGGGTCCCAGATGTACGGCTCGAGATTGAACGGGTACGCCGCGTCGTACCGGACGCCTAGGTCGGGCAACGCGCCAAGGACTGGCGGGTCGTTCACCGCGATCACGGTGACGGCAATCGTGTCCTCGGCGATCGCCCCCTGGGGGTCCGTCCCGCGGAACGTGACGGGCTCGACACCGAACCAATTCGACTGGGCCTGGATGTCCACGGAATGGTTCGCGTGAATGGCGATCGTCAGGTGGGAGTAGCCGAAGGAGAAGAACAGGGAATCGTTGTTCGGGTCCGTGAAGTAGTCGTCCAGATCGAAGACGCCTAGGAGGAACTGGCCCTCGAACATCGTGAGGTCCGGGAGGCTTCGCACGAGCGCCGGCGGGGTGTCGGTCGTGATCCGCACCGCGACGACCTTCCCCACGGAGTCCTCGACGTCGCTCGCCACGATTCCGACGAACGCCCATTGGTCGAGGTAGGTCCGCGGGTACAGGAACGTGACCGTGAATCCAGAGACGGAGGTGTGGACGGGATCGTCCGTGGCCAGCGAAAGTTCCGACCGCGGGTTGTCCACGTCCCCGATATACGGACCGAAGTCGAACGCGTACGACGCGTTGTATCGTACCACGAACGTCGCGGGCGGGTCGAACGTGGGCGGGTCGTTCACGGGGGTGATGTTGAGCCAAGACTCCGCGGACGCGATGTGCCCCTCTGGGTCCGTCAGCCAATACGTGACCCGACGGCTTCCCCAGGCGTCCTTCTGCGGGTAGAACGTGAGGACTTGGCTCCCCAGCGCGCCCGTCCCCGTGATCCGGACGACCCCGGGATCATACCCGCTTACATTCCACCGCAGGAGGCCGGGGGGGGTATCGTCGTCTGCGGCGAATGCGGAGAGGTTCACGGCGACCGGGGGGCTATCCTCCGTTCGCACGATGGCCGGGATCGCCGCGACGATCCGCGGGGTGGGATCGGTACTCGGGAGGGTGTACGTAATCACGAGTCGGGGCCGCGCAGAGGCGTTCGGCGAGTCCGAACTGGAGTATCCGTGGCTCGCTCCTGTACTTTCGTCCGAATCCGCCAGGACGAGTCCCACGTTCGGGAAGGCGCCCGTGACCCAGTCGCGGACGAGGGCCCGGACGTTCCATGCGGTCCATGCGGGCTGCGCGGGGGCGGAGGCCTCGGGCGCAAGGGCGTCCCCGCCCGGCGAGAGCCACCGCGTCACGCCATCGCGATACACCCAGGAGGCCCCGGAGGCGGGCACCTCGACCGGGGTTCCCGGTCCCGCCTGGAGGAGCGGCGCTCCGTCCGGGGAGGTCCCGTCCCCCGCGAGGTGCGTGTGGTTCCAGTTGTACCCGTACGTGCGCCAGTCGCGCCCGAGTCCGCCGGTTCCGAACGCCTGCACTCCGCCTCCCGTCGGCACGACGACCTCGAGCGTGCCATCCCCGTCGAGATCCACGACTGCCGGTGTGGCCATGGGGTGTTGCGTCAGGGTCCGAAGCCCAGGGTTGTTGGCAACGATGTTCCAGGAGTGGACGAGCCTCCCTGTTCCGTTCAGGACTCGGATCGTCGTCCCGTCGTCCATGTACAGGATCTCCGGGGCCCCGTCGTTCGTGACGTCGACGATTGCGGGCGCGACTGCCTGGCTCGTCCCTCCGGGATAGGACCAGAGGGTCGTTCCGTTCGCGCCGCTGAGAGCGCGAACGGTACCGACATGGAGGCCGAGTACGACCTCGAGCCGGCCGTCTCCATCGAGGTCCGCCAAGGTCTGACCGCCTTCCCGGTAGTCCGGGACGGCCACGGACCAGAGCACGCTCCCGTCCGTCGCGTTCAGCGCGAACTGCTCGCCGATGTTCAGGTCGTCCCCCGCGACGACGTCCGCGAACCCGTCCCCGTTCACGTCCCCGATCGCGACCGAGCTCTCGAGAAACGAGGCGTTCCCGGGCGCGTTCGTCCACAGGGGTGTTCCGGACACGTCGTACGTGTGGACGTTCCGGTCGTCGCTCGCGAAGAATATCTCGCCGACGCCGTCTCCATCGAGATCGAAGATGCTGGCGGTGTACGCCCAGTCCCCTGCGGGGAACGTCCGGATGAACGCCCCGTCCGTTCCGCTGAACGCGTCGACCGCCTTCGACCTCCGGCCTAGGAGGATGTCGAGGACGCCGTCCCCGTCCACGTCCAGAAGGGTTGGCGTTGACAACGGGAGGTCCGGAACCGACATCGGGGCGGTCCATTGCACGCTCCCCGTCGCGTTCAGGCGGACAAGGGCGGGGTCGTTCGTAATCGCCACGATGTCGATCGTCCCGTCCCCATCGAGATCGGCGAGCTGGGGCGTGTACGGCACAGAGTTCGTCGTGGAGAGGCGGGTCGACCATCGGGTCGTCCCGTTCGGGTAGAGGTCGTGCACGTACCCGGTCGCGGTACCGTACACGACATCGAGCTCCCCGTCGCCGTCCACATCGGCGACGCTCACCCCGGAGGCGCCGGACCCGACCGGTGGGGAGGTCCAGAGGGCCGCCGACCCCATTCCCTTCCCGCGGTATGGGGGGACGACCGTCTCGTTCGTGCTGTACGTGATCACGAACGTCTGGTTCTCGAAAGGCAGGAGGCTCGCCCCGAATACGACGCGTGCTGAGGCCACCCCGGTTCCGTTGTATCGGGTCGCATACACCTGCGAAGGGACCTCCCTCCTGTCGAGCCAGACCCGGAGGTCGCGCGCGGGGTCGCCGATGGAGCCGAGCGCAAAATCGAGGTCGACCTCAACGGGCTCCCGCACGCGGCGGACTCCCGCGGTCTCGCGGACCAGGATTGGGACCCGACTCCAGGCGCGGTCTCCATCCCCTTCCGTCCACGGTGCGGACGCGCGGCGAACGTCCACGGACCCCATGCCCCCCGCGGTCTCGAACAGTTCGAGGGACGCGTTGACGACGTCTGTCGCGGGCGGCAGTGCGCTCAGGTCAAACCGCAGAAGGGAGCGGGCGAGTCCCCCGGTCCCGGGATCGGGTCCGACCCAGAGGGTCGCACTGTCCCCGAAGTTCCATGCGGGGGTCGAGCGCTCGATCGCCGTGTCCGTCCCATTCGCCCCGTCCGGCTGCAGGACAATCGTCGTTGGAGGGCCCGCCATGATCGAGGAAGTCCCGCCCGCGGCCGCGGAAGGTCTCGCCCCCTGGAGGCCTGGCGCGAGGAGGACGATCAGGGCAAGGACGGCAACGTACCGTTCGCCGCGTCGGCGAGCGGGAGAACCCCCGACAGTCGGAGTCAACAGAGGGCCTGTGCGTTCGGCGTCCGCTTTATGGCTTGTGGGCGGTTATCGACGTTGATTCGATGCCACAGCGGACTCGGACAGATGTGTACCGAAAGGCTCCTTCACCGGAGGAGAAGGCTTGCGTCCGCGGCCTGCAAGTCCCCGACCCGACCGAAGTCCAGGAGCCCCCCCTTCTCGTCGACCCCGATGACCCGGGCCCCGTCGACGTCGATCGCGTTGAGGATCGGGGATAGGTACGGATAGCTCGCGACATTGACGCCAAGGGCAAGGGGGCTGAACGCGGGGAGGACGATCACCCGCTCCGCCACGAGGAACGCGGGGACGCTCACGGTGGCGCCCAGGGCATCCCGCAGCTTCACGGCGGGGTGCTCGTGGCCCATCACAATCGTCCCGAGGGCCTGGACCTCCTCGTGGCCGTGGACGAACGTGTACCCGCCCAGGTCGTACCGGTCGTGGAGGGTCATCCTCAGGTCGCCGAGGATCGTCGCGAGGAAGTTGTCGTGGTTCCCCCGCACGACGATCGGCTCCGTCCGCTGCTGGAGGAACCGCAGGACCTGCTTGATCTCCACCCACTCGTCCGAGAGGTTCTTCGAGAACTCGTGCTTGAAGTCCCCCGCGATGATCAGCCTCTCGGGCTCGTACGCGTCGAGGAGGCGGGCGAGCCGCTCCAGGATCTCCCGCCGCTGGAACCGCGGGATCGACACCCCCTGCTCCGCGAGGGCCGCCTCGAACCCGAGGTGGAGGTCGCTGATCGCGACCGCGCCCTCGTCCTCGAGCAGGAGGGCGAAGTGGCGGGTTACGGACACGCCTGGGCCGACCTCGATCTCGTCCACGCGGGCTGGAGCGCCCCTGCGGTATTTGGACGTTCGGCGCTCCCGCTCACCTGGAAAACGAAAGAAAGAATCGCCCCGGCCGCACGCGGGCGTCGGAGCCGGAAAGGGTTTCGAAGTCGTTCCTTGGCCCTTGTCCGGTTTAGAACCGCCGCGGGCGCCGCTTCTGGAAGCACTCTTGGCAGTAGACAGGTCTTGTCCCGTCGGGCTTGAAGGGCACCTGGGTCTGCTTTCCGCAATCGGAGCAAACCACGTCGTGCATCTCCCTGGGCCCGCGGTCGAATCGCCTGCCGCCGCCGCCTCTGTCTCTGTCCATTTCTACTCACTCACTGTGTCAGCCCCTTCAGGGGCCAACGGCCGTAGCCACGGAGTCTAGCTATAAGAACTTGAGGGTTCGAATTTCACCGCTTCCGGGGCCCCGCCCGGGAGCATCGAAGGAAATCGTCTCTCCGCCTTCCGTCCGCGATCCCGGAATCGAATTAGAAGGTTTGATTACCTCTCGCCCTTTAGTCTTGTGGAGCCACCGGGGGGCCGATCGATCCGTCCACATCAGGACGCCGTCGGCCCCACGGGTGAGATGATGACGAACCTCAAGGTGAACGAGCTCGCGTGGATCGTGGGCGGCGCCCAGGGGACCGGCGTGGACTCCTCCGCGACCGTCTTCGCCCGCGCTGCCGCGTACGGCGGCCTCCACGTATACGGGAAGCGGGAGTACTACTCGAACATCATGGGGGAGCACTCGTACTTCCAGGTCCGCGTCGCGGACCGGCGGATCCGGTCCCACGTGGACACCCTGAACCTCCTCGCGACGTTCGACGCGGAGACCCCGTTCCGGCACGTCCGGAACGTGATGGACGACGGCGCGATCATCTACGACCCCGCCCTCGCGGGGACGAAGCTCGACGACGTGCCCACGATCGAGGCCCGCCTCCGGACGGACCTCCAGACGTACCTCGTCGCCCGCGGCCTCGGCTTCACCCTCCAGGACCTCCTGAAGTCCGCGGAGGACCGCGGCGTCACCCTCGTCCCCGTCGCGTACTCACCCCTCCTCACGAAGGTCGCGGACGAGAACCGCATCGACCAGCTCTCGAAGATCTCCCGAATGGTGAACATGTTCGCGGTAGCGGCCTCCTTCGGGATCCTCGACTACGACTATGAGATGATGGCGAAGGCGCTCCGGGACGTGTTCCGCGCGAAGGCGGAGGTCGCGGAGATGAACGTGAAGGGGGCGCGGCGGGCGTACGACCTCGTCCGCGGGAAGTACGAGGGGTACCCGTACCGGCTCCAACCCATCGACTTCGGCGGGGAGAAACGCGCCCTGATGACAGGGGCCCAGGCGATCGGCCTCGGGAAGGTCCTCGGCGGGATGCGGGTCCAGACGTACTACCCGATCACGCCCGCCTCGGACGAGAGCGAGTACATCGAGGCGAACCAGATCGTGGACATCCGGGAATCCTCCGGGGACCCCGCGGAGGACGACTCCGCGGCGGTCACGGAGAGCGGCTCCGTCCTCGTGATCCAGACGGAGGACGAGATCGCCGCGGTGACGATGGCGATCGGGTCCGCCCTCGCGGGCGCGCGGGCCGCGACGTGCACCTCCGGCCCGGGCTTCTGCCTGATGATGGAGGGGATCGGCTGGGCGGGGATCAACGAGGTCCCTCTCGTGATCACCCTGTACCAGCGATGCGGCCCGTCGACGGGGATGCCCACCCGCCACGAGCAGGGCGACCTGAGGTTCGCGCTCCACGCGGGACACGGGGACAGCCCGCGGATCATCCTCGCGAGCGGGGACTTCGAGGAGGCGTTCCACGATGGCGCGAAGGCGTTCAACTACGCGGATCGGTACCAGACGACGGTGATCCACCTCGTCGACAAGGCGCTCGCGAACTCGAACGGGACGATGCCCATGTTCGACCCGGACCGGGTCCGGATCGACCGCGGGGAGCTGATCACGGACGGCTGGAGCGGGCGGGACCCGTACAAGCGGTTCGCGTTCACGGAGTCTGGCGTCTCCCCCAGGGCGGTGATCGGCCACCCCGGAACGATGTTCTGGAACACGGGGGACGAGCACGACGAGAAGGGTCACATCACGGAGGACCCCGTCGTCCGGAACCTGATGATGGAGAAGCGGCAGAAGAAGCTCGACCTCGCGGATCGGGAAATCCCGGAGACCGAGAAGGTGAACTTCTTCGGGGACCGGACCGCGGAGACCGTCATCGTCTCCTGGGGCTCCACGAAGGGCGCCCTCCTGGACGCGATGGACGCCCTCGACAAGGAGGGCGTGAAGCTCGGGTTCCTCCAGATCCGCCTCGTGAACCCGTTCCCGGTCGAGGCCGTCACGAAGGCCCTCGCCCGCGCGAAGGCGGTCGTGAACGTGGAGATGAACTTCGGCGCGCACATGGGCGGTCTGATCCGGGAGATGACCGGGATCGAGCCGACCCACCACATCCTCAAGTACAACGGGAGGCCGATGTCGAGCACGGAGCTCGCGGCGGCCCTCCGGGACATCGCGAAGGGGAAGGCCCCCAGGAAGCAGGTGTTGACGTATGGCGTCTAAGCAGACGTTGAAGGTCGCGGACTTCGCGACGGAGGTCCACAACGACTGGTGCCCCGGGTGCGGGGACTTCGGGATCCTCCGGTCCATCCAGATGACCCTCGCGGAGATGGGGCTCGACCCGTCGAACACCGCGATCGTGAGCGGGATCGGGTGCTCCGCGAAGACCGTGCACTATGTGAGGACGTACGGGGTCCACACCCTCCATGGGCGGCCCCTCCCGTTCGCGACGGGCGTGAAGCTCGCGAACCCCGGGCTCGACGTCATCGCGTGCGGCGGGGACGGCGACGGCCTCGGGATCGGCGCCGCGCACTTCGTGAACTCCGGGCGGAGGAACGTGGACATGCTGTACATCATCTTCGACAACGGTGTGTACGGGCTCACGAAGGGGCAGGCGTCCCCGACCCTCCGGCTCGGCGTGCGGACGAAGTCGATGCCCGCCCCGAACGTGAACGAGGGCGTGAATCCCCTGTGGCTCGCCCTCGCGGCGGGCGCGACATGGGTGGGCCGCGGGTACTCGTACGACATCAAGCACCTCGTCTCGATGATCCGCCAGGGGATCGAGCACAAGGGGTACGCCTTCCTCGACGTCCTCCAGCCCTGCCCCACGTACAACAACATCAACACGAAGGAGTGGTTCGGCGGGGAGGACCGGAAGGACGAGAACGAGGGGAAGCCGCTGCCCCGGGTGTACAAGCTCGACGCCGGGTACGACCCCGTCGTCCACGCGGAGGAGGAGATCGACGCGAAAATCGCCCAGGCGATGATGAAGGGGCGGGAGTGGGGCGACAAGATCCCGATCGGCGTGTTCTACCAGAATGAGCTCGTGCCCACGTACGAGGAGAGGATCGCGTCGAGGGTCCCGAACTACCGGACGAACTCGCCCGCGAAGCAGCCGATCGCGGACTCCGAGGGCCGGCCATCTGCGGACCTCACGAAGCTCCTGAAGTCCCTCGCGGTGAACTGAGGGGTCCTCGTGCCCGGCAGGTCTCGGCGAGTGGCTTCGAAGGACACCGTCGCGATTGGCGGCGTCCGCGTCACGAACCGGACCGCGAACTCGATCAAGGTCACCGTCACCGCGGACGGGACCGTCCAAGTGACGGACTGCTGCCTCGAGGAGCAGGGGAAGTAAGGAATCGGTTCGTGGACTGGCTCCATGGACTCCAACCCTCGCTCTTCCGCATGATCTGCGGCAGGGCGATACCTCTACTCACCGGAATCGCCACCGGCTCTGTAATCCAACCCTGTTGGGGATGGACCGGCTGGGATTCGAACCCAGGGCTTCCTGCTTGCAAAGCAGGCGATCTTCCGCTGATCTACCGGCCCGTGGAGAAGGGATAGAGGCCCGCCGAATATAGGCTTGGCGCGCTCACGACCGCAGCACGATCTCGATGTTCACGCCGTCCGGGACCTGGATCCGCATCAGCGCGCGCAATGCGCGCTCGTCCGCGTCGAGGTCGATCAGCCGCTTGTGGATCCGCATCTCCCAGCGGTCCCACGTCTCCGACCCCTCGCCGTCCGGGGACTTCCGCACGGGCACCATCAGGCGCTTCGTCGGGAGCGGGATCGGCCCGCTCATCGCGACCCCCGTCCGCTCCGAGATCGTCTTAATCTGCTGGCAGACGTTGTCGACCTTCTTCGGGTCCGTCCCGCTCAGCGAAATCCGCGCCCGCTGAGCCATTCAACACCACCAAAACGAGGGATGAAAAGGGGGAGGGAGTTCAGCGCTTTTCCACATCGATACACATTCCCGCCGCGACCGTCTGCCCCATGTCGCGGATGGCGAAGCGACCTAGCTGCGGGAAGTCCTTGGCCTTCTCGATGACCATGGGCTTCGTCGGCCGGATCTTCACGATCGCGGCGTCGCCGGTCTTGAGGGTGTCGGGCTTCTCCTGCTTCGTGGCCCCGGTCCGCGGGTCGAGGCTCTTCACGAGCTCCTCGAACGTGCACGCGACCTGGGCGGTGTGCGCGTGGAACACGGGGGTGTAGCCGACCGTGATGACGCTGGGATGGTTCAGGACCATGATCTGCGCGGTGAACGACTTCGCGACCGTGGGCGGGTGGTCCACGGGGCCCGCGACGTCCCCCCGGCGGAGGTCCTTCTTGTCGACATTCCGGACGTTGAACCCGACGTTGTCCCCGGGGAGCGCCTCCGGGATCTGCTCGTGGTGCATCTCGATCGACTTCACCTCGCCGACCTTGTCCGCGGGCTGGAAGCTGACCTTCATCCCGGGCTTCAGGACCCCGGTCTCCACGCGGCCCACGGGCACGACGCCGATCCCCGTGATGCTGTACACGTCCTGGATTGGGAGCCGCAGGGGCTTGTCCACGGGCTTCGACGGCACCTCCAGCGCGTTCAGTGCGGCGACGAGGTTCGGCCCCTTCCACCACCCCAGGTTCGAGCTGGGCTTGACGATGTTGTCCCCCTTGTACGCGCTGATCGGGATGAACGGGACCCGGTCCACCTTGTACCCGACGGACTTCAGGAGCTGGGTGACCTCGGCCTTGATCTCGTTGTACCGCGCCTCCGAGTACGGGGGCTTCGTCGCGTCCATCTTGTTGATCGCGACGATCAGCTGCTCGACCCCGAGGGTCCGGGCGAGGAAGATGTGCTCCTTCGTCTGGGTCTGCACGCCCTCCGCGGCGCCGACGACGAGGACCGCCGCGTCCGCCTGGGACGTCCCCGTGATCATGTTCTTCACGAAGTCCCGGTGGCCGGGAGCGTCGATGATCGTGAAGTAGTACTTGTCCGTGTCAAATCGCTTGTGCGCGACGTCGATCGTGAGCCCGCGCTCCCGCTCCTCCTTCACCTGGTCCATCACGAAGGCGAACTCGAACGTCGCCTTCCCCATCTGCTCGGCGAGCTTCTTCAGGTTCTCGAGCTCGTGGGCGTCGATGTTCCCGGTGTCGTACAGGGTCCGGCCGACGGTCGTCGACTTCCCGTGGTCGACGTGGCCGATGAACACCAGGTTCAGATGGGGCTTCGTGGGCATGAATTTCCCTCGTGCGGGCCCGTGTTATTGGCACCGGCTATATATGTCTTTGCGGCTGGACGGGAGGGATCGGACCCCGACGCGGTTTTCATCGCGGTCCGACCCCGTTCTCACGCCGCGTAGTACGACTCGTCGTACGGTTCCGGCGGCAGGCCCTTCCGCTCGCGGATCTTCCGCACGATGTCCGGCTGGAGGTCCGTGGGGACGGACTGGAAGCCGACGTTCTCCGTGGACCAGAACGCGCGCCCCGCGGTCGCGGACCGAATCGCGGTCGCGAACCCGAACATCTCCGCGACGGGGGCCTTCGCGACGATAATCGAGTGGTCCCCCTCCTGCGTGATGTCCTCGATCACGCCCCGCCGGGACTGGACCTCGCCGATCGCGGAGCCCATCACGTCCTGCGGGACGTTCACGTACACCTTCGTGAGCGGCTCCAGGAGGATCCGGCCCGCCTGGCACATCGCCCCGTAGATCGCGCGGTACGTGGCGGGGATCACCTGCGCGGGGCCCCGGTGGACGGAGTCCTCGTGGAGCTTCGCGTCCACGAGCCGCGCCTTCACCGCCATGGACTTCTCCCCGGCGAGCGGGCCCTTCCGCATGGCCTCCTCGATGAACGCCTGCTTGATCAGCTCCATCGTCTCGTGGAGGTACTGGATCCCCTTCGTCGCGTCGACGAGGACGTTCGTGTCCTCGAACCACACGACGCTCTTCGCTTCGTCCTTCGCCATCCCGAGCTCCTCGAGCTTCTTCGCGAGCGCCTTCGAGTCCTTGATCCGCTGCCCCGCGGCGATGTCCCCCGCGCGGATCGCGTCCACGACGGCCTGCTCCAGGGGCTCGACCTCGAAGTAGAAGCGGTTGTGCTTGTTCGGGGACTTCCCCTCGAAGGGGCCGCCCTTCCCCCGCACGCCCTCCCGGTACACGACGATCGGCGGGCTCGTGATCACGGGGACCTTGTAATCGTTCTGGACCCGGTAGATCGTGATCTCGAGGTGGAGCTCCCCCATCCCGGAGATCAGGTGCTCCCCTGTCTCCTGATTGATCTCGACCTGGATGCTCGGGTCTGCCTTCGCGATCGACCGGAGCGTGTCGACGAGCTTCGGGAGGTCCTGCGTGGACTTCGCCTCGATCGCCATCGTGACGACGGGGTCCGAGTAGTGGACGATCGCCTCGAACGGCTGCATCTCCTTGTTGTCGCTCACCGTGGAACCCGCAATCGCGTCCTTCAGTCCGACGACCGCGACGACGTTCCCCGCGTCGATCTCCTCGACGGGGATCCGGTCCGGCCCGACGATCATCGCGACGATTTGCGCCCGCTGGGGCTTCGGCATCCCGATCACCCACAGCTCCTGCCCCCGCCGGATCTTCCCCGAGAACAGGCGGCCCGCCGCGGTCTCGCCCGCCTGCGGGTCCACGAGGATCTTCGTCACCATGAACCCGACGGGGCCGTTCTCGTCCACCTTCAGCATCGCCTTCCCGACGGGGCTCTCCATGTCCCCCTTCCAGATCACGGGGATCCGGACCGGCTGGGCCTGGAGCGGGTTCGGGAGGTGCTTGATCACCATCTCGAGGACGACCTCGTGGAGGGGCGCCTTCTTCGACAGCTCCTTCATCGTCCCCTCCTGGCAGTGCTTGTAGACATCCCGGAACGTGATCCCAGTCTTCTTCATGTACGGGACGCTGATCGCCCACTTGTGGAACGCGCTCCCGAACGCGACGTTCCCGGACTCCACCTTCAGGGCCCACTTGTCCTTCAGGTCGTCCGGGAGCTGCTTCAGGATCCGTGTGTTCACGTCCGTGATGATCTTCGTGAACCGCTGCTGCATCTGCTCCGGGGTGATCTTCAGCTCGTTCACGAGGCGGTCGACCTTGTTGATGAAGAGGACCGGCTTCACCCGCTCCTTCAGGGCCTGCCGGATCACGGTCTCCGTCTGGGGCATCACGCCCTCGACCGCGTCGTCGAGGATGATCACGCCGTCGATCGCCCGCATCGCGCGGGTGACGTCCCCGCCGAAGTCCACGTGGCCCGGGGTGTCGATGAGGTTGATCAGGTACTCCTTTCCCTCGTGGTCGTGGACCATCGAGGCAATCGCTGCGTTGATCGTGATCCCGCGGGCCTGCTCCTGCTCGTCGTAGTCCATGAAGAGCTGGGTCCCCGCGAGGTCCTGGGAGATCATCCCCGCCCCGGCGATCAGGGAATCGGAGAGGGTCGTGTTGTGGACAACAAGCCCCTCCGCGATGAAGTTGTGATGCGGGTCGACTGTGAAGTCGTAGACGAAGTCGGCAACCTCGTACCCTAACTTCACGACCGGGACAGCGGAGACGTCTTCGGCAATGGGCACGACCTTCGCGACGAGACTCGAGAGCCCCGCAAGACTGACATTTGGGAGGGACCTGTGAGTCGTTCCGAGAAACTGCCTGGCATTCTCCCCGAGAGATTGGGGAGTTCGCGCTACCACCAGATCGCCGACCCGAAGGTCGCGGGCCCGGACCTCATCAAGGTCCTCCCCCCTCCATGTCAGGAACTCATGTTCCGGCGTTGTCGCGACCGATTGCATTCCTAAGATGGTAACCCGGAGGAGGGTCTCGGTCGCTTTCAACTTCCAAGCGTATTTGAGACGACTCTCAACGAACTTCCTCGACTCGCGGTCGAGGGCCAGGATGCGAAGGTCAAGCCCCCGGAGGTCCTTCACGATTTCGTCCGGAGTTTCCTTGACTGTGGGCTGACGCGCGAAACGTTCAAAGAGGTCTTTCGCGGCAACCCCCTCGCCTCCCAGAAGGATGCGAGAGTTGCCATCGAGACATTTCCCATGGTCGATGTGAGCCGCGGTCCCGATGTTCCGGATGAACTCCTTCCGATGGAGGAGCGTCTCGGCCCGCTTGATGTTGTCCTCTTTCCGTCCCATGTGCGGTCACCGCGCTACTCCGATGCCTCTTGATAAAGATTTCCGGGGGAGGGCCTACCGGGCGGACATCGCGATCCGCTCGAGCTCGTCCTTCTTCGCGATCGCCGCGCTCTCCATCTCGCCGCGGGATGCCCGCAGGATCTCGTCCGCGAGGCACTCCTGGATCGGCTTCGGGGACTTGAACGAGGCCGCGGTGACGCCGACGCACATGTTCCGCAGGGCCATGTCGAGCCGCCGGGACGGGGAGACGTCCACGGCCCTCGGGACGGAGATGCCCCCGAACCGGAGGCGGGTGATCTCCTCCCGCGGCGCGGACTTCTCGAGCGCGGTCACGAACACCTGCACGGGGTTCTGCTTCGCCCGCTGCTCGATCAGCGCGAACGCCTCCCGGACGACCCGGATCGCTTTCGCCTTCTTCCCCGTGTAGTCCTCGGACCGCATCAGCCCGTTGATCAGCCGCTCGACGATGTTCGACTTCGCCTTCCCGAACGGCTTGTTCGCGTACCGCCCGCCCGTGTGGGGGATTACGATCGGGATGAGGTTGATGTACCGCGCGAGTCCGGGGTCGTGGACGACGACCTCCGCGAGGTCGTACTTCTCGAAGAGCTTCAGCTCGTACACGTACTTCTTCTTCGGCTTCTTCGGCTCCTTCTTCACCTTGGCGGCGGGCTCCGCGGGCGTGTCGAGCTCCGTCCCCTCGGGCGGTGGCGGGACCTCGGACGGAGGCGGGGGCGGCGGGAGCTCTCGCGGCGGCGGGGGCGGGGGTGGCGTCTCGTCCTCCATCGGGATCACCGGACGGGCTTCTCCTTCCGCCCCTTCACGAGCTCGTTCAGGGAGACGTCGTTCACCTTGATGACCTTGTACCGCACGCCGGGGATGTCCCCGTACGACCGGCCCATCCGGCCGCCGATCCCCTCCACGAGGACCTCGTCGTGCTCGTCGATGAAGTTGATCGCGCCGTCCCCGACCGCGAACGCGGTGATCTGCCGGCCGTTCTTCACGAGCTGGACCTTCACGCACTTCCGCAGGGCGGAGTTCGGCTGCTTCGCCTCGATCGCGACCTTCTCGAGGACGATCCCCTTCGCCTGGGCCGCGCCCTCGAGGGGGTCGGACTTCTCCTTGAGATGGAGGACCCTGCGCTTGTAGTACCGGTCGGACCACCGGAACTTCTGGCGGTCCTCCGTGAGCTTCCGTGCAGCGTTCAATCCGCGGGCCAAGGCTCGACCTCAGGTAGGGAAGCCGTCCTATCGTCTCACTCTATTTAAGGCTGGCGTCGGGGATTTCTCAGGAGTCCGGACCTACACGAACTTGTACACGTCCGGAGGCAGCCCGCCCTGTTTCATCTCCTCCTCGATCTCCTCGAGCATCAGGATCCGCTTGAACGTCGGCGGGTGCGTCGAGAACAGCTCGTTCGCCCGCCGCCAGTGGTTCCGCCGCTCGATCTCCACGGCCCGCTGGAGCTCGAACGCGTCGAGCTGGCCGTCCCGGTCCAGGTCCACCGTGTCCATCCGCTGCCGGAGGTCCGCGTAGTCGCTCGCCGCCTTCACCGGGTCCCCGATGAAGAACGCCCGGAGGCCCGAGGGCTTGTCGTCCCGCCGCGCGAGGGAGAGGCCGTACGAGATCTTCGTCAGGGCGGAGGCGAGGAGGTGCGGGTCCCGCGTCGCCGCGGCGCTGTACGCGTCCGCGTAGTACTCCCGGGTCCGGGACAGGTAGAGGACGAGGAGCTGGGTCACGAGGTACACAACGTACGAGATCAGGGCGACGAACGCCGCGATCAGGGCGGCCTCGCCCCCTTTGTTTCGGGAACGGGCCGTCCCCCGCATCGCCTCGAGGCCGAACCGCGCGAGGATGTACGCGAGGAGGGGGACCGCGGAGACCCACGTCATGATCACGACGTCCCGGTGGCGGACGTGGCCGATCTCGTGCCCGATCACCGCGCGGATCTCGTCCGCGGCGAGGCCGTCGAGGAGGCCCTGCGTGACGACGAGCTCCGAGGTCGCCACGGTCCGGCCGAAGACGAACGCGTTCGGCGACGAGTCCCCACTCACCCAGATCCTCGGCACGGGGACCCCCGCCTCCCGCGCGAGGGACGTGACGGCCCCGTGGAGCCAGGGGTTCGACTGCGGCGTCACCTCCCGCCGTCCCCGGATCGCCCAGCGGACGATCACGGGCGCGATGAGCCACTGGAGGAGCATGAACAGGAACGCGAGCCCCGCGACGACGAGGAGGGAGTACGGGAACGCGTGGGCGCTGAGGACCGCGTCCACGATGAGGACGATCCCGAGCAGGAGGAGGGTGAGGAAGCCGAAGACGAGGACGACGGTCGCGAGGCTCCCCCGGCGGAGCGCGCTGAGACTTCCCACACGAAGGCTATATGCGACGGGCCCATGATTCTTGCGCGGGAATGCCGGAACTCGTCGACTCCCTGAACTGCCCGAAGTGCGGCGGGCCCCTGAAGCTCGGGCCCGGGGACGTGATTGTCACGTGCCCGTACTGCGGGACCGCCTCCCGCCTTCGCTCCGGCACGCCGTTCCTCCTCCGGCACGGGATGCTCACCGCGCGGCTCGATCGGGCCGCCGCGACCGCGGCGCTGGAGTCCTGGCTCGAAGGCGGGTTCCTGAAGCCCGCGGACCTGCGGCGGGCCTCCCGCGTCACGTCCCTGGAGTGCGTGTACGTGCCGTTCTTCGTGTTCGAGGTGGACGTGAAGACCTCGTACGCGGGGGTCCTCACCCGGACGGGGACGAACGAGCGCCGCGCGGGCACGGTGCCCCGGGACTACTTCTGGAAGGTCCTCGGGAGACGGGGGAGCGACTTCCCGGTGCGGGAGTACAAGCTCCCCCTCGCGTACAAGGTGCCCTTCGACACCGCGGGGATGCTCCCGGAGTCCCGGTTCCTGAACGCGGAGTTCGACGAGGAGGAGGCGGTGCGGATCGTGCGGCAGGAGGTCGAGGCCCACGAGCGGGAGCTCCTGAAGGACCTCGTCGACGTCGTCGAGGAGGCCCGGACGGAGGCCGCGGTGAAGGACGCGGAGTTCCTCCACGCCCCGATCTGGCTCGCGGGGTACGCGTACCGCGACCGGGAGTACCGCATCGTCCTCGACGCCGCCTCCGGGGAGGTCGTGCGGGGGGACATCCCGCCGCCCACGGGCGGCCTGGGGGAGTTCCTGAAGGACGCGGGGCGGGGGATCTTCGGGCGGTGACGCGCGCCTACTGGAACTCCTCGTCCGCCTCGTAGTCGCCGAGGATCGCGCCGCACTGGGGGCACTCGTCCTCATCGAGTTCGAGCTCGAACCCGCACTCCGGACAGCGCGCCGTCCGCGGACCCCCGGGTACGCATCCCGGCGGCCCCTATTAAGGAATCGCGGGCCTAGTCGTACGCGGCCTCGCCGTGCTCTCCCTTGTCCAGGCCGCCCCGCTCCGTGTCGTCCGACACGCGGAGGTGGCCGAACCGGTCCATGATCTTGAGGATCGCGAGGCTCACGGCGAACGAGTACACCGCGACGATCGGGGCCGCGGCGAGCTGCGCGACGAACAGGTGCCCTCCCCCATACAGGAGTCCCTGCGCCCCGTTCACGAAGGGGGCCGCGAAGACCCCCGTGGCGACGACGCCGACGGTCCCGCCGACCCCGTGGCAGGCCCACACGTCCAAGGAGTCGTCCCACTTCCGGCGGATGCGGAACTTCGTCGCCGCGTAGGAACCCGCGCCCGCGAGGACCCCGATAATCACCGCGGCCCACGGCGGGACGTATCCCGCCGCCGGCGTGACCGCCGCGAGGCCCGCGATCGCCCCCGTGAGGGCGCCCGTGGCGCTCGGCTTCCCGTCGTTCCCCCAGTTCACCCCCATCCACGTGAGCATCGCGAACGCCCCGCCGAGCATCGTGTTCACGAACGCGTACGCGGCGACCCCGTTCGCGGCGAGGGCGCTCCCCGCGTTGAACCCGAACCAGCCGAACCACAGGAGGCCCGCCCCGAGGGCGACGAACGGGACGTTGTGGGGGGCGGTCCCCTCCCCCGCGGGGAGGGTCCGGGGCTTCAGGACGAAGACGGTCGCGAGGGCGCTGTACCCCGCGCTCATGTGGACGACGTACCCGCCAGCGAAGTCGATCACGCCGTAGTCCTGGAGGAACCCGCCGCCCCAGACCCAGTGGGCGATCGGGACGTACACGACGAGGATCCAGATCGCGATGAACGCGAGGTACCGGGAGAAGCGGACGCGGTCCGCGAAGGCGCCCGTGATCAGGGCGGGCGTGATGATCGCGAACATCAGCTGGAACGCCATGAACACGAGGGCGGGGATCCTCGGCCCGTACCGGGGGTGCGGGTCGATCCCGACGTTCAGGAGGGCCGCGTACCGGAGGTCCCCGAGGAACCGGCCCTGGTCGTTCCCGAACACGAGGGTGTATCCGATGATCACCCACACCGCGGTCACGACGCCGAACGCCGCGAGGCTCTGCATCATGATCCCGAGGACGTTCTTCCGCCGGACGAGCCCGCCGTAGAAGAACGCGAGCCCGACGGTCATCAGCATCACGAGGGCGGTGCTCACGAGCATGAACGCCGTGTCGCCGGAGTCGATCGCCACCCGGATCCTCCTTGGAACCCGGCGGCGGCATTCTCCGGGGCCACAATAAGGTATCCACGGCCCGGGCTCAGTAGTCCGGGAGCTTCGCCTGGCCCGGCTTCTTGGGCGGCTTCGCGGGGGCCGGGGGGTCCGCGGGGCGCGCGGCCCGGCGCATCCGGTCGAGCCGCTCCGCGGGCCGCGCCTCCGCGAACGTCTCCCCCGCGGGCTGGCCGACGAAGATCTTCTGCCGGAGCTCCCGCCGCAGCGCCTCGAGCTCCACGTGCATCCTCCGCTCCTTCCTGCGGGAGGAATAGAAGTACGCCTCGTCCCGGGTGTCCCTCGTGACGAGCATCACGACCCGGCCCGCCCGCCCCCGCCCCGTGCGGCCCCGGCGCTGGATCGTCCGGATCTCCGACGGGATCGGCTCGTAGAACACGACGAGGTCGGTGGCGGGGATGTCGAGCCCCTCCTCCCCGACCGCGGTGCACACGAGGACGTTGTGCCCGCCCTCCTTGAACCGCTCGATCATCTCGACCTGCTCCTTCTGCTTCAGCCCCACGTCCTCCCCGCGGGTCGCCTGGCCCACGAACCTCGCGGGCCGGATCCCGGGGAGGGACGCGAGCTCCCGCACCATGAGCTCGGACGTGTCCCGGTAGTGGGTGAAGAGGATCACGCGGGAGTCCGGCTTCTGGAGGAACTGCTCCCGCACGACCCACAGGACCTTGTTCACCTTCGGGTGCTCCGCCTTCGCCCCCGCCGCGAGGGCGCGGGCCTTCGCGACCTCCGGCCGCCCGAGGAACTGGCGGTCCGCCCGGCTGTCCGCCTCCGCCTCCATGCGATCGAGGTACGACCGGAGGGACTCCATCCCCTGGGTCTCCGCGAGCTCCACGGCGTGGTTCGCCTTCATCGCGATCGCCTGGGCGGTCGCGGCGGTGAACAGGGCCCCGTTCCTCTCCCCGGAGTCCAGCCGCCCGCGGATCTCCTGGCCCGCCCGGAGGAAATCCTTCGTCGTGGGCCGCGGCACTCCCTGGAGGAGTCCGCAAGACTTCAGCCGCTCGACCTGCTCGTCGAGGACCTTCGTGAGGACATCGCGGATCTCCCGGGCCGCCTCCGTCGGCTCCACGACGATCCGCTCCACGTCGATGTCATGGACGTACCTCACGACGTCCGGGTCGAACTCCGTCCGGATCTCGACCCCCTCGATCCCGAGGTTCCCGCACACCTCCAGGATCGTCTCCGCCCGGCTCCCGGGGGAGGCGGTCATCCCGAGGGCGAGCCCCGCGGGGTTCTCCTTGTACGCGGCCGCGACGTCCACGTACGCGTAGTTCCCGACGGACCGGTGGGCCTCGTCGAACACGATCAGGGAGACGCCCTCGAGGTCGATCCGGCCCTGCCTCACGTCGTTCCGGATCACCTGGGGGGTGGACGCGACGATCTTGGACTCCCGCCACAGGAGCTCCCGCTCCTCGGGGGCCGTCACCTCTCCCGTGAAGACCGCGATCCGGTCCGAGTCTACGATGAGGACGTCCCGCAGGAACGTCGCGTGCTGCTCGACGAGGGGCTTCGTGGGGGCCAGGAAGAGGACCCTCCCGCCGTGGGAGCGGAGGACCTCCGCGATCACCCGCGCAGCGATCACGGTCTTCCCCATCCCCGTCGGGAGGACGACGAGGGTGGACCGCTTCAACGCGGCGTCCGCGATGTTCCGCTGGTAGTCCCGCTCCTCGATCGCCCCGCGGCGGATCAGCGGGTGGTCCACGAACACGTCCCGCGAGACCGGGCGGGCGAGAATGAACCTTTGCCCCGGGCTAGCGAATGTGGCCGCGGAACTTCCGGGACTTCGCGTGGTCGACGAGGATCACGATCACGATCAGGGCGATCCCCAGGACGATGATCCACACGATGTACTTCTGGATCCCGCCGAGGCCGAGGGGGTCCGCGACGCGGGCTGTCGCGACGAAGTCAGTGGTCTGCGTCGCGTCGTTCGTCGAGGTGATCGTGAGGGGAATCCGCTCCACGGCCCCCCGGAGCGCGCCGGGCGGGGAGAGGACCCGGAGCTGCAGGGTCGATTCCGCGTCCGGGGCGACCCGGATCTGGGTCTGGCCCACCGGGAGGACGGAGGTCGAGTTCGACACGAGGACAGCGGTCCACCCGGAGGGGAGGGCCGCGCTGAACCGGAACTCGTCGTCAAAGTCCCCGACGTTCACGACCTTGAACGTGAAGACGGCCTCCGCGCCGGGTTCGATCGTCCGGTCCGCGATCACGGGGAGGACGGCGACCCCTCGGCCGAAGGGCGTCGGGGTGAGCAGGATGTCGTCGATCCACCAGCCCCCGCTCTGGGGCATCACCGCGGACGAGGAGTTGAACCGCACCTGGACCGTGGAGGCGCCGGAGACGAACGGGGCCAGGTCGAGGGACACGGCCCGCCATGCGATGTCCTTCCCCTGGAAGTGGGCGACCTGCTGCCAGGGCCCGCTGTCCCCCCTCGCCTCGACGTACGCGTGGTCCGTCTCGTTCATCGTGGGCGTCTCCGTGCGGGACAGGTCGTACACCTGGTAGTACGCGAGGTACAGGGGCCCAGGGGAGATCGAGACCGCGGGGGACTCGAGGTAGTGGTACTGGGGCGGGAGCGGGTTCGGGAGGAGGGTGAGGTAGTACCCGAACCGCCACGCGTTCGACGGGCTGTGGGCCTTCCCGTTCCCGCTCAGGTCCCCCTCGTTCACGATCTGCCACCGGTACGGGTCGTTCGACGCCTGGCCCGGCGTCGTCCACGAGGCGGGGCCGGACTCCACGTCGTTCTGGAGGAGGAGGATGCGGGCGGTGACGTGGGCGAGCCGCTCGTTGTTCTCGAGGATCTCGTCCCCTGGGAGGTCCACGCGAGCGTCGAGGAGGTACCGCCCCGCGGACGCGGCGGTGAACCGCCACGTGAGGTTCACGAACGCGCCGTCACGGAACACGAAATCCCCATTCACGAACGTCCCCACGGGTTGGGTCGCGTTCGTGATGTTCACCTCCGCGGCGGGGGTCAGGGACCCGAGGTACACCCGGAGGACCGCGTTCCGATTCGTCTGCGTGCGGGCCCCCTGGTTCCGCACGGTCGCCGCGACGTCCACGGCGCCGCCGACGGGGACGGAAAGCGGGTGCGTGATCTTCAGGATCGCGAGGTCGTCGTCGACGTCCCGGGAGAGGTCCGCGATCATCACCGCTCCCTGCACGCCGATGTTCCGGACCTTCCAGCCCGTCCGGATGTTCCCGTAGCCGTTCGAGTTCGGGTTCGTCTCCGGGCCGAACCCGATCGGGCTCGACGCCCACGGGTCCCCCGCGCCCTCCGGGGAGTCGCCGGTCGCCTCGTCCGCCTCGACGAGGTCCACGAGGCGATGCGCGTCGTTGTCGTTGTTCTGGATCGCGTCGTCGACGTGCCAGATCAGGAGTCCTTCCCCGGGTTGCGCGGTGTCGAAGCCGATGCGCTCCCGGTTCTCGACGAGGAAGTACTCGTCCCCGTTCGACGTGTCCTTCACCGTGAGGCGGTACGCGGCGGAGTTGTTCTCCGCCTGGGGGATCGCCTGGGACAGGAGGGGGGCGGTGACCTCGAACGGCGTGACCCACCCGAGCTGAATCTTCGACCACGCGCTGAAGTGGGAGGGGGAGGTGCCCCGGGGGTTCCCGTTCCAGGACCCGCTGCCCATCACGTCCCAGACCCCGAGGCCGAGGCTGGAGCCGTCCGTGTCGTACAGGTCCGGGAGCCCGAGGTCGTGCCCGAACTCGTGGGCGACGACGCCGAACGGGGAGTCCTCGCTCACCATCACGTATCCGTAGATCTGCTTGCCGTCCGCGACGAGCCGCTGGTCCCCGGGGAGGGACGGGTCCCCGTCGATCACGGCCCACCGGTGGGACCAGATCAGGTTCGTGTTCGCGCTCGCCTCCTGGGCGCCGCCCGCGTGGACGATCACGACGTGGTCCACGACGCCGTCCACGTCCCGGTCGAAATTCGCGAAGTTCACGGTCGAGTCCGCGAGCTGGACCGCCTCCGCCACGAGCCGGTAGATCGGGCCCGTCTGGTCGTCGACGCCGGACCCGTCCGCCCCGTAGTACGACATCGTGCGGGTGCTGCTGACCCAGGTCGCGACGGTCGCCGAGAAGCCGAACGTCCCGTACGAGTTCTCCCGGTAGAACGAGTTCACGCTCGGGCCCGACGGCGGGTTCATCATGGAATCGAAGAACGCGGTGTCGTGGGCGGCGGCGTGGCTCCGGTCCGAGAACTCGACCGGGATCACGACGACGGGGTCGATGCCAGCCGCACGGGTCCCCAGGGGCCGCCCGCCGAGGGCGGGACCGGATTCCACGTGGGGGACGTTCGCTTCCGAGCCGGGCGCCGGCATGATCAGGTGCTGGGGGACCCGCTTCATCGTCGGGGTCGTGGGGGCGGTCGGTCCGGGGAGCGTGGAGAGGACGATCAGCGCGGGCCCCGCGACGAGGAGGGCGGCGAAGAGAAGAGGGAAGGCCTTCGCCCGCAGGGTCACGACGCGAAACGATGAAGAGCCCGCTATTTAAGCGTTCATCCGAGATTGTTGTTCACGATAATCGAGCGTCCCTCCGAGAACG
>JAIBJG010000049.1 GCA_020029475.1 Methanobacteriota archaeon | reverse complement strand
TCGAGCCCGCGGACTCTGAGCGGATCGAGGACCGCCAGCACCTCGCCGTGGACCGGTACTTCGATCGCGTCGCGGTGTACTGGGGCCCGCCGGGAGAACTCCTCGCGGTCGGGTTCCACCGCCCCATGCGGGACTACTTCGAGGCCCTCCACGGCGCGGGGTTCCACGTCACGCGATACGAGGAGCCGCTTCCGAAGAAGGAGGCTCTCGAGCGATTCCCCCGGTACTTCCGGGACATGCTCCGGCTCCCGAACTTCCTCATCGTCGAGGCCGTGAAACCGAAATAGGAGGATGTCGGGGCGGGGATTCGAACCCCGGACCTTCGGATTTCCCAGGAGCGATGGTCAGAGAACTTCGTTGTCCCTATGAGTCCGACGCTCCACCAGGCTGAGCCACCCCGACACCGTGAAACGTCACAGGTCGTCCGGCTGAAGCTCTTCAGGGCTGCCTTCCGTCTCCTCTTCCGCTGCCGGCGGCTCCCCCGCGGCGGGCATCTCCGGCATCGGCGCGACGGGGGCCTCGGGGGCGGGTGTCACGGGCGCCTCCGCGGGCGCCGCCGTCGGCTCCGGGACCGCGCCCGTCTCGAGCACCTCGGACTGCCGGATCTCCACGCGGGAGATCGGCTGGATCGGCTTGCACGCGATCGCGATGTTCTTCGCGAGCTCGCCGGAGATCATCCCCCGCACGAGCTCCCCCATGGACTGGGAGGCGGCCGTCGAGCGGATCACGCGCTCCATGATCTGACGGATCACGCGCTGCTTCGAGCTCTGGATCCTCCGGTCCGCGATCGCCATCGGCTTCACCCGGACCTTCCATGCGTCCTTCGTCGCGACGTCGAACGTCCCGTCCGTTCGGGTCCGCTTCCGGCGGGTGAGCCGGCGCACGTAGTCCGAGGTCATCGCGTGCCCGACGAACTGCGTGAGGGCGTCCTGACCTTGGACGTGGTGGACCTTGAAGTGGAGCTTGATATGCATCTTGCTGAAGTCCCCCGTGAGGTCCTGGACCGTCACCTCCGCGATCCGGCCCACGATCTTCCCGGATTCGTCCGCGACGGTCTCCCCGAGGAGTTGCTTGTTGAACATCTCGGGGGCGAGGATGTTGTACCACCCCTTCGCCTTCCACCGGTCCTTGATCTTGCGGGCCGAGGTGCGGGTCTTCTTCGGCTGCTCCGCCATGCGAACCGCTCGAAGCGGGCCGGGCTATTTAACCCTATTCGGGCCGTTCCGGGGCGCCCTAGATTCGATGTCCCTCCCAGAGGTTTGAAATACGGCGAAAACCGCGTTCAACACGACCCAAGTATCCCAGGGCCATCCCCGGGTCCAACGGTGGGGAACATGATTCAGGGAGACAAGTCGGTTGCCGTCGTCCTATTTGCTGTGCTGGTCGCGGGCGTGGCCCTAGGGCTCGTCGCGCCCTCGGCGAGCGCGGGGGAGCATCCGTACGTACGGATCACGGCCCCGCCCAGGGGTTCGACGGTCTCAGGGACCGTGACCGTCGAGGGGAACGCCTGGGACGTGGACGGGGAGATCGTCAAGGTCCTCGTCGGAATCGACACCCGCGACCGGACCCTCGCGACGGACACGTCCGGGAACGGGACGTGGTGGACCTGGGCGTGGACATGGGACACGACCCTCTTCGACAACGGCTGGCACCACGTCGTCGCGATCGCCTACGACAATTCGAGCCAGGCCGCGGACACGGCGATCGAGGTGTTCGTCCACAATCCGGAGGACGAGGCGCCCCGGGTCGTGATCACCGCCCCGGACGACGGCGCGACGGTCCGCGGTATCGTGAACATCACCGGGAACGCCTCGGACGACCACAAGGTCGTGTCCGTGAAGGTCCGGATCGATCCGGACGGGCCCGTCTACGACGCGGAGGACACCTCCGGGAACGGCTCCTGGTGGAGCTGGCGGTACGCCTGGGACTCCCGGTCCGTGTCGAATGGGGAGCACGTGATCTACGCGAAGGCGGTGGACGACCACGGGCACGTCGGCTGGGACTCGATCCATGTCAAGGTGAACAACGAGGGCGGGAACACCCCGCCGTGGGTGGAGATCACGGCGCCGAAGCAGGGTTCGACCGTGTGCGGTGTCGTCGTGATCAAGGGCCGCGCCGGGGACCACGACACTGGGGACCGCGTGGAGAGGGTGCAGGTGAAGATCGACGCCGGGGAGTGGCATCTCGCGACGGACACGTCCCCGGACGACACATGGTCCTCGTGGATGTACACGTGGGACGCGACCCACGTGGACCGGAACTGGCATCACGTGTACGCGCGGTCGTTCGACGGCGAGGCGTACTCGAAGGTCGCGGTCCTCGAGGTGCTCGTGAAGTGCGACGAGCACGGGGAGAACCACCGCCCCGAGGTCCGGATCGACCACCCGCACTCCGGGGACGAGGTCAAGGGCGCGCTTCTCGTCCATGGACGCGCATGGGACCCGGACCTCGGGGACAAGGTCGAGAAGGTCTGGGTCCGGATCGACGAGGGCGAGTGGCACGTCGCGAAGGACATCACGGACAACGCCTCCTGGTTCATCTGGGGCTGGGTGTGGGACACGACGAGGTACGACAACGGCCCGCACCGGGTCTGCGCGAAGGCGTTCGACGGCGACGTGTACTCAGAGCTCTCATGCATCGAGGTGAAGGTCGAGAACCCGGACACCCGCCCGAAGGTCCACATCGAGCACCCGGCGGAAGGCGACACGGTCCACGGGATCGTCCTCGTCCACGGGACTGCGTCGGACGACCACGGGGTGAAGCTCGTCCAGGTCCGGATCGACGAGCGGGATTGGCGCAGCGCGATCGACCTGTCCGCGGACCACAGCTGGCGGACGTGGGCCTGGGAGTGGGACACGCGCGGGTTCGAGAACGGGGAGCACGTGATCTCCGCGCGCGCCTGGGACGGGCACCAGTACTCCGAAATCTACAAGGTCGTCGTGAAGGTCGCAAACGCCAGAGGCGGGATCTACTCCGTGTTCATCGAGAATCCTCCCCTCACGGCGGTCCTTGCTCTCGGCGGGACGTTCGCGGGGAGTCTCGGACTGTGGCGGCGGCGGTTCGGACTCCTCGGGAGCCTGCGGTGATCGGGGCCATGCGGCGGCTCGCGTTCCTCCTGGGAATCGGCGTCGCCATGCTGGCGCTCGCGGGGCTCGCCCCGGGAGCCTCGGCGGGAGGGCCCACGTACGTCTCGGGCGACGTGACGGGCACCTGGACCGCCGAAGGAAACCCGTACATTGTCACCGCCACGGCCGTCGTCCCCGAGAGTTCGACCCTCTCGATCGGGCCGGGCGTTGTCGTCCGCTTCGACGCGGGCACGGGCCTGTTGGTACGAGGAAGCATCGTCGTGGAGGGCTCGGGCGCGGCGCCCGTCGAGTTCACGTCGAACGGATCCGCGGCGCCGAACTTTTGGGAGGGAATCGGGGTCAGTGGGCTCGCAGTCCTGAGATTCGCGTCAATCTCCTACGCGGCCACAGCCCTGCGCGTCGAGGGCGGGGCCGCCGATCTGGAGGGGGTCGCTGCCTCGCATTCCCGATCGGGTCTGTTTGCGAACGGATCCACGGTGAGCGTCGCGCACTCCTCGTTCTCCATGAACGAGGCCGTCGGCGTGCGGGCGGTGGACTCGATGCTGACGTTCGCCTCCACCGCGATCACCTCGAACGCGGAGGGAATCTACCTGACCGGATCCGCGATGAGGTTCGAGAACGGGACCGTGTCGGACTCGTTCATCGATGACGCGCGGGTCGAGAGGGCAGCGACCCTGCAGCTGCACAACGTGACCACGGGACGGGTCTATGGCGTCTACGACGACGTGTCCCGCCTCGAGGAGTGGTGGTACGCGCACGTCCTCGTGAAGGACCGGTTCGGGACCCCCGTGCCGGACGCGGCGGTCCGGGTCGGGGGCGGACCCCTCCCGGTCGTCGACCGGGTCACGGACGGGGACGGATGGGCGCATTGGATCGAGCTGTGGTCCATGGCGATGACCTCGACGTCGACCACGGTCTTCACGTACACGGCCTCCGCCTCGTCCAGGGGGAGCAGCGGCGCGATGACGACTTCACCCTCGGGGGACACCCGACTGGCGATCGCCCTGTCGGGAGACGTGACGGCACCGGTGGCGTTCGCGGGGCCGGACCTCGCGGTCTCCGAAGATGACCCGGTCTCGTTCGACGCCCGCGGCGGCTCCGACAACGACCCCGCATTCCCTGCGGGAGCTACGTTCGAATGGACCTTCGACGACGGCACGCGTCCAATTGTTCTCTCTGGACCGACGGCGGCGTACACGTTCGCGACCCCGGGGACGTACCCGGTCGTCCTCCGAGTCTCGGATGCCGCCGGGAACACGGACCAGGACCTGCTCCTCGTGGCGGTCCTCGATCGGACCCCGCCCGCCGCGAGGATGACCCTCACGTCCCAAGCTTTTGCGGATGATTCGATCGTCCTCGACGCGAGCGTGTCCACGGACAACGATCCGGCGTTCAACGAGACGGGGAACTTCACGTGGACCCTAGAGTCGGGAGGGCGCACGGCCACGGTCTACGGTCGGACCGCCACATATGCAAGCTGGTGGAGTGCCGGTGACTACGCGGTCACGCTCCGGGTCCGGGACGCGGGGGGGAACGAGGCCGTCGCGACGGGTTCCATCCGCATCGTTCCGCGGCCCTCCCTCGACCTTGCGTGGGTCGCGACGGCCCTCGCGGCGTGGTTCGCGGGTCTCGCGATCGCGGGGACGGAGCGGGGAAGGATGGCGTTCATCAGCTGGTTCGTGCTACCTCTGTACACCCGGATGAAGAAGGAGGAGGTGCTGGACCAGTTCACCCGTGGGCAGATCTACGGGTACATCGTCGTCCACCCGGGCGACTCGTACACGGACATCAAGCGGAACCTCCATCTCAACAACGGGACGCTGACGCACCACCTGAACGTGCTGGAGCGGGACCGTCTCATCCGGTCGAAGAACCAGGGGACCCGGAAGCTCTTCTTCGCCGCGAACGCAAGGGTCCCCGAGGACGGAGGGGGCATGCACGAGGTCCAGCAGCAGATCCTGAGGCACTTGGAGGAGAGTGGCGGGTTGTCGGTGAGCGACGTGGCGGGCGTGATCGGGATCAGCCGGCAGCTCGCGATCTACCACCTCCGGGACATGAGCCGCAATGGGCTCGTTCGCATCGAGCGGCGGGCGTTCCGGATCGTCGCGTACGCAGACGCGCCGCCTCCGCCCGCGCCCTAGTCCGTCTCCGACCGGATCGGTCTCTTCGCCCGGGTGCCATACTGGCGGGCGGTAGACCCCGGCGATCCAACGATGTCGAAGAAATCACAGAGGACCCGGAAGGAGAAGCCCCAGAGAGGCATCCCTTCGACCTCGAACGCCGGGGTCTCCATCTCCCCAAACGGCAGCCGGATGACCGTCTTGTGGAGCGTCCCTGGCAGCGCTTCGAGATCCGCCCAGAACGCCCGTGCCACCTCCTTCCCCGGCGCGAGGCGGGGGGTGCGGCTGAGGGCGAAGATGTACGGGACGACGACCCATTCGACGCGGTTCGCGGGGGATCGGGCGGGGAGCCCGCCCAGGAGCCGCGCGGTCCGGTTCAGGGAGAAGCCGACCTCCTCCTTCGTCTCCCGTTTCGCGGTGTCGAGCGGGGTGCGATCCCCGGGCTGCCGCTTCCCACCGGGGAACGCAATCTGGCCGGACCACGGGTCGTCCTCCCGCTCCGCGCGCTCGATCAGGAGGACGCGGAGCGGACCGCGCGACCCCAGGAGGACTACGCTGACCGCCCCTCTGGCGGACGCCGGGGGAGGGCCCACGGCCTTCGTCGACGCGGCGATCCGCTCCCCGACCTGGTTGAACCTGAGCATCGGCCCGGAATCCCCGAGGGGCAGATATTCTTGTGTGCGGCGTGGACCTCGAGGCTACGTCCAGGGTAAGGAGACCCAGATGTACTCGTTCGACCGGACGGACACGGAGACCTGCAGGCTCGAGGCTTCCACGCGGATGGAGAAGGTTGTGGCCTTGCCGACGTGCCGATACGCGTAGGAGAACGTTCCGTCGTCGTCCGTGACGATGGCCACGACGAGACTCCCGTCGCTCCGTCGGATCTCGACCTTGACGTTCTCCCGCCCAGACCCGTCGGAGTCTTCCGCGAACCCGCCGATGCTGGGGTTCTTCTTGAAGACGTTCGTGTTCTCGAGGGTCTGGGAGTCGACGGCGACGCCGCCCACGACGGTCTCGAACGTGTGGGCACCCCGGTTGGGGATCAGTACGGCCCCGGAGGTGAAGGACGTGATGTCGCTCCCTCCGTTCCGGCTGAGACCTCCGACCTTCTTCAGCCCGTACTGCAGCTCCACCGTCGCGAAGAGGATGCCCGTCCGCGGCACGACCCCCTTGAGCTGGATCGTCGCGTGTTCGCCGAATTCCTGGACCCCGTATGAGGACAACTTGATGGACTCCGGGGTGGCAACAAAGCCTCGCACCTCCTTCGCTCCGCGGAGGCAGTCGTGCTTCGACTTGAAGCCGTCGTAGACGTCGACCGGATCGCGTCCCTTCGTGACAAAGGGGTACGGAATCCGGAGTTCGAACGAGATTCGTTCCCCCGGTGTTCCGGAGAGGACCGTGTTGAGATTGAACTTCCCCGGCTTCGTGGACTGCACCCGGTAGCCCGGACCGTCCGGGTCCTGCGCCAAGACGATGCGGAACTGCTGCCCTTCGATGCCCGGCGCCGAATCGAACTCGCACCGGTTCCCCGCGGTGACCAGGCTCGGGCGCACGTTCGTGAACGCGCAGGTGACGACCTCGCCCGGGCTGAGCCCGACGGATTCGGGGCGGCTCCCGTCCGAGCACGTTGCACTTCGGGCGGCCCACAAGGGTGTCATCGCGCGTTCCGTCACGCTGTACGTCCCCGGCAGGAGGGGACCGAACACCGCTCCTCCCGTCCCGCCTAGGGTCGCGATCGCCGTGGACGCGGACGCGGACCCCTCGACCGCGAACAGGAACGTGCCGTCTCCGCCGATGGTGTGTTTCTCCACGACGATCCGGCCCCTCGCCGTGTTCGTGAACCCGCACGTGACGGTCTCACCGGGGTCGACACGGTACGTGGCGGTCCGGGAGGGCACATCGCCAGCGCTGTTTCCGTCGTCGCACGCAATCGTTGTGAGATCGAAGGCGGGGGACGAGTCTCCCTGGGTCACCGTGTAGGTCCCAGGGACAACGTAGGTGACGATGATCGACTCTCCGTTTCGGAGCGTCCCGGTGGCCGTCCCCGAGAAGGAGAAGCCCTGGACGGCTGCGCTCGGGATCGTCGCCTCCCTCACGACGATCGTGCCGCGCTGGCGGTCCGTGAAGGTGCATGTGACCCTCTCCCCGGCCTCCAAGCGAACGAGGGCTGACCGGAGGGCGACGTTCCCAACGCTGTTCGCATCGTCACACGCGATGGAGATCAGGTCGAACTCGGGAGCCGCGAGGTCTTCGAAGATTGTGTACTCTCCAGGGACGACGTGTGCCGCGAGAAGCTGGCCTCCGTCAGAGATGGACCCGGACAATGCGCCCGAGAACGAAAAGGCGGCGGATCCAGCGGGGATCGTCTGCTTGGCGACCACAATCGTTCCCCGCTGCGTGCTCGTGAACACGCAGGTCACCAGCTCTCCTGGATCGACGTTGAAGGTCGCGGTGCGCGTCGCCACATCTCCGGAACTGTCCCCGTCGTCACAGTCGATGGACGTGAGGTCCCAGCCCTCCAGGGAGGACTCGGTTGTCGTATACGTCCCCGGACGCACGGTTCGGATGGCAATTTGGCCGCCGTCCACCAAGGTACCTGCGGCGTCACCCGTGAAGGTGAACGGCTGCAGCGAGCCGGAGGGGACGGTCCTCTTGACGAGGACAATCCCCCCGAGAGCCGTGTTCGTGAAGACACACGCAACGGTCTCGCCGGGGCCGACCTGGAACGTCGCAGTCCTCAGCGCCACGTCCCCCGAGCTGTCCGCGTCGTCGCACTCGATCGACGTCAATTCCCAACCGTCCGTCAGGGACTCCGTGGTCGAGTAGACGCCGGACCTCAGGATCCGGATCGCGAGGGTCCCGCCGTCCCCCAGAATCCCTGCAGCGTCGCCCGTGAAGGTGAACGTCTCGGAGGAGCCCGAGGGGACTGTCTTCTTGTTGAGGATGAGGGCACCGAGCGCGGAGTTCGTGAAAACGCACGTGACCGTCTCTCCCGGGTCGACCCGGAACGTCGCGACTCCCGTGAGCGAATCGCCCACGCTGTCCGAATCGTCACACACGATCGATGTGATCTCGTACCCTTCGAGACTGGCTTGCGTCGTCGTGTAGACCCCGGGCCGGACGTTCGCAACGACGAGCTCGCCGCCGTCGGAAACCTGTCCCGGGGTGTCCCCCGTGAACGTGAACGGTTCGGGCGCGCCCGCGGGGATTGTGCGCACCTGAGTGACAATCATCCCCCGCTGCGTGAGGTAGAAGATGCATCGGACGATCTCTCCCGGATCTACATGGAAGGTTGCGGTCCGGGCGTCCACGTCGCCAACGCTGTCCCCGTCACTGCATTCGATCCCGGTGAGGTCGAACCCGAGTGCTGGACCCACCTGCGTCGATGTGTACGTTCCGGGGATGACGTTCGAAACGACGAGTACCTCGTCATCCGAGATCTCCCCGCTCACGTCGCCAGAGAAGGTGATCGGGGTAGTCGCTCCCTGCGGCAGGGTCTGGGCCTCCACGATCAGGCTTCCTCGGTGGACGTTCGTGAAAGTGCAGATCACCGTCTCGCCGGGATCCAGGTCGATCGTCGCGGTCGGGCCGGTGGTTGAGGTGGCCCCGTCGGGGTCCGAGCACACAATCCCCGCCAGATCCCATTCCGGGCCATCGTTTGCGGTCAGCGCCGTGACGAGATAGGTCCCTGCAGGGAGTTCGTCGAAGGAGGCCGAATTCGTCGCGGAGTCCGGAGCGTCGTCGATCAGGTGGAAGTCGTCCCCCCAACTCCGGGCGAAGCCGAACGCGTCGGCCGCATCGGGCACCGCGTCCTTGACGATGACGATCTTTCCGAGCTGCGTCGCCGTGAACGTGCAGGTAACCTCCTCGCGCGTGTCCACGTCGATCATCGCGGTGAATCCGCTGACGGTGGTCCCCCCATCCGGGTCGGAGCAGGTCAGGGACGTGAACCGCCAGCCCGGGGGAGTCGCGAAGTCAGAAATTCCGTAGAGCCCCGCAGACAGGCTGATGGACTTCACGCTAGAGAGGGTGGGAGCGATCGCGCCGCCGAGCGAGAAGGTCCCAATCCCTGGGCTCCCGACGACCCCAAAGCCGGTCATCAGTGAGGGCCCGCTCGTGACGGTCTGCACCACGATGTTGACCCTCTGGATCTCGACGCTTCCGCCCGCCATGATCCGGGCGTTCCCCTGCCGCACGGTCCCCCCCGCGAGGAGGTCCCCCTGGACGGGATCCGTGAGCCGCGCCAGGTCTTCCATCGTCATCTTCACGGTCTCGCCCCGGTCGCCGGAGGCGCCCTTCGCCGGGGCGTACCCCACCGGTGGCGCCGCGCCCATGCCGAGGTGGGCGCCCCAGAGGGCCATCGCAGCTTTGCTCGAGGGGCTCGACTTCGTGAACGTGACAACGACCTGATCCGAGCTGTCCCCGGTAACTGGACCCGTGCGGTCGAGGTTCCGGATTCCGATGATGTCCGCCCCGTACAGCTTCATGGTCCGCGCACTGTATTCGGTAAATGCGAAGTCATGCGCCTGCTGGCGGTCCGCAACCGTTCCCTCTCCGAGGGCGGCGCCAACGGTTTCGTCGTCGAACGGGAACGTGTAGGCATCCGGGCCCGATGCGATCAAGGTCGTGCACGTCGAGACGGTGAAGCCTGAGGGAAGGTCGATGCACAGGTTCGAATCCTCGACCCCGTACGCTGTGGTGAGGAAGTCCCAGATCACCTTTCCCTCCTTCGTGAAGTTGTACGTGATTGTCCAGTCATACGTTCCTGCATCGAGGCCCTCGAACAGCACCCGATACGTCGTGTGGCCAGGAATCCGCGGCGGGTATGGCGGCGGGGTGTTGCCCTCCGCGAGCATCGCGTTCTCTTTTCGCACACCGTCCGCGATCCAGTCACACAACGGTGTATCGACGAGACCATTGTCGTTCACGTCCGTCGCGCACTGTCTGTACTGAATCTGGATCGCGTCGGCGAACACCGTTATCGCCGTCGAGAACCCGTCCGTGGCCGCGACCGTGTAGTCCCCCGACAGCCCCTCAACCTGGTACGTCGTCTCGAACGCGCCAAACCTGTCGGAGTTCGCAGTGAGGAAGTCGTTCTGCCCGTTCGGGAGGGTGACCGTCACCAGGATATTCGCCTCCGGGATGAACCCGAATCCGGTGATGACCACCTGTTCACCGGGAAGGTACGAAACCTGGTCCGTGGAGACCGTCGCCACCAGGGCGGCAGACGCGGTCGTGAACGGGGCGAGCACGCCCGACACGAGGACGAGGACCATCATCGAGACGCAGAAACGGACGAGCACGCGGAGTACCGCGGGCCTGCCGGTCGAGCGAAATCGGAGTCCGGTTCCATCAGATTCGGCTGCCTGTCGGGCGACACGCTTCGCTAGTGATGTCTCAAACTCCATCGCGAACCCCCCCGTGCGAGTCTCCCCCTTCTCCCGAGGATTGGCGGAGTGTGGGAATCCATCCGTACCCTATTTCCGGCCTTTGGAACGGTTTTTGACCGCCCCTCTAGGCGTACTCTCTTCGCGTCCGAGGAATCGGAGTCGTCAGTTCCCGGGGACGAATGAACGAGAGCTCGGTCCTACGGCCCTCCGACGACGAGGACGAGCCGCAGATCACGATATGTTGTCAGGAGATCGGGATTCCGGAACAGGTAGAAGTCGATCCTCCAGTGGCCCGCGTCATTGATTGCGAACGGGTACGCCTGGACCCACGATTCACCGTCATTGAGTGCGATGGAGAAAGATCCCCACGAGGTGCGGTTCACCTCGATGGTCTCGTTACGCCCGGTCGTTCCGTTGAAGACGGTCCGGACCCCCACCAAATCCACTCGGACCACGTACGAGACGTTCGCAGCTTCGTGGTTCACGACCACGATCGTGACCGCGGCGGGCTCCGAGACGTTCAGTCTCTCGGGGTAGTCTTCGGCGGTCCCGTTCGGGCCCAACAGAAAGAACTCCGTGTACGTATTCCCGGACCGCGGGACGAAGAGGACGTAGGCGAGGGCAGCGCCTGCGAACACGACGCTGGCGGCCAGACCGATGGTGACCGCCCTCTCCACCGATCCCTGTCCCGACCATTCAGGCCAGGCGAGGTCCGCTGCGAACCGGAGGCGTTCGTTCGCAGGGAGTCCCATCCTCCGCCATAACGCGACCGCGGCCAGCCCCAAGGTGAAGAGGGAGATCCCGCCAACGAGGGACGAGACGCCGATGCCGAACGGCGTGAAGCTGAGGAGGAGCGCGACCATGGGAACGAAGGCCAGGCTGAGTCCCACGCTCAGGGCGAGCCGCTCCGTCCAGCCGATCCCCTGGGGACCGGGAAAGACCACCGCCGCGAACATGTACCCTGGGGCGAAGAGGAAGAGGAAGATCGCCGCGATGTTCCCCACGCCCGCCACGAGGAGAATTACGGAAAGCGTCGCCGTGAGCGCGGCGATGAGGACGAGGTCCCACGGGCGCTCCTGAAACTGGAGACGCATGTCTTCCTCGGACGCGTCTGCCCCGACTTAAACACTTCCCTCCCTTGAGAAAATCCTCCGCCACGCGGAGAATGCGAGCGGCTCGAGTCGGACGAACACCCACGGAAGTCCCGCCATCACGGCCAGGCCTACGAGGGCTTCGAATCCGAACGCGATGACCGGGAGGTCCCGGAGCCTCGCGGCTGCCGTCAGCAATCCCGCCAGCGCCGGGCCTCCGATGGCGACCCGGAGAACCAATGACGACCGCCGGGCGGGTACGGCAAGCCGAACCCACTTCTCCTCGATCAAGAAGCCGACCGCGACGCCGGAGAGACGTCCAAGGGAGGTAACGACGGGCTCTCCGAGAACCGCGAGGACTCCGGCGGCCGCACAAGGGATGACCCCCGCAAGGGCGAACTTTGCTGCCTCCGGGAGGCGCGACCAGGGCAGGGTCTTCGCAGCGAGGAGTGTGAGGGCTCCGATCGCGATCCCGATCGCGACCCCACCAAGGACGTCCCCGACAAAGTGGACCCCGAGGTACACGCGAGAGAGGGAGATGAGAGGGATGGCGACGATGGCGAGGGGGATCCACATCTTCCTCAGCCGGAACGCGGCTACGCTCCAGAGGGACGACGATTGCTGCGCGTGGCCGCTCGGGAATCCATTCCCCTCGGCAACGATCTTCTGGACCGCCTCCGGTGGACGGGGCATCCCGAAAAATCGCTTCAGGACGCCGTTCACTGCGGAGCTGATGAGGAGGGCCACGGCGAGGAGGAGGCCCGTCCTCTTGTCCAGGAGCCAGTAGACGAGTACCGCGAGGACGAAGAGGAGAAGGGCGCTCCCGGTGTTCGTCACCGCCCAGAAGAAGGCATCCAGCAGGGGTGAGGCGTACTTCTGGAGCGTCTGGATCGGCCCGTCCGAGAACAAGAAGTCGCTCACGCCTTGGGGAGGCGAGTCTCGCCTAAAGACCGCTTCGGTACCCGTGGCGATTTCCGAGACCCGCTCTCGATCTTGTCGGAATCCTACCGGGACGAGGGGGTGCGAAACGCCTCGAGGGGTCCGTTGTCGTAGACCTTGTTGAAGTCCCCGAGCTGGGGGAGCACCGAGGCGTTGAGCCGCTGGAACACGCCTTGCCCGTGCT
>JAIBJG010000107.1 GCA_020029475.1 Methanobacteriota archaeon | reverse complement strand
TTGATAGCGCCTTATAAGGTTGCCTCGGTCACGCGGTGTCCTTTCGGAGGCGGGAACGACCCTCTCCGGCCTCGCTTGTCTTCATAGGAACACGGCTTCCGCTGGACTCATATCGGGGAGAACCGCGGCGTGAGGGGTCACACACCCCTCACTTTTTCGGGTGGTGAAATGGAAGAAACCCCAAAGACGCCAGTCGACCTTGCGAAAAGTAGGAATGGGTCCGTCCGGATTTGAACCGGAGTCTAGTGGTCCCGAACCACCAAGGATAGACCAAGCTACCCCACGGACCCGGGGCGGGCCGATGTAACCGAGGGATGCCTATAAGGGTTCCCCGGCCGGTCCGCCCCGTCGCGAATTCTCGAATCCCTACTCGACCTTCACGCTGAGCTTCTTCGGCCCCCGCGTCGGGTCCTTCTTTGGCAGGCGGATCTTCAGGAGCCCGCTCTCCATCCTCGCCTCCGCCTTCTCCGGGATCACCGCCGAAGGGAGCGGGAGGTGCCGGTACAGCTCCTTGAACACGCGCTCCTTCCGGTAGTACCCCTTCTCCTTGTCCTCCTGTTCCGTCTGGGCCTTCGCGCGGATCTCGACGGAGTCCTGCGTCACGTTCACTTCGACGTTCTCCTTCGGGATCCCGGGCATCTCCGCGGTGACGACGAACTCCGCGCCCTTGTCCTCGATGTCCGCGAGGGGTTGCCGGATCTCCGCCATCCGCGGCAGCAACGCGGAGGCGGTCCACGGGCGCATCAGGTTCGCCCACGGCGCCCTCCCTCCGGGCGCGCCCCAGGGCCACTGCATCGGGTCCCGGAACAGGTTCTCGAACTCCCGCAGCGGCTCATCGAACCAGCGGTTCATCTCGGCGATCCCGAAACTCTGAGAGTTGTCCTCCGGTCGGGACGCCTCCTCACGCCTCTCTTCCTTCGGCTTGTCCTTGGATGCATCCTTCGGTTTCTCCTGTGGCATACGACTCCTCCCCAGAATGCGACCGGGGATGGGGCATCCCGGTGCAAAAGGGTTCTCCGGAAACCGTATGTATCGGATGCTGCGAACGCGTCGCGGCTGCCTCCCGCAAGGGCGGCGATAGGTTCATCGGGACCGCGTCCCGTCCCGCCCCGTGGGAATCCATGGCGGACCCGCTGCTCCTCTTCGTCTCCCCCCTCCTGTTCGGCATCCTCCTCGGCATCGTCACCGGGATGAGCCGGGCGCAGGGGTCCGGGATCGCACTGATCTCCGGCGTCCTCGGGACGGGGATCGTCGCGCAGCTCGCCACGGGCCTCCTCCTGGCCCTCGACGTGAACTCCGTCCTCATCGTGCTGTCGGGGTTCTCGGTCGGCGGGCTCCTCGGGGTCTTCGCCGGGATCGCGCTGCGACGGAAGGGAATCGCGGTCGAGGTGGCCCAGCGATAGACCTCCTGCCGAGAATCGTCTGAGTGACATTCATAAGGTCCGACGTCGTTCTCAAGCCCGAGACGTCCATGGCGACATCGCGAAGGGAATCTCGAGTGAAGAGCGAGTCGGGATACAGCGACTTCAAGTGGCTCTCCGGGAAGGACCTCACGAAGTACAAGGGGAAGTGGATCGTCGTGAGCCAAAAGAGGATCCTGGCGGCGGACAAGGACCTCGACGAGGCGATCCGGAAGGCGAAATTGCCCCCGGGCGTGACGCCGTTCATCCATCGGGTACCCAAGGAGCCCCACTTCGCCCTCGCAGGGGACCGCGTTGGCGCCCGGGCACTCCTTTGAGTTCGCGGAGATCCGCATCAGCGGCGAGCGAGTCCTCCGACCGAACCTGCCCGTCGTTCTCACCGGACCAATGGGTTCGTTCCGGGCGACGATGCTCTTGGACACCGGGGCAGACATCTCGATGGTCGGACTCCCGCTTGCGAGGGCCCTCGGACTAGACCTCTCCACGAGGGACCGGGTGTTCGGCGTATCCGGAAGCACGCCCGTATTCCGGACCTCCGTCCTCCTGGAGGTGTTGGTTCCAACGGGGCGGACCCCCGCCCTGAAGATCCCGCTCTGGGTCCCGACGAAGGCCGGCCTCCCGCCGGAGCCCATCCTCGGACGCGAGGTCTTCTTCCAGGAGAACGAGGTCTCGTTCGACATGGGCCGTGGCGCGAAGGGGCGGTTCACCGTTACCCACAGGCCCCGACGGACCCCCTGAACCGATTACACACATTGCCGATAGGAAGTTCGACATCCTTATATAGAGTGAATCTTGTCCGCGCAACGTGCAGAGTGTCTTGCGGGAGAAGATCGCCGGGGAGATCACCCTCTCCGAGGCCCCCGGGAACACGATGCGGAAGTGGCGGACGGAGTTCCGGATCACCCAGACGGAGCTCGCGAGGCACATGCGCGTCTCGCCGAGCGTCATCAGTGACTACGAGTCCGGGCGGAGGAACTCCCCCGGGATCCGGACGATCAAGAAGCTCGTGGACGCGATCCTGGAGATCGACCGGCGGACGGGCCAGAAGGTCGCGAAGCGGTACGAGGAGTTCAGCGACGTGATCCCGAGCATGAAGGAGTTCTCCATGGGGATGCGGGCCGCGGACTTCCTCCGGAAGATCGACGGGCGGCCCCTCACCCACGCGACGACCCTGCGGCGGGTGCTGAACGGGTACACGGTGATCGACTCGATCAAGGCGATCACGACCCTGGACGCGACGGACTACCTGAAGATCTACGGCAGCTCGAGCGAGCGGGCCCTCCTGTTCACCGGGGTGAAGTACGGCCGGTCCCCGATGATCGCGATCAAGGCCCACCCCCTGAAGCCGGCCCTCGTCGTGTACGTGCAGCCGGAGAACATCGACGACCTCGCGGTGAAGCTCGCGGAGCTCGAGGGGATCGTCCTCGCACGGACGGAACTGGATCCACCGACGCTGATCGAACGACTGGAGCGGATGACATGACCGTGGGGATCGTGAGCTATGGCGGGTACATTCCGCGGTACCGGATCACGCCCGAGGTGATCGGGGCGGTCTGGGGGAACGACGGCGTCGCCATGGGGAAGGGACTGAACATCCGGGCGAAGAGCGTCCCGGGGCCGGACGAGGACGTGATCACGATGTCCGTCGAGGCCGCGCGGGCCGCGATGGCCCGGGTCCCCTGGGTGAAGCCCACGGACGTCGGCGCGATCTACGTCGGGTCCGAGAGCCACCCGTACGCCGTGAAGCCGAGCGCGACGATCGTCGCGGAAGCGATCGAGGCGGCCCCCATCATGACGGCCGCGGACTTCGAGTTCGCGTGCAAGGCGGGGACCGCCGCGATGCAGACGTGCATGGGCCTCACCCTGTCGAACATGTACCGGTTCGGGATGGCGATCGGGGCGGACACCTCCCAGGGGGCCCCTGGGGACGCCCTCGAGTACAGCGCGAGCGCGGGGGCCGCCGCGTTCCTCATCGGGACGGAGCGGCCGATCGCGACGATCAACCACACGGTCTCGTACACGACCGACACGCCGGACTTCTGGCGGCGGGAGGGGCAGCGGTACCCGAGCCACGGCGGGAGGTTCACGGGGGAGCCCGCGTACTTCAAGCACGTCCTCGCGTGCGCCGAGCTCCTGTCGAAGAAGGCGGGGCTGAAGCCCGCGGACTACGACTTCGCCATGTTCCACCAGCCGAACGGGAAGTTCCCGCTCCGGGTCGGGAAGCAGCTCGGGTTCAACGAGAAGCAGATCGACACGGGCCTCCTCGTGCGGGAGATCGGGAACACGTACAGCGGCGCGATCATGGTCGGGCTGTGCGCGATCCTCGACATCGCGAAGCCCGGGGACCGGGTCTTCGCGGTCGGGTACGGGAGCGGGGCGGGGAGCGACGCGTTCGACCTCACGGTGACGGACGAGATCAAGGGCCTGAAGAAGGGCCCGCGGTCGATGGACTCCATGGTGAAGGATGGAGTGCCCCTCGACTACGCGAGGTACGCGAAGTACCGCGGGAAGATCCTGATGAAGGAGGCATAGGATGCGGGAGGTCGCCGTGATCGGGATCGGCGAGACGCCCTTCGGAGAGCTCTGGGACAAGTCGTTCCGGGACCTCGGGATCGAGGCGGGGCTCCTCGCGATCGAGGACTCCGGGATCACCGCGCAGGACCTCGACGCGATCTACGTCGGGAACATGAGCGCGGGGAAGTTCATCGACCAGGAGCACGTGAGCGCCCTCGTCGCGGACTACTCCGGGCTCGCGGACCAGCACCTCCCCACGGTGCGGATCGAGGGCGGTGGCGCGTGCGGGGCGATCGCGATCCTGCAGGCCGCGATGGCGATCGGGTCCGGCCTCCACGACATCGTGATCGTCGGGGGCGCGGAGAAGATGACGGACGTCGCGGACGCCCGGGCCGGCGAGATCCTGAGCGCGACCGCGGACCAGGAGTGGGAGACCGTCTTCGGGGCGACGTTCGCGGGGCTGTACGCGATGATGGCCCGGCGGCACATGTACGAGCACGGGACGACCCGGGAGCAGATGGCCCAGGTCGCGGTGAAGAACCACAAGAACGGCTCCCTCAATCCGAACGCCCAGTTCCAGAAAGAGATCACGATCGAGACGGTCCTGAAGTCCGGGTGGGTCGCGGAGCCCCTCACGGTCTTCGATTCCGCCCCGCTCAGCGACGGGGCCGCGGCGGTCGTCCTGTGCGCGAT
>JAIBJG010000048.1 GCA_020029475.1 Methanobacteriota archaeon | reverse complement strand
GGGGATCTCATCGTGGCGGGGGACAACTTCGGGTGCGGCTCGAGCCGGGAGCAGGCTCCCGTGGCCCTGAAGACTCTCGGGATCTCCGCGATCCTCGCGAACTCGTTCGCCCGCATCTTCTTCCGGAACGCGATCAACCTCGGGTTCCCGGTCCTGGAGTGCCCGGGACTGAAGACGAAGCTGAAGGCGGGTGACGTCGTGGATCTCGACATGGCGCGAGGGGAGATCCATCTCCCGGACGGCTCCATGATGCGATTCAAGGCGCTCCCGCCAAACGTCTTGGAGATCCTCGAGGCGGGCGGGCTCGTGCCGAAGTTGAGGAAGGAGCTCGCGTCGAAGCCGCCCGCGTGACCCCCGGAGAAACCTTAAGCCGGAGGCCCAGCATCGCGGCGGCGATGGCCCTGAAGATCGTCCTCCTGGCGGGGGACGGTACCGGACCCGAGGTGATGCGGGAGGGCGTGAAGGTGCTGAAGGCGGTGGAGTCCGCCTACGGCCTCTCCTTCGAACTCACCCCGTACCCCTGTGGCGGGCAGCACTACCTCGACACCGGGGAGGAGTGGCCCGACAGCGCGTTCGAGGCGTGCAAGGCCGCGGACGCGATCCTCCTCGGTGCCGTCGGGATCCCGGAGGCCCGCCTCCCGAACGGGGACCTGGCGGGCGCGGGGGTGATCTTCGGACTGCGCTTCGGCCTCGATCTGTATGCGAACGTCCGGCCCACGAAACTGTACCCGAACGTCCGCCACAAGGTCCACGATTCGTTCAAGCAGGTGTGGGAGCCCGGGAAGGTGGACTTCGTGATCGTGCGGGAGAACACGGAGGGCCTGTACACGCCCGCCCGCGGGTTCCTCTCCCGAGGCGGGGTCGACGAGCTCGCGGTGGACAGCCGCGTGATCACCCGCAAGGGCGCGGAGCGCGTGATCCGGTATGCCTTCGAGCTCTCTAGATCCCGGAAGGGCGCGCCCGGGGACGGGAAGTCCCGCGTCACGTGCGTGGACAAGTCGAACGTCGTGGCGGGGGACCGGCTCTTCCGGAACGTGTTCGACGAGGTTGCGACTCGCTACCCGGGGATCGCGAAGGACTACGCGTACATCGACGCGTTCCTCCAGTGGCTCGTCCGCTCCCCGGAGGCCTACGACGTCGCGGTCGCGCCGAACGAGTTCGGGGACATCGCGACGGACCTCGCCGCGGTCCTCCAGGGCGGGATGGGGATGGCCGCGGGCGGGAACATCGGCGACGCGCACGGGATGTTCGAGCCGGTCCACGGCTCGAGCCCGAAGCACGCGGGGAAGGACGAGGTGAACCCGATGGCGATGATCCTCGCCGTCCAGATGATGCTGGACTGGCTCGGCCGCCGACGGCAGGAACAGGCTCTGCGCGAGGCCGCCGCGGCGGTCGAGAAGGCGGTCGTGGACGTGTTGAAGGCGGGGAAGGTCCTCACGTACGACCTCGGCGGGACCGCGAAGTGCTCCCAGGTCGGGACCGCGATCGCGTCGCGTGTGAAGGCCGCGAAGTAGCCCGGGGCCCTCCGGCCGCTGGCAAACCTATTTATCGAGCCCACCGAATCCATTCCCGGGGAAAGGAGGGGGTCAGCGTGTCCTTCAGGGGTCCCGTTCCGGCGGTAGCCGTGGCGATCGTTCTCTTGCTGGCGGCACTCACGGTCCTCGCGTCGTCCGTGGGTCCTGCTTCCCCCGCGCCGCCGGGCCCGGACGCGGGCCTGCCCCTCGGCCAAGGGAGGGTCCGGACGGACAAGAACTGCTACCTCCCCGGCCAGACGATCACAATCACCCTGAAGAACGTCGGCTCCGCGCCCCTCGTGTACAGCTCGCGCCCGGACTTCGAGGTCGAGAACGAGACGATCGGGACCGTCCGCATGGTCCGGGACTGGCAGATGGGCGGCTTCCACCTGGACCCCGGGGACTCCATGTCCTGGACCTGGGACCAGAAGTGGCGGGCGTGGGACCCGAACGGCCAGGAGCTGAACAAGGGGATGTTCGTGCCCCGCGGGCTCTACATCGTCCTCGCGGAGGCCCTCGTGGGCTTCCCGATCAGCGACCTCGTCGAGATCGCCCGGTCGCGGTTCGCGATCGGGGACTGCCTCGCCCAGATCACGGCGGGGGACGACATCGCCGTCGGGGAGAACGAGTCCTTCCAGTTCCACCCGCGGATCGACATCACGGGGGACGCGTCGATCACCGCCGTCAGCTGGGACCTCGACCCCGCCGTGGACTCGAACGGGGACGGGAACCCCACGAACGACATCGACCTCGCGGGCCGGAACCCGACGACCGCCTTCGGGGACGACGGCGTGTACAGCGTCGTGATGAACGTGCGGGGCTTCGGGAAGGTCTCCGGGATGGACCGCCCCGCCCAGGACATGATCTTCACGATCGACAGCTCGGACTCAATGCAGTGGCGGGACCCGCTCGACCACCGCAAGATCGCGGTGAAGGACTACGTGGACTGGATGGTCCCGGACGACCGCGGCGCGGTCGTCGACATGGACGTCGTCGGCCGCCTCGTCCGCGGGGACCATCTCGGGATGGACTACGCGCGGATCAAGTCGAACGTGGACACGATCGACAGCGCCGGCGGGCTCTACCTGGCGTCCGGGCTCTTCGTCTCCCTGTACGAGCTCCGGGACTACGGGGACGCGAGCCACCGGTGGATCATGATCTTCCTCACGGGGGCGGAGACGGAGAACTTCCGGGACCCGTTCTACATCCCCCGCGGGATCGACCTCGCGAAGGACCTCGGCGTCACGATCTACACCGTGGGGCTGAGCATCGTCGAGGTGGATAGCATCAAGCTGATGAAGAAGATCGCCTCGGACACCGGCGGGCGGTACTTCAGCTCCGCGACGGCCTCGAACCTCCGGCAGATCTACGACGACATCGCCGCGGACGCGAACACGAGCCAGGGCTCGTACTTCACCGTGAGCGACTCCCTGAGCGTGACGGTCCACAACACGCCGCCCACCGCGTCCATCGCAACGAACACGGCTTCGGCGACGGTGGCCCTCCGGGTGGCGGGGGAGAAGTACCACGACGTCACACTGAGGCTCATGAGGGACGGATCCGAGATTGCCAACACGACGATCATGCGGATGCCCGGGAGCCCGGACGACCAGATCGCCACGCTCGGGGCCGTCGCATTCGACGTCACGAGCACATACGAAGCCCGCATTGAGTACACGCCCGCGGACGATCCCGTGAACGGCCAGGTGAACGGTGCGAACCCCGCGTGGCTGATCCTAGGCTTGTCGGACGGCACGAACGTCACGCTCCATCATGTCTTCAACGTCGGGCACGTCGACACGTATTCGTGGATTGTGCCCGACCTCCAGAGGCTCGTCTATGGAGGCAGCCTCGCCCTCGTCGCATCGATCGCGGACCCAGGATCGGACGACGTCACGATCGCGTGGGACTGGGGCGACGGCACGACGGACGTGCGCACGGTGTTCAACGATGGGATCGGTCCCGACCCGTACCCGAGCCCGTGGGGCTTCTCTGTCTCCTTGACGGACATCGGCGGGCACACGTACGTCACCCCGGGGACCTACGCCGTGAGCCTGACGGTCACGGACGACGACGGCGGCTCCACGTTCCTCGTGTTCACCCTCAGCGTGGGGTGACGGGGGCCTACCCGAGCCATCGCCCCATCAGGACATCGTCCACCCACGCGTCGCGGATCCGGTACTGGCGGGGACGGATCCCCTCGATCTCGAACCCCAGGTTCTTGTACAGGGCGATCGCCCGCGCGTTCGTCGAGAACACCTGGAGGGACGCCTTCTTGAATTGCCGGTCCCGCATCCACTCGAGGCACTGCTCCATGAGGGCCGGCCCGAGGCCCACGCTCCGGTACCCGTTCGCGATCGCGATTCCGAGGGTGCCGACGTGGCTCTCCTTCGGAGGCCGGCCCGGGTGCACGTCCGCCTGGCCCACGAGCCTCCCGTCCACGACGGCCACGAACAGGACCGAGCTCATCCCGTCGAACTGGCGGATCCACTCCTTCTCGTGCTCGACGTCGTTCCCCACGCCCTCCGTGAGGATGAAGTCGATCTCCGCGCCGATTGCGTTGATGTTCTCCTGCAGGGACGCCGCGTCCGCCTCCGTGGCGGGGCGGATCGTCGCGAGTCGCCCGTCCTTGAGTCGGACCGTCCTCGCGCCCATCACGTCGATGCGTATCCCCCCTACCGGAGCGCGACGAAGGCCCGCCACCTCACAGCGGGAACTTGTCGCTGATCTCGGGCCGCCGGCGCTCCCCGCTCTTCATGAACTCCTCCATCTGCTCCCGGAGGTGCGGAGGCATGTCCGCGTACACGTCCGTGAAGACGGTCTCCAGGGGCGGGGGCGGGGTCTTCTCCGCGACCCGGATCGCGTCCGTGATCTCGTCCTCGAGCTCCTTCTGGAGGTGTCCGTCGTCAATCTCGTCCCAGAGGTCCCGCTTCTCCAGGTACGCCTTGAACCGGGTGATCGGGTCCTTCCGCCGCCACTCCTCGACCTGCGCGGCGGGGCGGTACCGCGTCGGGTCGTCGCTCGACGAGTGCGGCCCCATCCGGTATGTGACCGCCTCAATCATCGTCGGGCCCCCGCCCGCGCGGGCCTTTTCGACGGCCTGGCTCGTGACCTCGATCACCGCGAGGACGTCGTTCCCGTCCACGCGCACCCCCTCGAACCCGTACGCCTGAGCCTTGATCGCGAGGGTCTTCGACGCGGTCTGCCGCTCCACCGGGACGGAGATCGCCCACTGGTTGTTCTGACAGAAGAAAATCGTCGGGGTCTTGAAGACGCCCGCGAAGTTCATCCCCGCGTGGAAGTCCCCCTCCGAGGTCGCGCCGTCCCCGAAGAACGTGAGGGCGACGATCCGTTCCCCCCGGATCTTCGCGGCCCAGGACGTTCCGACCGCGAGGGAGATCTGGGTGCCGACGGGGCTCGAGACGCTGACGAGGTTCACGTCCTTGTTCCCGTAGTGATTCGGCATCTGGCGGCCCTTCGAGATGTCCTCCGCGTCCCCGAAGAACGAGTGGACGAGGAGCGGCAAGGGGTACCCCCGCCACAGGCCCGCCCCCGGCTCCCGGTACGCGGGGAACACCCAGTCCTCCTTCTTCAGGGGGAACACCGCGCCGATCTGGCACGCTTCCTGGCCCGTGGACGGCACGTAGAACCCGATGCGGCCCTGCCGCTGCAGGGAGAGCATCCGGTTGTCAAGGGTCCGCACGAGGAGCATCCCGCGGTAGAGGCTCAGGAGATCCTTCTCCGGGAGCCGCGGGTCGAGGGCGGCGTCGAAGCTCCCGTCCGGCTTCACGATGCGGAAGATCTCCTCCTCGACCACCGGGATCAGCCCGCCTTCCCGTTGAGATTTCTCCGGCCGCGGATAACCTTTTCCAAGAAGAACTCCCCCGCGCGGTACGAGGAGCGGACGAGGGGTCCGCTCGCGACGTAGAGGAAGCCCATCGACTCGCCGATCTCGCGGTACCGGTCGAACGCCTCCGGCGGCACGTACGCCTCCACCGCGAGATGCCAGCTGGAGGGGCGGAGGTACTGGCCGAGGGTGAGGATGTCGACGCCCACCCCGCGGAGGTCCCGCATCGTCGCCACGACCTCGTCCTCCGACTCCCCGAGCCCCAGCATGATCGAGGATTTCGTGAAGAGCCCCTCCCGCATCCCCTTCGCGCCCTCCAGGACCCGGAGGCTCTGGCGGTAGTTCGCGCGCGGGTCCCGCACTTTGGACTGGAGGCGCTCCACGGTCTCCACGTTGTGGTCGAGGACGTCGACGCCCGCGTCGACGATGCTGCGGACCGCCGCAAGGTCCCCCTGGAAGTCCGGGATCAGGGCCTCCACGATCATCTCGGGGCGGCGGGATTTGATCTCCCGCACCGTGCGCGCGAAGTGGGACGCCCCGCCATCCGGGAGGTCATCCCGGTCCACGGAGGTGAGCACGACGTACGTGAGGTCGAGCTCCGAGAGGGCGATCGCGACCTTCCTCGGCTCGTCGAGATCGAGGACGCCGTGCGGGTTTCCGGAGGTCACCGCACAGAACCGGCAGCCCCGGGTGCACGTGTCCCCCATCAGCATGATCGTCGCGGTGCCCCCGCCCCAGCACTCCCACACGTTCGGGCAGTGGGCCTCCTCGCACACGGTGTGGAGGTCGAGGGAGCGGAGGAGCCCCTTCAGGCGGACGTAGTTCTCGCCCGCGGGCGGGCGGACCCGGAGCCACTCCGGCTTCCCCGCGGCGAGCATCTACCGTGGGAAGGAATCGCGCCTTATTATCTCTCTCCGCTCCCCGGGTCAGGGCGACGGCGGGGGTGGCTGCTGCGGGGGCCACTGGCCCGGCGGGGAGGGCGGGGGCGCCGGGTACGGAGGCGGCGCCATCGGAGGCGGCATCGCAGCTCTCCGGCGACGGCGCAGGACCGTGCGGATGACCGCGATGACGACAACGATCAAGATGACGACGATGAGCCCGATCACCCAGCTCGGGATCACGGGCGTTGTAACCGAGACCGCGACGTTGTAGGTGACATCCGTGCTCTGCGTCGTCGTGATCAGGACCGTGAACTGGGTCCCGTCGCTCGATGCGACCGGGAACGAGTTCGAGTACGAGGCGACGCAGTTCTCCTGGGAGTACGCGATGTAGTACTGGGATGCCGGGCCGACGTTGTGGCCCTTCACGAAGAACAACTGGGCGCAGCCACCGGTGGTCGTCACCGTCATCGAATACGCGACGCTCTGCCCGTTCGCCGCCGTGAGTTCGTAGGTGTCGTACAGATTCGTTGAGGTCACGGTGTGGGTCGCCGAGTACGGATTCGCATCAACGGTGTAGTTCACCGCGAGGGCCGTTGGGGCGATCGACGTTGTAACGAGACCGACGGTCAGAATCAACAGGATGAGATACGAGAGTCGAGACAGGTCCTTCCCCCCCGCCCGGGCATCGAAGCGGGGGTATTTAACAGCGACCTCCGGCCACACCAAAGGACACGCCATGGACCCGCTCCCGAGCAGGCAGATCCGTCACCCGAACCGGAACTCGACGCCGTGCCCGCCCCGCGGGTAGCTCCACCGGATCGCGCCCTTTCCGAGGTGCTTGCACACGATCCCGCAGGCCCCGAGCTCGATGCACCCGTCCGTGTTGTACACGAGCTCCCCCTTGTCCACGCGGTACACCTGGGAGGGGCACACGTACAGGCAGGGCTTCGTGTCGCACGTCCGGCACACGTCCGTGGCGACGACGATGAACGGCTCCTCGTCCGGTTCGAACCTGTCGAGCGCGAGGCGGTCGTCCACGGTCAGGGGCTGGTCCGCGTCCGGTTTCGGAGGGTCGGGCATCCTGCGGCGGGACCACCCGGGCGACGATATTTAAATCGTTGCTCCCGTAGGGACCCGGCCGCTCGGAACGGGCGCCCCCGCCACAGTATCATCTCGGAGAACCTGAGGGAAGGATTGACATTCGGCGAACGTCGTCGTCCGGGATCGGAGGTCGAGTCCTAGGGATGAAGGCGAAGGCGCCGCCCGCGAAGCAGGCCCCCGCGGACCGCACGGACGACCTCCTGACGAACTTCCTCACGAGCAACCTCCGGCTGGACGCCCGGAAGGGCCACGTCGAGCTGATGGGCCACCGGATCATGCTGTTCCGCTTCGAGTTCCTCGTCGCGATCCAGAAGCAGCTCGAGACGACGATCGGCACGTCCGCGAAGGGCGTGCTGTACCTCGCCGGGGAGCGGGCGGCCCAGGAGGTGATGCCCGCGATGGCGGACCGCATGAAGCAGCTCCCCTCCGGGAAGGAGGCGCTGGTCGCGCTCCAGCGTATGTCGGACATCTGGGCGACGATCGGCGTGGGGCGGGCGGCCGTCACGATGTTCACCCCCGGGGAGGGGCGGTACTCGTTCAAGATCGAGGACAGCACGTTCCCCGCCGCGTACGGCCCGTCCTCGCGGCCCGTGTGCCATCTGTGGGCGGGATGGGCCGCGGGGGTCGTGAAGCGGCTCTTCGGGCGGGACGTCCTGTGCGAGGAGGTCCAGTGCCGCTCCATGGGCGCGCGGTTCTGTGAGTTCGAGATCCGGCCCCACATCGCCCTCCCGCCAAAACCCTAATACGGGCACGGCCTCTCGCAGCCCGGGTCTCCATGGCGGAGCGGTTCGACGCGATCGTCGTGGGGGCGGGCCCCGCGGGGAGCGCGGCCGCTCTCGCCCTCGCCCGGGAGAAGTTCTCTGTCCTCCTCGTGGAGCGGGGCCGCGCCGTCGGCGCGAAGAACATGTTCGGCGGGCGCGTGTACGCGTGGCCCCTGTTCGAGCTCCTCCCGGAGTGGGAGAAGGACTGCCCGATCGAGCGGTTCGTGACGAAGGAATCCCTCGTATTCCTCTCCGGGGAGGCGTCCCTCTCGATCCAGTTCGACCGCCCGCGGGCGTCCACGGACCGGGCGTCGAGCTTCACGGCCCTCCGGCCGCGGTTCGACGAGTGGCTCGCAAAGAAGGCGGAGGCCGCGGGCGCGATGCTGATCACGGGGATCAAGGTGGACGACCTACTGATGGAGGGCGGGCGGGCACGGGGCGTCGTGGCGGGCCCTGACAAGATTCCCGCCGACCTCGTCGTGATCGCGGAGGGCGCGATGGGCCCCCTGGCGAGGAAGGCGGGGCTCCTCCCGGACATGAAGCCGGAGAGCGTCGCCGTCGGCGTGAAGGAGACCGTGGAGCTCCCCGCCGCGACGATCCAGGAGCGGTTCAACATCGGGGAGAAGGAGGGCGCCGCGGTCGTGTACGCGGGGGACGCGAGCATGGGCCTGCGAGGCGGTGGCTTCCTGTACACGAACAAGGCCTCCCTGTCCCTCGGCCTCGTCGTCTCCTCGGAGGACCTCGCCCGGAAGAAGGTGGAGGTCCAGGCGGTGATGGAGAGGTTCCGCCTCCACCCGAGCGTCCAGCGACTGATCAAGGGCGGGAAGGTCTCGGAGTACTCCGCGCATCTCGTGCCGGAGCTCGGCCTCGGGATGAAGGCGCGGTACGTCGGGGACGGCGTGCTCCTTGCCGGGGACGCGGCGGGGTTCCTGATCAACAACGGGTACACGTTCCGCGGGGTCGACCTCGCGATCGCCTCCGGGATCGCCGCGGCCCGGGCCGCGGTGGACGCGCGGGCCCGCGGGGACTACTCCGCGGCGGGGCTCGCATCGTACGCGCGCCACCTGCGGGCGCTGAACGTCCTCACGGACCTCGAGACGTTCCGGGCGACGGGCGGGTACCTGAAGAACGAGCGGCTCTTCGCGCTGTACCCGAAGCTCCTCCTCGGGATCACCGAGAAGGTGTACACCGTGGACGGCTCCGGGAAGGAGAGGATTTCGGAGATCGTGCTCGACGAGATGAAGGGGAAGGCCCCGCTCTTGAAGATGCTCAAGGACCTCCTTGACGGCGCCCGCTCGATGTGAGTTCGTCTCTATCCGGAGAGGGACCGCGAAAAGTAGATAGACGATGCGGGGTTCGTTCCCGGTGAAATGCCCGCCGGCGGGCCCTTCAGGATCCTCGTGTGCATCAAGCAGGTGCCGAAGGCGCAGGAGCTCCAGGTGGACCCGAAGACGCAGACCCTGAAGCGGGTCGGCGTCCCGAGCGAGATCAACCCGCCGGACGCGAACGCCCTCGAGTTCGCCCTCCGGATCAAGGACCGGATGCCCGCGGAGATCATCGTCCTCTCCATGGGGCCGACATCCTTCGACGAGTCCCTCGAGCGGTCAATCGGGATGGGGGCGGACCGCGCGGTCCTCCTCACGGACCGGATTCTCGGCGGGTCGGACACGGTCCCGACCGCGCACGCGTTGAGCGAGACGATCAAGAAGATCGGCGGGTACGACCTGATCCTGTGCGGGGAGGAGACGACGGACGCGTCCACGGGCCACGTGGGCCCCGGGATCGCGGGCCACCTCGACATCCCGCAGATCACGTACATCTCGGAGATCGACATCGTGGATGGGAAGGTCCACGCCCGCCGCACCGCGGAGGACGGCTCGGAGTGGTGGGAGGCGGCGATGCCGTGCCTCGTCACCGTGAACTTCGGGTGCAACAAGCCCCGCGCGCCGACCCTGAGCGGGAAGATCCGCGTGAAACGGGGCGGGGTGATCGTCCACTGGTCCTGCGCGGACGTCGGGATCGACCCGAACAAGGTCGGGCTCAAGAACAGCCCCACGATCGTCGCGAAGGTGGACACCGTCCACCTCCCGCCGCGGGCCCGGAAGCTCTTCCATGGAGAGCCACCGGAGGCCGTCGCGGGGCTCCTGAAGGCCCTCGTTGAGGACGGGGTGATCCGGCCGTGACGGGGATCCACCACAACCCGCTCGAGGGGAAGTCCCACTTCCGCGGGGTCTGGGTGTTCCTCGAGGGGAGGAAAGGCGCGTTGCGGGACGTCTCGATCCAGCTCATCGGGGAGGGCCGTCGGATCGCGGATCGCGGGGGCGTCCCTCTCACCGGAGTCCTGCCTGGCCACGACGTCGAGGCCCTCGCCCGCCACGCGATCGGATACGGGCTCGACCGCGTGATCGTCGTGGACCATCCGCTCCTGGAGATCTACCGCTCCCGCCCGTTCACGAAGGTGATGGCGACCCTGATCACCCGCCACAAGCCCGAGATCGTCCTCTATGGGGCGTCGAAGAACGGGAGGGACCTCGGCGGACGTCTCCATGCGGTTCTGGAGACCGGGCTGGCCGCGGACTGCGTGAAGTTCGACATCGATGAGGAGGGGAACCTCGACATGATCCGGCCGAGCTTTGGCGGGAAGTCCCTCGCGCACATTCTGTGCAAGCAGCACCGCCCCCAGATGGCGAGCGCGCGGCGGAACGTGTTCCTGGCGCCGCCCCACGATCCGACCCGCCATGGAGAGGTCGTGCGGGAGACCGTGGACCTGAGCGAGGCGGACCTGGACGCGAAGCTCCTCGAGTTCAAAGAGTTCGTGCGGGAGGGCGGGGTGCGGCCGGACGAGGCGGAGGTCGTCGTGAGCGGCGGGTACGGCCTAGGGGACCCGAAGTACTTCGGGATGCTCCAGGATCTCGCGGACCTCCTTGGCGGGGCCGTCGCGGCCTCCCGCAAGGCCGTGGACAGCGGGTGGATCCCGAAGGAGTTCCAGGTCGGGCAGACGGGGATGACGGTGCGGCCGAAGGTGTATTTCGCGATCGGGATCAGCGGGGCCGTCCAGCATCTCGCAGGGATGCAGGAGTCCGACAAGATCGTCGCGATCAACCTCGACCCGAAGGCGGCGATCTTCGAGATTGCGGACTACGGGATTGTCGGCGACCTGTTCCAGGTCGTCCCGGAGTTCATCCGTCAGCTGAAGGAGCTGAAGGCGGGGAGAGGCCCGCTCATCGCACCGCTCGCCACGATCGCTTAGGCAACTCTATCGCGCGGCGGGAGTCACGACTTCGATTTTCTCCAGGGGAACCCGCTCGAAGTCGAGGTGGAAGACCTCCTCAAAGTCCCCCGCCACACGCTCCTTGAACGCCGCCATGTCCACGGCATGGCCGAGCTCCATCTCCATGGAGGTCATCACCCGTCCCTCATTCCCGCACGGCCGGATCCGCTCGAAGTACGAGAGGTCCGTGTTCACGTTATGCGCGAACCCGTGATACGTAACCAGATTGTGAACCGCCATCCCGATGGACCCGAGCTTGCGGCCATGGACCCAGACTCCCCGCTGTGCTTGATTGCGCTCGGCGGGGGTCCCGAATGCGCCGGAGGCGCGAATCAGCACCTCCTCGATGTCCGTGACGAGCTTCCGCACATCGAGGCGGTCCTTCACCTTCAGGATCGGGTAGCCGACGAGTTGCCCGGGGCCATGGTACGTCGCCTGGCCGCCCCGCTCGACCTCGAACACCGGGAGGCTCGGGTCGAAGACGTCCTCCCGCCTTCCGCGCCTCCCGAGGGTGACGACGTGCGGGTGCTCCAAGAGAAGGAGCGTGTCGGGAATTTCCTCAGAGGTCCGCCGCTCGATTAGCGACTTCTGGAGGCGCCACGCCTCTCCGTACTCAACAACGCCCAGGTCGACGAGCCACGCGATCATGGTTTCCGGTTCAGGACATGGATTGCCCGCCCCAGCGCCGCCTCCGCGGACTCCATGATCGCCTCGGGGAACGTCGGGTGCGGGTGGATCGTGAGGGCGAGGTCCTCCACGCTCGCCCCCATCTCGATCGCGAGGGCGAGCTCGCTGATGAGGTCGCTCGCGTCGGGGCCCACGATGATTCCTCCGAGGAGGCGTTTCGACGTCGGGTCCATGATGAGCTTCACGAAGCCGTCCGACTCCCCGGCTGTGAGGGCCCGCCCGATCGCCGCGAACGGGACCTTCCCGACGACGGGCTCGAACCCCTTCTCCTTCGCCTGGGCCTCCGTCCAACCAACGATCGCGATCTCAGGGTCCGTGAAGATCGCGGCGGGGAGGGCGCGGTAGTCCGCCTCCGTCGCGTGCCCGGCGATCACCTCCGCGGCGATCATCCCCTCCTTCGTGGCCTTGTGCGCAAGGTACGGCGGCCCGACGACGTCCCCGCACGCGAAGACCTTCGGGTTCGAGGTGCGCATCTGCTTGTCCACGAGGACGTGCCCCTTCGCGTCGACGTTGATCCCCGCTCTCTCCGGGGCGAGGCCGTCCGTGTTCGCCCGCCTCCCGACCGTGACGAGGACGATGTCGCACGGGACCTTCAGGGGGCCGTCCGGGGTCTCCGCGTCGACGAGGAGCCCGTCGCTCGCCTCCTTCCACGATTTCGCCTGGGAGGACGTGTGGAACGCGACCCCCATCTTCCGGAGGGAGCGGCCGATGACCCGCACGACCTCCGGGTCCACCCCCGGGAGGAGCTGGTCCAGCAGCTCGACGACGGTGACCTGGCTCCCCATCTTCGCGTAGAACGTGCCGATCTCGAGGCCGGAGACGCCCCCGCCGATCACGACGAGACGCTTCGGGATCTCCAGGAGCTCGAGGGCCTCCTTCGTGCTGAT
>JAIBJG010000004.1 GCA_020029475.1 Methanobacteriota archaeon | reverse complement strand
AACGAGGCGATCGTCGTCCCCGCCCTGAACGAGCTGTGCGGAGGCACCCCGGTGAACGACCTCCGCGTGAACTTCCTCGGACCCCTGTTCGACCCCGCCCTCCTCAAGGTGGACGAGGCGGACATCCACCTCCTCGACGGCACGCACCTCGGGAAGCTCCGGGACCTCCGGACGGACGCGGGCTTCCGGCGGGACGACTACCGCCAGTAGTCCGCGCATCTTTAAGCGGGCCCATCCGCTTGCGGGCCGCGGGCCGGTGGTCTAGCGGCTATGATCCGATCTTTACAAGATCGGGGTCGACGGTTCGATTCCGTCCCGGCCCACTAGGGCTTCCGGTCCTGGCCGGGGGGCACGGGGCGTTCCACCCTCGCGAGCTGCTCGTGCCACTCCCGGGTCTCCGCCATCAGGGCCTTCTGCCGGTCCAGGATCGCCTGGGGCGGCAGGATCCGCTCCCCGATCGCCCGGCCGACGACCGTCCCCAGGAGGATCAGCGGGAACAGGAGGATCGCGGAGAACGCCCCCTGGTACGGCGGGGGCCCCACCTCAACCCCCACGATCGCGGGGCCGAACATGAACCCGAGGACGAGCCCGATTGCGACCCCCGTCGCGAGGAGCGCGGCGAGGACCGTGTGGACGAGCTCGAAGTCCACGAGGAGGAGCCCGAGGATGAACGCCGCGAACAGGGGCATGAACAGAATCACGGTCCCGGGGTCCCCGACCTGGATGGGGCCGAAGTCCGCGAAGAACGCGCTCACGAAGAATGCGGCGACGATCACCCCGCACAGGACGGACCATAGAAGGAACAGTCCCGTGGACTGCAACTTCTCCCGGAGCCCCATCGCGCTAGGTCCTCCGGTACAGCGGGGGCATGAACCCCTGGTGGCGTTCGTTGATCTCCGCGACGTAGAAGACGAGGACCCCGTCCGCGACGACGATGTACACGCTCCCGTCCGTGGGGTCCATGGCGGACGTGATCTTCCCGGCGTTCCCGGGGTCCGTCTCGTCCACCCACCAGTCCAGGGACTTGGACCCTCCCGCGGGGACGACGGGGCCCGTGTAGCGGTCGAGATAGAAGGAGAGGATCCTCGTGTACTCCGTGCCGAGCTTCGCTCCGTCGAGCGGCTCCCTGGAATCCGATCGGTTGTCGACCCAGAACTCGAACTGGAAGCTCACGAGCCTCATCGGCAACCGGCCGGGGTTGTCGAACGTCCAACGGAGGGTGATGTTCCACCCTCCCGGGTTTCGCGTGAACGTCGCGGTCTCGAGGCGGGGCGGGGGGAACCGGAGGAGCGCGTCGGAGTAGTCGACGAACTTCGCGGACGACGCCGCGTACATCCCGCCGGAGATCACGGCCAGGGCAACGTAGCCGGCCGCGATGACCCAGGCGATCCGGTTCAGGACGCTCCCCCCTCAGAACCGCTTCTTGCAGATCGGGCAGGAGCCGAGCTGGGCCGCATGCTCCTCGTGGTAGATCCGGGGGCAGTTGCAGGTCTTCGAGGGCATCGCCGGGGTCACGTACTCGTGGCACACCTCGCACGTCCCCTCCTCGATCGGGATGTCGTCCGGCTTCCGGGTCTTGATCTCCCCCGCAAAGTGGCACTGGACGAAGTGCCCCGGGGTGATCTCCCGGAGGACGGGGCGCACCTCCTTGCAGATCTCCCGCCGGTACAGGCACCTCGGGTGAAACGTGCACCCGCTCGGCACGTTGATCGGGCTCGGGAGCTCCCCGTGAATCTCCACCCGCCCGTGCTTCGCCTTCGGGTCCGGCACGGGCACCGCGCTCAGGAGGGCCTCCGTGTACGGGTGCATCGGGTTCTTGATCACCTCCTCCGCGCTCGCGAGCTCCACGATGTTCCCGAGGTACATCACCGCAATCCGGTGGGACATGTACCGGGTCACGGAGACGTCGTGGGAGATGAACATGAACGGGATCTCGTACTGCTGCCGCAGGTTCAGCATCAGGTTCATGATCCCCGCGCGGATCGAGACATCGAGCATCGACACGGGTTCGTCCGCGACGACGAACTCCGGCCGCAGGGCGAGGGCCCGAGCGATCGCGACCCGCTGCCGCTGCCCTCCGCTGAGCTCGTGGGGGTACCGGTACATGTACTCTTCCGCGGGCTTCAGCTCCGCGCTCTCGAGGGCCCGCGAGACCATCTCCTCCCGCTCGTCGTACGTCTCCCCGACCCCGTGCACGAGCAGGGGCTCGGAGACCGTCGCGAACACGGTGAACCGGGGGTTCAGGGACTCGTACGGGTCCTGGAAGATCATCTGGACCTTCCGCCGGAACTCCTTCAGCTCCTCGCCCCGCAACGAGGCGATGTCGACCCCGCGGAACAGGAGGTGCCCGGACGTCGGAGTCTCCAGGCGGACGAGGAGCCGGCCCGTCGTCGTCTTCCCGCACCCGCTCTCCCCGACGACCCCGAGAATCTCCCCCTCCCGGATGTCGAAGCTCACGCCGTCCACCGCGTGGACGTACTGCTCGGGCCCGAACAGGGACCCGAGGAACCCGGCCTTGATCGGGAACAGCTTCACGAGGTTGTCGACGCGATAGACGACGTCCCCCGTCGCCGCTTCTGGGACCATGCTCTCCGCGACCGCCATCTCAGCTCTCCTTCAGCGTGCCCTCGTATAACTCCTTCGCGAAGTGGCACAGGGAATAGTGGCCCGGGGCGACTTCCGCCATCGGCGGGTCCTTCTCCCGGCAGATCTCCTGGGCGAACCGGCATCGCGGGTGGAACCGGCATCCCGGGGGCGGGTCGCTGAGGTCCGGCGGGCTCCCCGGGATCGCGCGGAGGCGCCTCCGGTCCCCCTTGATGCTCGGGAACGCGGACATCAGGCCGATCGTGTACGGGTTCGCGGGCCGCTCGAACACCTCCCGGATGTTCCCGTACTCGAAGAGCTTCCCCCCGTACATGATCCCGATCTTCTCCGCGACCTCCGCGACGACGGAGATGTCGTGGGTGATGATGATCATCGCGATGTTCAGGCTCCGCTGGAGGTCCCGGATCTCGGCGAGGATCCGGTCCTGCATGATCACGTCGAGGGCCGTCGTCGGCTCGTCCGCGATCAGGAGCTGGGGGTTGCACGAGAGGGCCATCGCGATCATCGAGCGCTGCCGCATCCCGCCGCTGAACTCGTGCGGGTAGCCGTCGACCCGGCTCCGGTCGATCCCGACGAGGTCGAACAGCTGGAGGACCCGGTCGCGGGCCTGCTCCTTCGTCATGTCCGGGTAGTGCGTGAGGAGGGCCTCCGCGATCTGGTCGCCGACCCGGTACACGGGGTTGAAGGCGTTCATCGCGCTCTGGAAGATCATCGAGATCTGGGACCACCGGATCGTGTTGATCCGCCTCTCGATGTCCTTCTCGATCCGCCGACGGCGGAGGGACGCGGAGAAGCCCTTCATCTCCTTGTCCACGATTGCCTGGAGGGCGTCCTTGAGCTCGGGGGTCGGGATCGCTCCCGGCGGGAGCATCGCTCTGAGCATCTGGAGCAGCTCCGTCTCGTGCTGGATCGCCTCCTCCGCTTCGATCACCCGGGTGCCCTGGGCGAAGGCCGCGAGCTCCGCCTCGTGTCCGGCGAGGATCGTCTGCATTTCCTGCGCCCACGTCGGCCGCTTCAGGGACTCCCCGATCTCCGGGGCGAGGTGGGCGCGGCCGACGAGCATGTCGTTGAACCGGATCTGCCCGCCCACGATGTCCCCGTTGTTCGGGAGGAGGCGGGTGATCGCGAACGCGGTGGTCGTCTTCCCGCACCCGCTCTCCCCGACGAGTCCCATCGTCTCCCCGCGCTTCAGGTTGAAAGAGACGCCGTCGACCGCCTTCACGGTCCCCTTCATGATCCGGAAGTACACCCGGAGGTCCTTCACCGCGAGCAGCGGCCCGCCGTCCCCTGCGCTCATCTCTTCCTCAGCCTCGGGTTCACGATCTCATCGAACGCCCGCCCCACGAGGAAGAAGGCGAGGGATATCAGGGTGATCGCGATCCCGGGCGGCCCCAGCCACCACCACGCCTCCAGCGCCTTCGACTGGGAGACGTCCTGGAGCATGATCCCCCAGCTGATCGTGCTGACGTCCCCGAGGCCGATGAAGCTCAGGGCCGCCTCCGTGAGGATCGCCCCGCTCACCGCGAACGTCATATACAGGAACGCGAGGGGTGCGACGTTCGGCGCGACGTGCCGGAACATGATCCGCACGTTGCTCGCGCCCGTGACCCGCGCGGAGTCGATGAACGGCCTCTCCTTCAGGGAGAGGACCTCCGCCCGGATCACCCGGGCGACGCCGGGCCAGCCGACGATCGCGATCACGAGGATGATGTTCCCGATCCCCGCCCCGAGGACGGCGGCGAGGATGATGACGAGCGGGAGGCCGGGAATCACGAGGATCACGTCCGTGAATCGCATCAGGATCGACTCGACGCGGCCCCCGAGGTATCCCGCGACGAGCCCGATGATCACGCCGATCGAAATCGTGAAGAAGGCCGATGCGAACCCGACGAGGAGGGCGACCCGGCTCCCCCAGATCAGCTGGCTGAAGATGTCCCGCCCGCGGGCGTCCGTACCGAGGACGTAGTAGTTGCCGCTCGCATACCGACCCGGGATGCAATTCGGGTCATATCGGGGGTCCGAAGAGGGAACGCACGTGTGCGCCCAGCTCGGGGGGAGGGGCGCGAGGTACTGACCGGAGGTGCTGTACGAGTACACGTCGCCGCGGTACGTGCCGAACCAGACCGCCTCCCGGACGTGGGTCGGGTCCCTCCAGGCGACCGGCATCGAGTTGATCCCGTACGGGAACGTCTTCTTCCACGTGAGGGAGCCCGTCGCCTCCCCGAACACGTACATGATGCCGATGTCGTCTGCGGGACTCGCGGTGCCGTTGTTGTAGCTCGCGACCGCGACGACGAGCTTCAGGTTCTCGAAGATGTACGGCGGGGCCGTGAACGACGTGTGATGGGTCGCGTCCTGCTGGAAGCTGAGGTCCTGGTACGCCCACTGGACGCTCCCGGGGGGCACCTTGAGGACATCGTCCGCCCCGAAAATCGGGTCTCGGATGACGTTATACAGCCACCCCGTGCTCGTCGTGATGAAGATGCTCGTCCCGACGACCGCGGGGGTGTTCGGGATCCCCCTCTCGACGCCCCGGAATGCGATCGGGAGGCCCCCGTCGCCGGTTGAGTCCCAGCTCTGCAACGGTTGGCCCGTCTCGGCCTTCAGGACGTACACCTTCGTGACGTTCGCGCTCGATTCCCGGTCCTGGACGGTCGCGTACACGAGCGTGGGGAGGGTCGCGGTGAGCTCCGCGGCGGGGGACACGACCGGGGCCCCCGTCCATGTCGTGCCGCCGAAAATCAGTTGGCGGGCGGGCCAACGGAGCGTCCCGTTGGATGTCCAGACCGAGTACAGGACCCCCTTGCTGTCCCCAACGTAGACTGCCTCCCCGGCTCGGTCCGTTGAGTTCGCGATCGATTGATAGTACGCCGGCGAAGAGACCGGGGAGCCGCTGGTTGTGCGTATGACCGCCCCCGCAATGTGGATGGGGGAGGGGTTCCCGGGATCCAACAGCGTGTTCCACAGTTCCCTGTAGAACGGGCCGCTCGTACCGTTCACGGTGAACCCGAAGAGCCGGCCATCCTCCGTGCCGACCACGAACCCGTCCCGATCGATGAGGGGCCCCGCGCTCTGGTCGTGGGTGAGGGCCGCCAGCCCGGTGATCGGCGACCCTAGATTGATCATCATGGGCGTCGGACAGCTCGCGTTCGAAATGTCGTCTGTCACCACGTAGACGGTGCCGGCCCGTGTCCCGAACATTAGCAGAGGCATCGCGGTCACGGGATCCCTGTGGGATCCGTAGTTGACAATCACAGGGTCGACGGAGATCACGCCGTCTGCGACAAGATAGACGCCCGTGCGATCAGGCGTGAATGTGCATGCCGCGTCCCCGCCCGAGTCCTTCCACGCCCAGTCGGCATCCGAGGTCCGAAGTGCAAACAGGTGTCGATCCTCCGGCACGTAGATTCGATCCGCTCGCGGTTCGAACGCGCTCGGCGAGAGGCGGAACGCGATCGCGTGGTCGACGCTCCCGTTCAGGCCATAAAACGTGGACCCCGGCCGCACCTCCTGCGACCACCATCGCTGCACCGAGATCGTGTCGGACTCCGGGGCGAGCCAGTACAAGGGGTCCCGCAGGCCCATCAGCGGGACCAGGAGGGCGATGAGCAGGAACGCGATCATGATCGCGAGGCCGACGACCCCGATCCGGCTCGCCTTGAAGAGGGTCCAGTTCTGGAGGAAGAGTTTCTTCCAGCTGTTGTACTTGTCCTGGATCCTCCGGCTCGATACCATCTCACAGCCTCACGCGGGGGTCCAGGTACGCGTACAGGACGTCGGCGACCGTGTTCGCCAGGATCGTGATCACCGCGAGGATGAAAAACGCAGCCTGCACGGACGGATAGTCCTGCTGGAGGGTCGACGTCACGAGGAAGTACCCCATTCCCGGCCACGAGAAGATCGTCTCCGTGAGGACACCGCCGCTGATCACCCCGCCGATCGAGATCGCCAGCGCCGTCACGACCGGGAGGAGCGCGTTCCGGGCGGCGTGGCGGTACATCACCCGCCGCTCGCTGAGCCCCTTCGCCTTCGCCGTGAGGATGTAGTCCTCCCCCATCACCTCGAGCATACTGTTCCGCATCAGGAGGACGTGGCCCGCGAGCCCGAGGATCACGAGATTCCCGAGGGGCAGAGCCATGTGCCACAGGATGTCTCCGACGAGGGAGATCCCCGTAAGGGCTGCGCCCGTGTTCGGGTCGAAGCCTCCGATTCCCCCGAGAGGGAACCACCGCCGCTCGAAGGCGAAGAACCAGAGGAGCACGAGCCCGAACCAGAAGACGGGCATCGAGTAGAAGAACAGGGAGACCACGATCGCGGAGAGCTCCATCTTCGTCCCGCGCCGCCATGCGAGGATCGCCCCGAGGAAGATCCCCAAGATGTACGAGATGATCACGGAGGACCCGAAGAGGAGTAAGGTCGGGCCGATCCGCACCGAGATCTCGTCGATCACGGGACGACGTGTGTAGAACGAGGTCCCGAAGTTCCCGGAGAGCATGCTCAGGAAGTAAATCACGAACTGTTCCGCGAGGGACCTCCGCTCGCTCACCTGCGGGTGGCGGAGGTGGATGTCCGGCTGGACGAACCGTCCCCCCTGGGACTCCACGTTCGCAGTCACATTGAAAATCGGGGCTCCCTGGGAGGTCACGTTCACGCTGATGATCGCCTTGTCCGGCGGGAACGTCGGCACGCGCCCGTAGAACTTGTCCTCGACGAGGTCGAGGCCGCTCGGCGGGTTCGACGCAACGAACCCGAGGGTGAGGTTTACGCTCCCGTTGGAGTTCGCCGCGTACACGTTCCCCCAATACCTGCCCTCCGTGGCTGCATCAACGACCCAGTGGACGTACGAGTTCGCGTCGATGTTCGTTGTCGGGGCGGTCCAGTTCGCGTCCGGCAGGAGGACCTGGAGCGTGGGGACAATCGCGGACCCTACGACCTGCGCGCGAATCGTAACGGAGTCCCCGGGGCGGGCGTCCGGAAGGGTGGGTCGCGGCGCCGTACTGCTCGTACTGCTCAGGGTCACGTCCTTGATTACGACGGGGAAGCTCCTCTGCTCCAGCTCCGTGGGAAGGCGGTTGTACACGAAGTTGTACGTCGCCCGATTCCCCCCGGTGCCGTTCACGAACACCGTCGTGTTGTACGGGCCGTAGGCGCCCGCTTGAATCTGGCCTTCATACCCGTGCCCGGGGGCGCTCACCCATTTGCACAGACCGAAGGAGACGCAGATCTCCTCGCGTACCTGCGGGGGCTGCCCGGGCGCGATGAAGAAGCGCGAGGGATCCCCCGGCATCAAACGGAAAATCAGGAACAGCAGGACGAGCACGACGAGTAACGTGATCACTGTGTGAATCGCTCGCCGGATTAGGTACGTCCTGAGCCGCATCGCTCCCCGCCTCGGGACCCGAACCGCTGTCCCCTTAACCGCACGTCAAGCGTAATAAAGGAAAGGGGAAGGGGGCTTATGCCCCCTTCTTGCGGTTCCGGACAATTCCGTAGACGACCGCGGCCACGCCGATCGCGGCGAGGACCGGCAGTACGTCGAGCGCGGGGACATTCGGGCCCCTTGGGCACGGCTGTCCCGCCGGCACGACGGTGCCGTCCGGGCACGTGAACGTCGAGGTCACCTTCACGACCGTGAAGTCGATCTGCGATATGCCTGGGGAGTGCCCTGCCATGTTCGCCGTCGCGGTCACGCGGAACGTCGCCGGGCTCGCCGCGATGTCGGCGGGCGCCTGGAACGCGATGCCCGAGCGCATCGTCGAGGCCGAGCCGGAGACCGGGCTCACCGTCGCATCCGTCGGCGACACCGTGAGGCTCACCGTAGCCGTGTCCGCCGGGAGCCCGTCCTGGTCCCTCACGTCCACGCCGAACACGAGGCTCTCGCCCACCGTGACGAGGTCACCCGTGGTCAGCAATGGCGTAAGCGACAGGAACTGGACGCCCGTCGCGTAGATCGTCACGATGCGCGTCCGCTGCTCCTGGGGCACATCCGGGTCCGGGGACACCGCGGTCACCATGATCGTGACATCGGGGTTCCCGCTCGGGACCGTCGCCGGGGCGTTGTACGACGCCGAGAACGTTCCGGAGGAAGTCGTCTGGCCCGAAATCGAACACGTGCTCGTGTTGCAACTCCCGCCCGTGAACGTCCCGCTCCCGGCGTTCACCGCGAAAATCACGGTGGCGCCCGAGACCGCGAGGCCATCCTGATCCCGAACCGTGGTCGACACGAGGCTCTGGCCTCCCTCCACGATCGCGGAGGGGGCCGAGACGACCGCACGGATGAAGCTCGTCGTGGGTCGCCGGATGCTTTGAATCGACCAGTAGTTCCAGATCGTGCCCGAGGACACGGAGTAGTTCACGAACCGGTCCTGCCGCTCGGCCTCGATCTGCGTCCGGTAGTACAAGACGTCGTACGGGAGGCGCTGCGCGAGGATGCCCTGGGCCTCCTTGATCAGGCCTTGGCGCTTGCTCTCATCGAGCTCCTTCCGGCTGGACGAAACCACGGAGTCGAACCGCGAGTCGTAGAACCCCTGGTAGTTCTGTCCAGCCGCCGCGTTCGAGCTGTGGAAGAAGCTGAACAGGTAGTCGGGGTCCGTCCCGCTGATCCGCCACCCGAGGATGAACATATCGAAGTCGTGCGCGTTGATCGCCGCAACGATCGCACCGAACGCCGTCGGCTTCGAAATCACGTTCACCCCGATGGACCGCGCCGCGGAGGCGATCATCGCGCCCGCGGAGGCCCGGATCGGGTCGTAGTCCGCCTGCGGGGTGAGGATCTCGAACTGGCTGTCCCCGAGTCTCGGGAACTCCCGCCATCCGTCGCCGTCCGTGTCCATCCAGCCCTCGTTGTCGAGGATCAGGGCGGCCTGGGCCGGGTCGTACGCGTACTTCGGCAGCGTCCCGTTGTACCAGAACGTGTTCGCCGGGCTCACGGTTCCGTCTGCGATCACGCCGTAGTTCTGGAGCAGGGTCCGCACGATCGTCGCCTTGTCGATCAGGTGCGCGAACGCCTGGCGGAACGGAAGGCCCAGGTCGCTGGAGCGGTCCGTTGCCGGGGTCGGCGGGTAGCTCGGGCTGTACCCGAACGGCTGGCGCCGCATGTTGTACGCGAGGTAGAAGAACCCGGGCTCCGCGTTCGCCCATACCCGGATGTTCGGATCGTTCAATAAGTCCGGGACGAACTCCGGCGGGACGTTCCAGTGGTAGAAGTCGATCTCCCCCGACTGGAGCGCGAGCACGCCGAGCTGCGTCGTCCGGTAGATCTTGAACAGGATCGCGTCGATGAACGGCTGGTGCATGTACAACGGCAAGGCCGAGTCGTACACGATCGACGGGTTGCTCGGGTTGACCCCGTAGAAGAAGTTCGGGTTCTTGTCGACCCGGGCGAACGCACCGAAGGACCAGGTGCCGAACTTGAACGGTCCCGTCCCGATGACGTCCGCGTCCACCATCTGCCACGCCTCTGCGCAGGGGTAGTTGAACGGCCGGTATGTCGTCGAGTCCGTCGGGATGCCCTGGCCGAAGTTCGAGTCCGTCTCCGGGTAGATTGTGAGTCCCCAGTTCGGGTCCGGGCACGCCGTCGTCGTGGGGTGCCGGCCCGCGCGGTCCCCGGTCCCCTCGAAGAGGTGGCGCGGGAACAGGGTGAGCCCTGCGAGCGTGGACCGGTAGAACAGGGCGAAGTCATCCTGGAGCTGGAACCGGAGCGCGCACCGGAGGGTGTTGTCGCCGGGAAGTCCACTCGCGCCCTCCCACTGCGCGCCCACCGGGCCGCACCAGGCCACGAAGATGTTGATGTGGCGGCTTGCCGGGAACGTCGCGGCGTTCGGGTCGTCCCAGAGGATCCGCATGTCCGTGTTGAACCGCGGGTTCAGGGACTGCATGACGTAGTTGAACATCACGTCCCCGATCGTCGCCTGGCGGCCGTCGTGGAAGAACACGCCGTTGAAGTCGTAGTACGCCCACACCGTCCGCCGCCATGCCGTGTCCGTGGCGGCATCGCACGGCGCCGGCTGGCACACTCCCTTCAGGAACTTGGCCTTCTCGGTCCTCTCGAAGTTCGAGTTTCCGTCTACATCCACACCCTTGATGATGTACGGAACCAACTCGTCCGTCACCGGGTGCGTCTGGCCCACAGTGTCGTAAACGCGGCCGAGGACGTCGGACGTCCACACGTCGTTCGCGATCGCGGGCAGCCAGTTTCGCGTCTTCATCTGGTCCTGCCCGCCGACGGTGTAGATGACCTCTCCCGCGCGGGTCTCGTTGATCGCGCTGGCCGTTGCCGCGTAGAACGGCGCTGCCAGCATGATCGCGACGAGGCCTACGGCCGCCATCACAATTGCCACTCGGATTGGCTTCCTCATCGGATTTCCTCCTCTCTCACGCCTCGAAAAAACGCCTGCGGCGCGTCCTGGACGCACACGTCCCGTGTCCGCCCAAGTACACCCGTGATGCGAGGCGACGTTATAAAAGGAGATTTGTACTGGGGACTGTGAGATATAAAAGGGTATGGGTGCCCCCGGGACCCCCCTCCTCGGATTCGCGCCGGCTGGACGGACCTACTCCGACACGAGGCTGCCTACCATCGCTGTACTAGACTCGATATATACGGCGCGGGCGCTACAAGCGTCGTGCGACGCGGCGGGAACCCTGTCCTCGCGGTCCTTCTCCTCGCCCTCGTGCTGGTCCTCTCGATCCCCACGCCGTTCGTGCATACGGCGGGTGCAGGACCGACGTTCGTCTCCGGCGCCCTGAGCGGCAACACGACGTGGACGGTGCCCGGGAGCCCGTACATCGTCACGGGGGACGTGATCGTCCCCGTTGGGGTGACCCTGACCGTGGACCCCGGGGTCACGGTCCGGTTCGACACCGCCCCTCCCGCCTCCCATTCGATCGTCGTCCTCGGGACGATCCTCGCGGTCGGACGATTCGACTCCCACATCGTGTTCACGTCGAACGACCCGTTCCCGGATCGAAACGACTGGGTCTCGATCCAGTTCCAGCGGTCCGTCGGATCTGTCGTCGAGTGGGCCGAGTTCTCCTGGGGATCGACGACCCTGGACATCCGTCAGTCGTCCCCGCGGATCGCGAACAACTCGATCCTCGAGAGCGGGCTGCGCGCGATCCAGGTCCTCGGGCCGGGCGCGGAGCCGGTGATCGAGAACAACAACATCGCGACCCAGGTGTTCAACGAGCGGACGGGAATCATCACCCAGGACGCGAGCCCCGTGATCCGAAACAACAACCTCACGGACAACTACTTCGGAATCTACGTGTACCTCGGAGGCCAGCCCCGGATCTCGAACAACACGATCCGGAACGGATGGGTCGGGCTCCTCGTCCTGAGCTCCGCCCCGATCGTCGAGGGCAACGTGATCGAGGGGAACGGCATCCCGAACTACGGCGGCACGGGAGTCCTCCTGTCCGATTCCGCGGTCACCTTGCGGGACAACATCGTCCGGAACAACGCGGTCGGCGTCGAAATCCCGTACAACTCCCGGGGGACCCTCCCCCTGTCCAGCGGGAACCTCGTGAACGGGATCCCCATGGAGGCCCTGTACCGCTACCGGGCCCGGGACATCACGATCGACGCCGCGGACCTTGACTCCGGGCGCCTCCGGGGCTTCTCGGGGAACGCAACGGAGCAGGGCCTCCTCACGCTGTACGACTGCGTGAACGTGACCGTCTCCGGGGCCCGCCTCCGGAACAACCACGGACTCGTCTTCGCCGCGAACAGCACCGCGACCGTCGTGAACTCCACGCTCACGAATTCGAGCAGCCAGTTCCTCCTGACGAGCGTATCCCAGGTCGTCTCCCTGAACACGCTGTTCCGGATCGACGCCGTGAACATCACGGACGAGCGGTCCTCCGTGACGATCAAGAACTTCCTCCACGTGCGGGCGACGACGGACTCGGGGGCTCCGATCCCCGACGTCAACGTGCGGGTGACCCAGGACGGCGCGGAGATCGCCCGCCGGACGACCGACGCCCTCGGGTCCAGCCTGTGGATCCCCGCGACCCACGGCGTCCTCAGCCGGGTCCAGGCCACCCAGGGGCCGCCCCTCCTCACCCCCTCCCAGGTGGAGGTCTTCATCGGCCGCCCCGGATACGAGTTCCGCGGGACCCCGCGGGTCGTCGACATGTCCAGGACCCACACGGAGACCTTTCTCCAGACGGACACGACGAGGCCCAGCGTCGAGGACACAATCCCCGCGAGGGACTCCGTCGGGGTCCGGCTCGGGGCGCGGGTCACGATCGTCTTCTCGGAGCCGATGAACCGCACCGCCACGGAGGCCGCGATCGGGGTCGTCGGCCACACGATCGGCGCCTTCGAATGGAGCGCGGACGGTCGCTCCGTGAGCTTCGCGATCCTCGACGCGGCGTACGGGGAGACGTGCTTCGTCACGGTGCGGGACACCGCGACGGACCTCACGGGGAACCGCCTGTCCACGACGCACCTCTTCGCCTTCGACGTGGAGCACGCACCGCGGCGGGTGGACCTCACGCCGGTCTGGGCGGCCTCCCTCGTGATCCTCGCCGTGGGCCTCCTCGCGGTCCTGTGGCGGTCACGGTCGCGCGCGAAGGCCCTGCGGCAGGAACAGCGCGACCCCGGCGAGGAGCGCAAGGAGTAGGGACACCGCCCCGAACGTCACGGTAACCGCATCCGGCCAGCGGACGTCCCGCGTCGCGACGTACAGGAGGACGAACACGATTACCGCGGTGAGCCCGCTCACCAGGAGCCACGCGGACTGACGGGCGTCGAGGGGCCACTCCGCGCGCCCCCGGGGGAACCGGAGCGCGATCACCGCGACGACCGCGATCACGGACACGACCGCGAGCAGGGCGGCCTCGAAGAGGTTCATGTCGGGCCCTCCTCCTTCGGGCGCTCCGCCGACAGCCGGATGTTGTGGGCCCGGATGAATTCCCGGGACCACCCGAGGGACTCCACGGTCACGGAGGGCCGGAGCCGGGCGAACCCCGCCTCGAGGTGGACGGGGCGGACCTCCCGCGTCCCCTCCCGGATCGCGATCAGCTTCGCCTCCTCCACGGCCGAGATCACGTCCGCGCTCGAGAACCCCTCCGCCTCCCGACAGAGCCGGACGAGGAGGTCCCGGCCCACCCCCGCGGCAGGCACCCCCTTCAGGGCGGACTCCGCGAGGGCGAGGCGGGCCCCCGCGTCCGGGGGCGGGACGTAGAACATCTTGTCGAACCGCCCCGGCCGGAGGAGGGACGCCTCGAGGACGTGGGGCCGGTTCGTCGTCGCGACGACGAGGACCCGCTCGGACTCCCCGACGGAGTCTAGCTGCGCGAGGAACAGGGAGAGGAGGTTCCGCGCCTCGGGGCTCCGGTCCTGCGCGGACGCGACGAGGTCGATGTCGTCGAAGAGCACGACGGAGGGCGCGTTCTCGCGGGCCAGGTAGAAGATCTCCTTGATCGCGGCCCCTCCGTCCCCGCCCGTGGAGAGGAGGGACGGCCCCTCGATCGTCTGGATCGGGATCCCGAGCTCGTTCGCTGCGGCCCGCATCAGATACGTCTTCCCGCATCCCGGGGGACCGAACAGGAGGATCCCCTTGGACGCCTTCACGCGGAAGTCCGCCATCGCCCCCCGCTTCGTGAACACGAGGTCCATGTACGCCCGCAGGGACGCCTTCACCTCCTCGAGGCCCCGGACGTCGGCCCATCCGACCCCCTCCTCCTCCCGCTCGATCCGGTGCATCTTCCGCTCGTACATCAGGCGCAGCCGCTCGTATTCCTCCGCCTGCGCGAGGGTGATGCTCGGCTTCATCTTCGGGAGCACGTCCTCGAACTCCCTCGGCGTGATCGACTCCTCCCGCTGCGAGGACAGGGACCTGCGCATCGCGACGACCGCGGCCTCCTTCACGAGGTTCGCGAGGTCCGCGCCGGAGAACCGCTCCGTGCGCTCCGCGATTCCCTCGAGGTCGATGGCGTCGGAGACGGGCCGGCCCGCGAGGTGGACCCTGAGGATCTCCACCCGCTCCGCACGGGACGGCGGCGGCACGTAGATGATCTTGTCGAAGCGCCCCGGCCGGAGGATCGCGGAGTCGAGGAGCTCGGGCTTGTTCGTCGTCCCGACCATGATCAGCCCGGGGGACTTGTCGAGGCCGTCGATCTCGGAGAGGATCATCCCCAGCAGCCTCGGGGTGACGTCGTCCCCCGCGTACAGGTCCCGGGACTTCGCGATCGCGTCGATGTCGTCGAAGAAGATGATTGCGGGGCGGCGCTCCTTCGCGGTCCGGAACAGCTGCTCGATCCGCTGCTCGCTCTCCCCGTACCACTTCGACATCACGTCCGAGCACTTCACCGTGAACATCTCGATATTCAGCTCCCCCGCGAGGGCGGACATCAGCAAGGTCTTCCCGCACCCCGGCGGGCCGAAGAGGAGGATCCCGCGGGGCGGGGCGATCCCGTACCGGGCCGCGACCTCCGGCTTCTTCAGCGGGACGACGATGGACTCCTTCAGGTCCGCCTTCACGTCCGCGAGCCCGCCGACGAGGGAGAACTTCGTCGACCGGGCCTCCGGGAGGTCCGCGAGCCGCCGGCCCACCGTCGTCGCGGTCTGGCCCATGAAGTACTCCCGGAACGCGTCCTTCCCGAGGTACCCCGCCGCGATCGTCCCCGCGATCAGGCCGAAGGCCCCCACGAGGAGGGGCGCGGACTCGAGGGGGATCGGCACCCCGAGGGCGAGGCTCGAGAGCACGTACCCCACCGCGAGGGCGGCGGTCGCGACGAACGCGGCCATCAGCCAGTTCTCCAGGGAGTCCTTCCGGCGGGCGAGCTCCGCGACGAGGAACACGATCCCGCACCAGAGGACGACCTCGAGGAAGGGGACGAGGGACGCCCCGTAGTTCGTCGAGAGGAGCGTGGACATCACGTCCGGGTTCGCGAGCCCGATCCTCAAGAGGGCCCCGCCGAGGTCCCCCGGGGTCCAGTCCGGCTTCGCGGCGGTCCCGATGACCATGAAGCTCGTGACGTGGGGCGGGCCGACGAAGAACCCCGCCACGTTCAGGTTCCCGCACGTGACGAGGAACGAGAGGAACGTCGCGGACGCCGCCATGGAGGCGACCGCGAGGAACCGGGAGAACAGGACCGCGGCGAGCAGCGGCGGCAGGAACGGCGCGCCGAGGAGGGAGAGGAACACGGAACCGAACACGAGGTACCCGAACCGCCAGTCGAATAGGGAGACGAGGGAGACCGCGAGGGTGAAGCCGAGGAAGAAGAGCCCGAACTCCGCCATCTGCGCCGCCGCGGAGGCGGACACGAGGACCCCGAGGGCGATCAGGGAGAGGAGCGGGAACCGGACGGCGAGGGCCCCGACGACGAACGCGAGGAACAGGAGCGCCCACCACGGGTAGAACGGGATCCACGCGAACCCCGTCGAGGCGAGCCCGAAGAACGCGGCGCCCTTCACGAGGACGGGGCGGGCCCGCTCCCTCACCCACAGGGCCTGGAGGTCCGGGAGCTTCAAGGCCCGCACACGATCCACGATCGTCCCCGCGATGCGGCGCCGGCGGCCCGGGCGGACCGCGGTGTCGAGTGCGGTCATCCCGAGGACCTCCGTTTCCGGCGCAGGTCCACGAAGTACACGGCGACGGGCACGAGGACCCCGAGGCCGATCCCCATCCCGACGTACGTCTCGACGGGAGGGAACGGCAGGTTCTCGTGCTTCGTGTACTTGTCCACGGAGAGGTTGTACCCGTAGTACGGGGACGAGATCGTGTTCACGTCCTTGTCCCACGCGACGATCCAGAACACGACCTGGGTGGCGGGCGGGAACCCCGGGATCGTGGCGGCGAGGTGGGTCGTGTTCACGTACTGCATCACGAACCCGCCCGCCTTCGGCGGGTCGGACTGGTAGATGTACCGGATCAGGAGGTTCGCCCCGCCGATCCGGACTGCCGGCTCCCGGCTGCGAATGGAGACGGTGACCTCGTCGTGGGGCTGCGGGAGCGGTGGGAACCACGTCACCTCGACGTTCTCCTCGAACCCGGAGTGCCGCCATCCGAACGCGGGCGTCCCCTCCACGCGGTATGAGTGGGCCTGGCTCGTCACGACATCGTTCTCGAAGTCCCAGGCGACGAAGTAGAAGCTCACGGTCGTCCCGTTCGGGTACGCCCGCACGCCGAACGTCGCCTGCGAGGGCGGGTTCCCGAGGACCATCGGGTTCGGGAACGGGCCCAGCGTGACGTTGTCGGGGTCCGTGATCGAGACGTACACGGTCGCGCCCTTGATGAACGTGTTCGCGGGGATCGTGCGGATCACGAGCGTGACCCGGTCCTGGTCCATGATCCGGAGCGGGCTCCACTCCACCGCGAGATTGTCCTCGAACACGGGGGACGGCCACGCCGCCCTCGATGGCGGGGCGATCGAGGCCCCCGCGACGGAGAGGAGGAGGACAAGCGCGGCGAGGACGAACCGGGGTCGCATTCTAGGTCCTCACGGCAATCTTCTCCCGAGTCCGGAGCTTCAGGCGGTTCCGCAGGATGTCCGCGAGCCCGAGGCCCGTGAACCCGGAGAACAGGTACCCCGCGTACGCGAGGTTCACGACGGGGAGGCTCGGGGGCGGAGGCGGCGGGGGCGGCACCGGGGGCGCGGGGGGCGGGGTCGGGAGGCCGAGGGCGATCGGCTCCGGGGGCGGGGCGGGCGGCAGGAAGGGGACCGCGCTGACGAACGTGTTCCCGTACAGGACGGACGAGAACGTGTGGCCCGCCCCCGTCTGCTCGAAGGGGTGGTACGCGAACCCCTCCACGGTCCCGTTCCCGACCGCGAAGTCCGCGGCGAGGATCCGGTACGCGACCTGGTAGCCGTACGGATAGTTCGGAAGGTCGAGGAGGACGTTCACGCCCTCCGCGACGGGGGGGCCCATGACGACCCCGTCGATCTCCGTGTACACGGATATTTGATCTGGCCCGAAGTACTGGGACGGCGCGTCCCCGAACGTGTGGACCGTCGCGTTGTACGTGCCTCGGTGGCTCGTGAACAGGGAGAGGTGGCCGGGGAAGAGGACCTCCATGTCCTTCAGCGCGATGTCCGTGAAGATCGCGTGCCCGCCGCCCGCGACGAAGATCCGGAACGCGTCCGCGATCGCGTCCCCCGGGTACCGGCCGCTCCACCCGTTGCAGTCGTCGACGACGAGGGCGTAGCGGAAGATGGCCCCGGGGTCCGCGGCGAACTCCGCCTGGGTCATCAGGTCGTACGGGATCCCGAGCTGGTCGAGGAGGACCCCGGTGTGCCCCCAGTCGAACCCGCCCCTCAGGATCAGGACGCCCGTCGGCTTCTTGATCGGGAGCACGCGGTCGAGGACCTCGAGCTCCGCGAGCCGGAGGTACGTGACGCCGGGGAACCCCGCCGCGGCGGCGGCGAACTCCGCGGAGTACGTGCCCCACACGAGGAACGGCCCGCCATCGAAGGCGACCCTCGGGGCGAGGGGGTCCACCTTCAGGAGGACCGCGGGCGGGCTCAGGACCCGATACACGGGCACCCCCGCGCGGAGGATCGCGTGCACGAGACCGAACGCGTGAAGCAGGTCCGTCTGCTGCCCGTCCATCGGGATCACGTACGACCCCGCGATGAACGGGTACGTGATCGTGCGGGTCGCCGCGACCCCGCCCGGAAGGGAGAGCAGGACCACCGCCGCGACGACAACGGCGAGCCCTGCGGATATGCGCAGCCGGGTGCCCACGGACGACTCCTCCCGGAGCCAATAGCCGCGATATGGCATAAAGCGTGACCCGACCGCACTCCGGGACGTCACGCCGCAGGCGGATAGTACCGGGTGTTCCGGCCGTCCTTCTCCATGCGGATCGCGCCCTCCCGGCTGAGGGTGCGGATGTTGTACGAGACGGTCTGCTGGGTCACGTCGAGGCGCCCCGCGATGTCCCCCTGGGTCGGCCCGGAGCCGCTCCGGACCATCTCCAGGATCTGGATCTGGAGGTCGCTCAGCTTCACGCCCCGGTCCTGCGGGACGGAGACCTCGATCGGGTAGAAGCGCTTGAACACGCCCTCCCGGTACGACTTGATGAACCCCATCATCTCCAGGGTCCGGAGGTGGTGGGACAGCGTCCCGTTCGTGACCTTCAGGTCCTGCCGCATCGAGTTGTAGTGTTCCCCGGGGTGGGACACGATGTACCCGTAGATCTGGCCCCGGACGAAGTGGTCGAGCACCTCCTCCTTCTTCAGCCGGGAGTACAGCGGGAAGATGATCGCCTTGAACGCGCCGTACCGGCCGATCTCCGTGCTCAGGAACGCGGCGGCGAGGATCGCACCGAGGCCCACGGAGACCGCCTCCCGCTGCGGGAGGATCTGCACCGTCGGCGCCGCCCTCGCGATCGTGAGGTCGTACCGGTCCGAGCCCGTCGCGGCTCCCGCCATCGTGACCGTTGCGACGACGGAGGTCGCCCGCGTCACGGACGTCGCCCCCGCCGTGAGGCGGAACCGGAAGACCCCGTCCGAGTCCGTGACCCCGGCGGCGGGGCTCAGGGTCGCGCCCGCGGCGGATACCTCCACCCGGGCGCCGGGTACGGGGACGCCGTGCTGGTCGACGACGATCACCCGCATCGGGAGGGTCGAGCCCGCCTCCATCACGTTGAAGTCGGACCGGATGTCCGCGAGGAGGACGACCTGCGGGTCCATCCCCCCGTCCATCCCGGGCGGGTCGGTTGCGCGCGCGACGGAAGAGGCGGCGATGGCGACGAGCGCCAGCGTCAGTACCCCGAGTAGTGCGAGCCGTTCGGCCCTCATCCGATGTCCGTCCTTCGTATCCGGAAGCGACCCCTGCGTATTTAGGTCGTTTGGTAGACCCGGTTGTGTGTTATTTAGCGGTTTGCCAGAGTTTGACACGACCCTAGCCGATCTCCCGGCGGATCTCCTCGAGGATCGGTTTCAGGGCGTTCCGGATCTCCGCATCGTCGCGGCTCGGGGGCGCGACGAGGACGATCAGCGCGCGGGGGCCCGCCTCGAAGATGTGGATGCGGGTCTCCTTCGTCGCGAGGACGATGTGGCTCGGCGAGGAGACGCGGAGCTCCGTTGCCGCGGTCATCCCCGCCCCGAGGATCGTCGCGCACATGATCGCGAACGTCTCCCGGGAGATGCTTTCCGGCATGTCTCCGGCAATCACGAGGCCATCCCGGCTCACGACCGCAGCGGCCTGCGAGCCGCAGGTTTCGCGGAGTTGTCGAAGCATCCTCTCCAAGGGCATCAGGTCTCCTCCTGGGCGAACACGCACTCCCTCGCTCCCGTGCTCACGCACTCGACTTCGGAAAGACGGGAGCGTTCCTTCGTCGCAATCTCCATGAGGCGGGACAGGATGCCCCGCAGCCGGTGGCACGTCTCCGCCTCGTTGCCCGGGGACGACTCCACGGACCCCCGGACGCGGGCCCCTCGATCCGTGAACGTGACGTCCTCGACCCAGCCCCTCGCGATCAGGATCTTCCGGGCCGTCGGGAGGAGGTCCTCCCCCTCCTCGACCTCGCGGACGATCTCATCCGCGAGGACAGAGCCCTCGCGGACGAACAGGCCGTGGCACGCGTACGACATCACGCTCTCGTACAGTTTCCGGACGGAGGTGAACTCGCCCTGAGAAATCTTCACGAAACGAGCCACTGGTCCTTGGAACCGGAGGGGGGACTATAAGCCTGTCGGGATAATTATTGCCGACTTCTCAGGGCGTGACGCGGCACTCCGGACACAGGAGGAGCCGGCGGTCCAGGACGAGGTTCGTCGAGTAGATGCCGCACGCCTCGCAGTGGCCCTCGATCCCGCGCACGTCCTCGTCGAGCCCGAGACGCGCGTACTCCCTCGTGATCTCGATCAGGTCCGGCCAGATCCGGACGATGTCGTTCTCCGTGACGACCCCGACGAGGTTCCCGTTGTCGACGACCGCGAGCCGCCGGATCTTCCGCTCCGACATCAGCCGCGCCGCTTGCACGACCTCCTCCCTCGGCCCCACCGCGACGACGGGGGAGGACATGATGTCCCGGACCTTCACGGAGCTCGGGACCTTGTTCGCCGCGACGACCTTCGTGACGATGTCCCGCTCCGTCACGATCCCCGTGGGCCGCCCGTTCTCGACGACGATCAGGCTCCCGATGTCCTTCGTCCGCATCGTCGCCGCGGCGCGGTCCACGGTCTCGTCCGGGGATGCCGTCATCGGGGTCTTCGACATCACCTCCATGACGGGCACGCGCGCACGCATCTCCGGTGGGAGCGGGACCACGCGATAAAAGGTTTGCCACTCGCGGACCGGTGGATTGGCACTTTCGCTGTACCCTCGATCGAACCTTTACCCCGGATGCCGCTCAAGACAACCTAGATGGGCACCATGCATGTCGTCCGCAGCCTCGCGTTCCCCGTCGAGCGCATGCCCGCACCACTCCTCGGTCTGCTGGGCGAGTTCCGGCTCATCGTAAACAAGTCCATCCGCATCGCTCTCCGCGGGGACATTCGCTCCCGCTTCCGGCTCTCGAAGGCGGCGTACGCCGGGCTGTCGGCCGAGCACGATGTGCACAAGAAGTACATCCCGAGCGCGTTCGAGATCGCGTTGGCCGTGCTGAAGGCCTACCGGAGACGAGCCCGGCGGGGGAAGGAAACGAACGTCCCGTACCTCCGTCGACTCCTCCTGAAGGCGGAGAACCAGTCGTACTGGGTCGATCGGGAAACAGGCCGCCTCCGGATCCCGATCCGCGGCACGGAGGCCGTGCAACTGCATCTGCCCCTCTCCGACTGGCACCGGTCGTTCTTGAGCGACCCTTCGTGGGGCCTTGGGTCCCTGACGGTCGTGCCAGGGAAGATCATCCTCGTGCTAAGGAAGGAATCGCCGAAGGCCTGCGAGCCCGCTTCTGCGATCGCATTGGACACGAATGAGGACTCCCTCGACGGTCTCATCGCTTCCGGGAGAGAGGCACGCCTCATCACCATCCCCCTAGGCCGCGTCCGACAGGTGCAAGCGACCCACTTCCGACGGCGGCGGTGTCTCGCCCGGAAGAAGGCTCAGGATCGGGGGGTCGCGCGACGACTCCTTGAACGCGAGGGGCGGCGGGAACGGAATCGGGTTCGCCAGCGTCTGCATCGGGTCACGAAATCACTCGTAGCCTCGGCGAAGGATCGTCGGGCCGCCATCGTCCTCGAAAATCTCACCCTACACGGCGCGGGAGGGCGTTCGCGGCGGCTGAATCGCCGCCTCTCCTCCTGGCCACGACGGGAGATTCATCGTCAGATCGAGTACAAGGCCGCCCTCGCGGGCGTGCCCATCATCAAAGTCAATCCAGCGTGGACGTCGAAGACCTGCCCAGTGTGTGGCGCCCGGCGCCGAGATAGGGTGGGCAAGGTGTTCGTGTGCCTGATGTGCGACTGGGAGATGGATCGCCAGATCAACGCAGGCCTGAACATCCTGAAATCCGCCTTGGCCTCGAATGAGGCCTTGGCAAGGGCTGTACGGTCCAGCCCGGTGCCCTCCGCGATGATGTGGTGAGTCCCCTCTACGACCTGCTCCAAAGAGGAGCGGGCGCACGGGAGGAGCCGAGCGGAGTGGAGTCCTTGAGAGCAGCTGTCATCACCCGATAATGGAAAAGAACCGCCACTCGCCCGGCTCCCGTCCCGCCTCCGGGAACGTTTAAGAAAGTCCGCCGGGTTCGGTACGCGATGGCGTACACGGACGCGGAGGGCCGGCTCGCGGTGAAGATCGCGCGGCAGGCCGTCGACAGCCACGTCCGGCGGCGCCCGCTCCCGACGATGGAGGTGCCGAAGCGGTTCAACGAGAAGGCGGGGGCGTTCGTCACCCTGAACACGCACCCCGAGGGGCACCTCCGGGGCTGCATCGGTTACCCGTCCCCGTTCTTCCCCCTGATCAAGGCCCTCGTGAAAGCGGCGGAGGGAGCGTGCGAGGACCCGCGGTTCGCGCCCCTCCCGGAGGACGAGGTGGGGCGCGTCGTCGTCGAGGTCTCCCTCCTCACCCGCCCCGAGCTCGTCGAGGTGAAGCGGCCGAAGGAGTACGCGAAGGCGATCTCCGTCGGCCGGGACGGGCTCATCGTCGCTCAAGGCCCGGCCCGCGGCCTCCTCCTGCCCCAGGTTCCGACGGAGTGGGGCTGGGGGCCCGAGGAGTTCCTCTCCGAGGCGTGCATGAAGGCGGGCCTCCTCCCGGACGCGTGGCTCGACGACGCGACCCGGATCTACACGTTCCAGGCCGAGATCTTCTCGGAGGCGGAGCCCCGGGGGGTCGTCGCGCGGCGGGACTTGAGGACCGAGAATGCTCGTCGTTGAGGGCCGGGCGTACATCGACGGGCGGATCGAACCCCGCGCGATCGGCATCGAGGACGGGACGATCGTCGCGATCAAGAAGCAGCTCCGCGGCGACCCCGCGTACCGGTACGGGGACGCGCTGATCCTCCCGGGCGGGATCGACGTCCACGTCCACTTCCGGGAGCCCGGGATGACGCACAAGGAGGATTTCGCCTCCGGGACGGAGAGCGCCGCGGCGGGAGGCGTGACGACCGTCGTGGACATGCCGAACACGAACCCGCCGGTGTCGACCCCGGACGCGCTCCGCCAGAAACTGCGGATCGCGTCCCGCTCGGCCCACGTGGACTTCGGGCTCTATGCGAGCCCGACGTCGGGGAGAGATGTTGAGTCCCTACGGGAGGCGACCGCCTTCAAGGTGTACCTCGCGGAGACGACGAACGCTCCCGTGATCCCCACGTTCGAGTTGGCGGGAGGAATCCTCGCCGCCGTGGCCGGGGCGGGCACGTACATGAGCGCCCACTGCGAGGACCCGCGGCTCTTCGGAAAAGGCGTCGCGACATCCCTCGAGGAGCATCATCGGGTCCGGAGCCCGCGCGCGGAAGCCTCCGCAATCGCGGAGCTCGGGAAGCACCGCGGCTCGGCGCCACTCCATATCGCGCATGTGACGACGCAGGAAGCCCTGCAGGCGAAACCGGAGGGCGCCACGTGCGAAGTGACCCCGCACCACCTGCTCCTCGACGCCACCGCCAAGCTCGGGCCGAGGGGGAAGGTGAACCCGCCCCTGCGATCCCCGCAGGAGCGGACGGACCTCTTCCAGGCGGTCCTCGACGGGCGGGTGGAGATGTTCGCGAGCGATCACGCGCCGCACACCGTCGAGGAGAAGTCCGTGCGCTTCGAAGACGCTCCCGCGGGGATGCCCGGCGTCGCGACGATCCTTCCGTTGATGATTCGGTACGTGCGCAGGCAGGTCCTCCCGCTCGAGCGGTTCGTGTCGATGTTCTCCGGGAACCCTGCGAAACTTCTCGGGGTGAACAAGGGGGCGATCGAGGTCGGCCGCGACGCGGACCTCGTCGTCGTGGACCCCCGGAAGATCCAACCCGTCACCGCGGCCCGGTGCCGGTACAAATGCGAGTGGACCCCGTTCGATGGGGCGGAGGGCACGTTCCCGACCGCAACCTTCGTCCGCGGAGAGCTCGTCTCCCAGGAGGGAGAGCTTGTCGCGGAGCGGGTCGGGCGGATGATAACCCGAAAGAAACCTTAATCTGCGCGCCTCCGGGTCCGGCGGCAGTGCCCTCCCTCTTCCTCGGGCTCACAGGGTGGATCACGGGGTTCGTCGCGGCGATCGGGTACGCGGGAATCTTCCTCCTGATGATCGTGGAGGGGATCCTCACGCCGATCCCGTCCGAGTTCATCATGCCCTTCGCGGGATACCTCGCCGCGCGCGGGGACCTGAACCTCGTGGCGGTGATCGCCGTCGGCACCGCGGGCGCTGCGATCGGGAACGTCGTCGCGTACCTGATCGGAATGCGGCTCGGGCGTCCCCTGATCACGCGATGGGGGAAGTACGTCGGCCTCGGGGTCGAGGACCTTGAATGGGCCGAATCCTGGTTCAAGAAGTACGGTCCCGCCGGCGTCCTGCTCGGCCACGCGGTCCCTGGGGTCCGGTCGATCATCTCGTTCCCCGCGGGGATCGGGCGGATGCGCCTCCGGGACTTCGCGATCTTCTCCACGATCGGAGCCGCGATCTGGAACACGGTCCTCGTCGTGTCCGGCTACTTCCTCGTGGAACGGTGGACCGAGGTCGCGGGGGCGACGGAGAACATCGACTTGTACGTCGTCCTGGCCCTGGTTGGAGGGATCGGTGGGTACGTCTACTGGAGGAAGTGGCGGGCGAAGCGTCGCGCGGCGTCCCGCTCAGGCTAGCGCGTAGTAGTACTCGCCCGCGGACTTCTGCTCCCGGTCCAATCGGGACTCGAGCTTGTTGATCCGGGGCCGGTTCGTGTCCGGGTCCCGGCGGAACGTGATCTCGACGAGCTTCAGGAACCGGTTCATCCCCTCCCGCATCGGGTACGGGCCCTCTCCGTGCCCGCGGATTCCAGGCTCCCCGCTGAAGACCATGATCGAGTCCGCGACCATGTCGATGAAGTACACGTCGTGGTCCACGATCAGCCCCGTCTTCCCCTGGTTCTCCATCACCCGCCGGATCGTCTTCGCCGCCGCCATCCGCTGGTTCGAGTCGAGGTACGCGGACGGCTCGTCGATCAGATAGATGTCCGCTTCCCGGCTCAGGGCGAGGCCCACCGCGACGCGCTGGAGCTCGCCCCCGCTCAGCTCCTTCACGGGCCGGTCCATCGTCCCGCGGATCTGGAGGGGTTGGGCGATCTCCGTCTCGAACCACCCGCTCTCCGCGCGGTTCCCCACCGTCGATGCGAAGAGCTCGCGAACGGTGCCCTCGAACGTGGGCTCGATGTATTGAGGCTTGTACGAGACGACCCACTTCCCCTCGATGGAACCGGCGGTCGGCGTCTCCTCGCCCGCGAGCATCTTCACGAACGTGGTCTTCCCGGTCGCGTTCGGTCCTACGACCCCGACGACCTCGCCCTTCCGGAGGGACCCGCCCTCCACGGTGAGGGAGAAGTCGTCGAAGGATTTCTCGAGCCGCTCGAACCGGACGAGGGTCTCCGCCCTCCAGTCCTTCCGGGGCGGGCGGACGTCGAACGTCACCTCGCGGTCCCGGAACCGGATGTTCTCCTCTTTCAGGTACCCGCCGAGGTACACGTTGATCGCGGTCCGGACGGGCCGGGGCTGCGCGACGACACCGTACGCGCCCTCGGACCCGTACAGGAGGTAGACGGTGTCCGCGAGGAAGTCGAGGACCGCGAGGTCGTGCTCCACGACGATCACCCGCTTCTCCTTCGAGAGGCTCTGGATCACCTTCGCGACCTCGAGCCGCTGGTAGATGTCGAGGTACGAGGAGGGCTCGTCGAAGAAGTACACGTCCGCGTCCTTCAGCATCGTCGCGGCGATCGCGGTACGCTGGAGCTCCCCGCCGCTGAGGTGGCCGATGTCCCGGTGGAGGACGGACTCGAGAGTGAGTTTCGCGGCGAGTTCGTCGAGGCGGCCCTGGTCGTCCACTTTCTTGAGGAGATCGCGCACCGTCCCCTTGGCGACCTTCGGGAGCTTGTCCACGTACTGCGGCTTGAGGGCTGTCCGCACCTCCTTCGCGACGAGGGGCTCGAGGTAATCGTGGAGCTCCGTGCCCTTGTACTTCTCCAGCACCTCGTCCCAGTATTCCCGCGTCGCCCGCGTTCGTCGATAGTGGCCGAGGTTCGGGCACAACTCCCCGCTCAGGATCGAGAGGACGGTGGTCTTTCCAATCCCGTTCGGCCCGAGGAGACCGACGACCTCGCCCGCCTTCGGGACTGGGAGTCGGAACAGTCGGAATCCGTTCTTGCTGTACTGGTGGACGAGATCCTCTTTGAGGGGCTCCGGGAGTCCGATTATCCGGATTGCGTCGAATGGGCACTTCCGCACGCAATTATGAGTCAGGCTTCCGGCCGCGACGAACGTCTGGTCCTCCTCGACTTCCAGGTTGTAGACCGTCGTCAACGCGTGGCGCTTGACGTCAATCGAGCGAATCGGGGAGTATACGAACTCCTCATCTTGGACGTAGTGGCTCGCGATTCGATTTCGCTTCTCCTCGAATGCGAGGCCGAGCAGCCGTGCCATCGGCTCCACGGAGTCGCCGGTAATCAATAGCGAGTACGCCCGTCTCTTCCCCTCGGGTCTCGTGCTAGTCATCCCCGCCACAATACCCAAGCTTGCGAGGATCTCCTGTGCCTGGTACGCGAGATGGGGCGAGGTCGTGCTGATCTGGTAATAGTTCTTCGCGCGCTCCCAGTGCCCATCCCCCCGCCAGAAACCCTTGATGAGCTCCTCTCGAATCTCCCTCGGGGCACTCAAGAAAGCGGATGGGACTCGCTTCCGGTCGGAACCAACTCCGAGCGAGGACAGGACCGAGGCAGCGACCTTCGAGTCATAGCGGATGTTGCGTCCGTGCGCGCTCGCCTGAAACTCCCGCCCCTCCAGGTGGAAGAAGTCCTTGACGAGGGCGTGGACGTCGTCGAGGTAGGCCCGCTCCCTCTCGTGGAACGCGAAGACAAACGATCGATCGCTCGCAGAGCCTTCCGCGAGGAAGTAGCCCACGAGCCGGGCAAGGTCCGAGGTAATCGGCAGGGATACGACCTGCTCGCTGAGAATCGGCCATCGCCCCCCTTTGACGACGACAGGGATCGGCACCTCCCAGCGCCGAGCGGTCGACTCCTCACGGATTTTCGGTTTCGCGAGATAGTCGCCGACCTTCAGGTCCCCTGGGTGGACCCAACGGAGCTGACCAACCCCCTTCCGGAGTCGCTTTCCCGCTTTGTACGATGGTCTGATGACCGCGAGGACAGGGTGTTCCGCGGTGACTTCCAGAGGATCGGCATGCCCGGTGCATCGAATGGAATAGATCGCGCCGGAATAATCCCGAACATACCGGTGTGTGACACTTCGATACCGTCCCCGGTGTGTGAGGACCTCGTCGCCCAACCGAATCTCCTCCATCGGCACGGTTCCGCGGGACGTCGAAATCGGGACGCCTGCCGGCAAGCATATCCCGCACGAAATGCACGTCTCTTCGCTGATCGCCGCCTTCCCCGTCTCTTTGTCGAGCCAGATCACTTCGGTGCCCGTTCGCTGCGGCGGGCAGAACGTGATGCACTCGAGGTTGCAGCGCTTCGGCTGACAACGATCCTTGAAGACGACAGCAATCCGCATGGAGGCTTTTGGATTGGAGGCGGGCTATTTAAACGTGCGATGGGGAGCTTGGTGGCCAGGTCGAGGGGACCACCAATCTCCCACCGCATGGGCCGCCGAAGCGGCAGGGCTCGGCCCCAGCACGACCGCCTTCGCGCCGAAGGTCAGTCTGTGGCAAGGCCCGAACTCCTTTCGTACGCCGGTTCGACCCCGCGCACCGGACGAGGGACTAGATTGCGTTCAGGGCATCACTAACGGAATACCTGCCGTCCGGCTTTCTCAACCGAGCTGTCTGTCGGTCCGTGTTGGGGGTCTCTTCTGACTCGGTCGATAGAAATCGATCCGTTCAATGCGGAAAATCAGGTCGTCGTAGTCATCATCGTCTCTGCCTTCGTTGCACCTATATCGGAAACCCGTCGGCAGCTCTTCGACAAGCATCCCGGAGTACATGCGCTGCGACAGAACGGCCCGGACACCCTGTGGCCGATAATCCCACACACTCCACACCCACAGCATTCCCTCCCTTGTCAGGCAAGCCAGAGTGCATTCAGGATTCTGGGGGTCGTAGATTATCGTGGCCCCTTTCCTATGAAATTTGTCGTCGATGAAGAGTCCACAATCTGACACAAGGCTTACGCCCTGCTCCCAGTCGGAGTTTCACGGTTTCGAAGACAAGGCGTAACACCTCCCCGTTCTTGGCGGGAATCCCATGCTCCCACTTGGCTCCGGAGGCCCTCGGCAGTCCCTCGATTCGCCGACGCAACTTTCCAGGACGACGGCGGAAAGACCAAGGGACTAAGAGCTCTAGTCCCGCATCCGTCAAGTCCCGTCCCAAGCCTGACCCCCTACCTCACGCGCCAGAGAGGGCAACATGATCGCCCCTAAGGATGACCGCAAGCCGACGTCGGCACGGTCATCGTCGCAAAGCCTAAAGAATCGCCCCTCCATGGAGCGGTCGGTGAGTCGATGATCCCGGGCATCCCCGGCGGGCGGATGAACCCCCGCCAGATGAAGGCGGCGATGAAGCGCCTCGGCATCGAGACGGAGGAGATCCCCGATGTCGAGGAGGTCGTGATCCGGACTCCGACGAAGGAGTACGTGTTCAAGTCCGTCGAGGTGAGCGCGATGACGGTCCAGGGCCAGAAGACCTGGCAGATCGTCGGGGAGCCGATCGTGATGAACCGGAAGACCGCGGGCGCCCCGCCCTCGGAGAAGGTCTCGATCTCCGACGAGGATGTGGACCTCGTCGCGGAGAAGGCGGGGGTCTCGAAGGCCGTCGCCCGGAAGGCGCTCGAGGAGGCGAACGGGGAGCCCGCCGAGGCGATCATCCGGCTGATGTCCCGATGACCAGCGGGAGGGTCCGGACGTTCCTCGGCGTCTGGGCGCCCCTGATCCTCGGGGCCCTCCTGATTGCGTTCGCGGTGAACTTCTTCGTCACGTCCCCGACTCCGTCTGGCCCGTTCTCCCGCTGGCCCGCGGAATTCTCGTGGGACCTGTGGCGGTCGCTCTGCACCGCGGGACTCGTCTTCGTCGCAGTGATCCTCGGGATCTCCACCGTGGGCAGGGCGCGATCCTCCCGGACACGACGTCGGGCGTGGGGACGTTGGTATCGCAAGAGGAAGGCGGGGCGGGAAGGGCTCCCGCCCCGCCCAGAGGCCCCGCCACCCCCGAAGCCGTGATCCGGTTCCCGCCCGCCAAGGATTAAATAGACTCTTCGGGTTGGGAACGGCGCTAGGCTAGACCGGGGGGTCGGGCCTCCCCTTGTAAATCCCGAACGGTCCTTAGGGGTGGTGACAGCCAGGGGCGGCGTCCCCGTCCGGCGCTGGTCTGGAGGCTGACGTTGAGGTCCTGTCCCGCGGGGCTGGAGGCGGTACGGAGCGCAGCTGGAGAGCGGTGCTCCGTTCCTCAGTCGCGGGGACCGGGTCAGGCACGGAAGTGAGCAGCCTCACCGCGGACGACCAACGCTCGCGGGGGTGCGGGGCCGAGGAGGCCTCCAGGTACCCCAGCGATCGGGCGGGGCGTCCACCCTGGTGGCCTAGCTCCTCGCGGGTCCCTACGGGCCCTCGAGGACCTCGTAGTGGTCGACCGTAGGCTCCAGGGACAGGAGGAGCTCACGGTCCTTCGCATAATACACCGCCTTCTCCACGTCGTCGCCCGCGAAGCGGCGGATCGCCTCCCAGGAATCCCAGAAGGTGACGAGGAGGAACTCCGCACGCCCTTCCCGCGTGCGGCGGAGGACGTAGCCGCCCCGGTTCCCGGGAGTGGAACGGTACTCCTTCAGCCCGGTCTCTCGCAGGTACCGGTGATACTCGTTCCCCCTCTCCGCCGCGGTCGCGCCCCGCCACAGTCGTGCGATCATGTCAATCCCGATGACGGATGGCGGGCGCCCCCAAAGCGTTGCCCCCGGCGTGCGCCGGGGTCACCGGTCCGCGAGCTTCATCTGGCGGGTCTCGAGGACGAGGGGGGCCATGTCGAACTTCTCCACGAGGAGGTCCGTGATGATCAGGTCCCGCACGTCGTTCCTCCGGTCCTCGACGGAGTACGCAGGCTCGTTCGTCGGGATTTGGAGGTGGAGCTTCGCGAGGCCGCGGCGGGCGTCCTCCCGCTCCTCCTTCGAGGCCGTGGGGAGGTCCGAGACGCTCTCGAACCCGCACTCCCTGAGCTCCCGCAGGAAGACGGGCCTACGGAACATGCGACCGAGGACGGACGCCGCGAGGCGGGCCTGCGCCTTCGGGTCCGTCTCCGAGGCCCGCACCTTCTCCCCGACGCACTCGTACAGGGTCTTCCCCCGGTACGTCGAGGCGGTGTACACCTTCGCGGGCGGGATCTCCTTCTCCCGGAGGACCCCGAGGTCCGCGAGGGCCTTCAGGTAACCCGCGAGGAAGAGCCGATGGAACTTGTACCCGACGAGGGTGAGGTCCTTCGCGAGGGCGCTGATCGAGCGCTCCTTCGCCCGCACGGAGGAGACGACGAGGTCCTTCAGATTCCGCTCTGGAACGAACAAGGGAGAGGCTCCGCCCCAGCGGCCGGTAACAGAACGGATAACAAATAAGCCTTTCCACCGGACGTATCGCTCACAGACCGAGTTCAAAAATTTAGATAACGTCGCGGCCGTTCTCGCGGTCGAGCGCTCCCGATTACTCCCCCTTTCTCTTTTTCTGTCCCTGTCGAGCGGAGCGGTTCCCCGGCGTTTTGCGGGCGGCGATCCGCTCCCGAGGCTACCACGGACGATAATCGGCGGGGAACGTTTATCTCCGAATCTCCCGGATGAGCGGGCCGCCGATATGGGGTCCAGCGGCAGGATTCGAACCTACGTTCAGGGGTTCGACGAGAAGCTCAGCGGCGGCATACCGCCCGGCCACATCGTCCTCCTCGCGGGCGAGGCGGGCACGATGAAGTCCACGGTCGCGTGGAACGTCCTCCACAGCGGTGCGGTGAAGGAGGGCCGGACGGGGGCGTACATCACCCTCGAGCAGAGCCGCGAGAGCTTCGCCGCCCACCTCCGGACGATGGGGATGGACCCGAAGGCGGTCGAGGACAAGGTCAGCATCGTGGACCTCGCGATGATCCGCAAGAACCTCGAGGGGATGGCGGAATCAACGTGGCTCGAGATCTTCAAGATGTACGCCCACAACCTGAAGAAATCCCTGAACTACGAGCTCCTCGTGATCGACTCCCTCACGGTCCTCCTGACCCTCGCGCGGTTCGACCGCCCACGGGAGCAGATGTTCCAGCTCTTCGAGTGGCTCCGGGATCTGAAGGCGACGACCCTGCTGGTCTCGGAGATGAGGACGAAGAACGACGAGTTCGGGGCGCACGGCGAGGAGTTCCTCGCGGACGGCATCATCCATGTGAAGATGGAGCGGGTCGACGACGCGAACATCCAGCGGCGGATCCGGTGCGTGAAGATGCGGGGCTCCGCGCACAGCCCGAACTACTACACGCTGATGTTCGAGAACGGATTCCTTCAGGCGACCCGCGTCATCGCGGAGTGACATTGCGTCCCATCGCGGCATCTCGGTCGAGGTCCGCGTACTCTGGTACAGCCCTCGAATTTTCAATCTCCGGGGGAACCTTTTTAATGGCGGCACCCCTACTCGGCACACGTTCTGTCGCCCGCCAGTTTCGATTCTATCCAGGACGGATGAGGAAGGTGGGAGGTTGAAGCCCGTTCGACTTGTCGGAGTGCTAGCCCTTGCGTTCGTGTTGATGTCCGGATTCCCCTCCCTCCTCGCGCTCGCCCCCACGGCGCCCGCCGGGATTCCGACGTCCGTCCTCGTTCACGCCCCCCTCGCGCAGATCGCCGCGATCGCTCCGGGCGTCCAGGTCGTCGAGGCGTACGACTCGTTCGTCCTCGTGAGGGCGAACCGGGATTCGATCGCCTCCCTCGAAGCCCGCGGCATCGCGGTGGAGTCCCAGGACGAGGGGCGATGGATCAGCCTCCAATCGGTCCAGATCGACACCCGCACCGGGGCGCCGGCGGTGAGCCCCGAGCTCACCGCCTCCATGACCCAGGCGCCCGCCTTGTACCTGATCCACTTCATCGGCCCCGCGAAGCCCGCGTGGCTCCAAGACCTCCAGTCGCGAGGCGTCCGCATCCTCCAGTCCGTCCCCACGTACGGCTTCCTCGTCTCCATGGACGGAGCCGCACGCGAGGCGGCGCGCTCCCTCCGGTACGTGGACTGGGTCGGCCCGTACCATCCCGCGTACAAGCTCCAGTCCGAGCTCGCCGCCGCCACGGGGACTGTGACCGTGCAGGTCCTCACCGTAGACGCGGCGGACTCCGGCGACGTCGTCGCCCTCCTCGCGAACCGGGGCGTCCCCGAGGTGCGCTGGGACTCCCGGGACCCCGGGATCCTGACCGTCTTCAAGGTCGGGGAGATCGGCGTCGTGCGGGCCCGCATCGACGCGGCCCTCCTCCCCGCGATCGCGCGGATCCCGCGGGTGATGTACGTGGAGCCGTGGCGGGAGATGCGGATCCTCGACTACAGCGCGCAGGCCCTCCTCCAGACGGGGATCACGCCGCCGTCGGACGTCAACGCGCGGCGCCTCTGGGCGAACGGGATCACGGGCGCCGGGCAGATCGTCACCGTCGCGGACACGGGGATCGACTTCGACAACAACTTCTTCCGGGAGTCCCCGACGCAGATCCAGAAGGGGCAGGGCGGGGATCCCACGGGGACGATCGGGCCCCTCTCGATCTACAACACGACGGACCTCACGCGACGCAAGATCGTCCGGTACATGCCGATGAGCCCGTACCGCGGGATCGACCCGTGGACGGGCGGGGACGCGGAGGCCCGCAAGGACAGCGTGAACGCGGGCGGCTGTCCGTCCGGGCACGGCACGTCGACCTCCGGGAACGCGGGCGGCTCCGACGACCCGCCGATCGGGACGAGCGCGCAGGACGGGATGGCGATCGGGGCGAAGATCATCATCCAGGACATCGGGACCGTCGGGCCGTCGACCCAGTGCGGGGGCGCGGACGGGGACGTCCTCTCGTACATCCCGGACAGCTACGACGACCTCTTCGGCCCCGCGAACGCGAGCGGGTCCAGGATCCACACGAACAGCTGGGGCGGCCCCGACAACGGGTACGACCTCCAGGCGATGATGGTGGACCGCTTCGTCTGGAACCACCCGGACATGGCGATCTTCTTCGCGGCGGGGAACGGGGGCGCGAACCTGTTCACGGTCGGGAGCCCGGGCACGTCGAAGTCCACGATCACGATCGGCGGGGCGAACGAGTACCCCGGCGAGAACGCGGTGAACGGCCAGAGCAGCCGGGGACCCACCGCGGACGGACGGCTGAAGCCGGACACCCTGACGTTCTTCACGGGGATCACCGCGAGCTCGAGCGGGAACCCCACGGACAACCTGAACCCCGGTGCGACGACGGGCTTCGGGGGGACGAGCCACGCGACGCCCCTCGCCGCGGGGATGGCGGCCCTCGTCCGGCAGTACTTCGAGCAGGGCTACTACCCGACGGGCCTGCCGGTCCCCGGGAACACGTTGAACCCGAGCGCGGCCCTCGTGAAGGCGATCCTCGCGGCGGGCTCCCGGAAGATCACGGGCGCGGGCTCGAACCCGGCCTCGGAGAACCGGTACCCGAACGACGCGCAGGGCTGGGGGCGGCTCGTCCTCGACGACGCCCTGTACGTGAACCCCGCCACGGAGGGACCGAGGAAGCTGTGGGTCGTCGACCATACCTCGGGCCTGATCACGGGCCAGGCGATCGACTACAAGATCCGTGTGAACTCGAACGCGGCCCCGCTCCGCATCCTCATGGCGTACAGCGACTACCCCGCGTTCCCGAACTCGAACCCGGCCCTCGTGAACAACATGAACCTCCAGGTCACCGCCCCGAACGGGAGCGTGTACAAGGGGAACGTGTTCTCCGTGTTCTCCGTCGGGGAGTCCCTCCCGAACAGCGGGAGCTTCGACACCCGGAACCCGATCGAGGGCGTGATCGTGAACTCCCCCGCGGTCGGGACCTGGACCCTCCGGGTTGAGGCGGCGAACGTCCCCGCGGGCCCGCAGAAGTTCGCCCTCGTCGCCGTCGCGGACGTCGACCTCGGGTTCGGGGACGTCCGGCTCGACAAGACCCTGTACAGCGAGAACGACACGATCCGGATCGAGGTCCACGACACGAACGCCGCCTCCGTCCTCGCGAACGTGCGGAGCACCCTCGAGACGACGCCGGAGCCCGTCACCCTCACGGAGACCGCGCCGAGCTCCGGCGTGTGGCGGGGCGTGATCCTCACCGCCCTCGGCGACCCTGTCGCGGACGGGCGGATCCAGGTCGTCGAGGGCGGGACCCTCGAGGCGGTGTACTCGGACGCGAACCCCGCGCACGATGCGATCGCGGGCGCCTCCGTGGACGCCTCCGCCCCCGCGATCTCGAACGTCCGGGCGGAGGAGATCACGAACGCGGGCGCGACCCTGAAGTGGACGACGAACGAACCCTCGGACTCGAAGGCGTACTTCGGCACGACCCCGGTCTCCCTCACGAGCACCGCGTTCGACAGCGGCCGGGTCACGGCCCACGCGCTCCCCCTCGTCGGCCTGAGCACGGACACCCTGTACTACTACGACGTGGAGAGCACGGACGGCACGGGGCACCGGACCCGAGACACGAACGGCGGGAACCACTACACGTTCCGCACGACGGCCCAGGGGGAGGTCCTCCTCGTCCTGGCGGACGGCACCTTCCCCTCGGACCGGGTGCCGATGTACCGGGACGCGCTCCTGAACAGCGCGTGGACATACAACGAGTGGCACGTCGCGGTGAGCGGGGACCCGCCCCTCACGGAGCTCCAGAAGTTCAAGGTCGTCGTCTGGCAGTCCGGGCTCGAGCAGTACCCGCAGATCTCGGACGCCCAGCGGATCCTCGTCCGGAACTACCTCGACGGCGGGGGCCGTCTCTTCCTCACGTCCCAGGACATCGCCTGGTCCCTCTGTTCCACGACGAGCAACCCGTACTACTCCGCCGCGCGGTGCGCGTGGTTCCGTTCCGTCCTGAAGTCGAACTGGCTCGTGGACCCGCAGACCTGGACCTCGAACGTCGGCCTCGCGGGGGACCCGATCAGCGGCACGTACACCGCTGGCCTCCCGTACGTGGGACACCGGGCGGGCGGCTACGGGGACGAGGTCCGGAACCTGTGCGGGACGGCGGGCGGGACGTGCGTCCAGGCAGGCGCGACCCTCACGTACGTGTGGCGGGACGCCGGTGGGGTCTCGACCCCCGATAACGACGCGACGAAGTTCCTGTCCATCGCGAACAACGGGACCACGGGTGTGGGCGTGTGGGGCGGCACTCCCTCGAAGGCGGTCGTCTTCTACTTCGAGTTCACCGGGATCAACTTCGTCTCCGGGGTCGTCTCGAACCCGGCCCGGACGGACATCCTGAACCGGACGATCATCTGGCTCGTCGGGCGGGACCATCCCGCCGTGCGGGTCCGCTCCCCGAACGGGGGCGAGGTGATCACGACGAACACGCAGCTGATCACGTGGACCCGGCAGGCCTTCGGCGGCACGAACATCGGCGCCCAGACCCTGTACTACAGCGACAACTCCGGCCAGGGCTGGATCCGGATCCTCCCGGACCCGCTCGCGACGGACACCTCGTACCTCTGGACCGTGTCCGCGCTCCCGAACGGGGGGAAGTATCGAGTGCGTGTCGTCGCGCAGGACGACGGCGTCGCGGGTATGCCCCCCTTCCTCGCGGGCTCCGACGCGTCCGACGCGGACTTCTCGATCAACCGGGCGGGCGGGGACCTCCTCGGGCCCCTGATCTGGCCCGGGAGCGTCTCCATCGTCCCGAACGCGATCGTCACCGGGAGCACCGTGACGTTCCGCGGGACCGCGGACGACACGAACCGGGGGAACAGCGCGATCGCGGGCGCGGAGCTGTTCGCGGGCCCCGCCCCCGGGGCGGACGGGACCGGGACCGCGATGTCCGCCTCCGACGGCACGTTCAACACGGTCGCCGAGAACGTCGTCTGGACGGGGACCGCCCCGTGGCCCGTCGGGAACACGTGCTTCTGGGTCCACGCCCAGGACGTGAACGGGAACTGGGGGCCCCACGAGAGCCGGTGCACGCTGGTCGCATCGACCGCGGGGACGGACACGCTGCCGCCCTCCTCGACGGGGCCGAGCGCGGCGTCCCTCTCCGGCGGGACGTTCAACGACGTCCGGGTCACCTGGGACCGGGCCCCCGACGAAGGCCTGATTGGCGGGACCTCCGCGTACCGCGTGATGCGGTCCACGACCCTCACGGGGACGTACACGCAGGTCGGGCCGGACATTCCCGGGACCGGGAGCGCGACGTACTCGTTCACGGATGTCGGCGCGGGGGACCAGGCGCCTTCCCTGACCTACTTCTACCGGATCCGGACCGTCGACGGCGGCGGGAACACGGCGGACAGCGGGAGCCGCGCGGGGAAGTTCAGCGTCGACCTCCCGGCGGGCGTCTCCCTGATCTCCGTGCCCGTCCTCCAGGCGGACTCGACCCTCACGGTCGTCCTGCAGACCCTCCTCGCTCCGACGCCCCTCCGGGGCGCGTGGACCTACGACGGGTGCACGGCGGCCTGGAGCACCTACTCCAGCGCACGGCCCCCCGGCCAGAACGGGCTGAGGACGGTCACGCACCGCCAGGGGGTCTACGTCGACCTCGCCGCCGCGGACCGATTCAGCGTCGCGGGGGTCCTCCTCACGATTACCCGAATCCAACTCTGCGCCGGATGGAACCTCGTCCCGTTCCCGAGCTTCGGCTCGATGACCGCGGGGCAGGTGATGACGGCGACGGGCGCGAGCGCGGTCCTCACGTTCGACCCCACGGCCGTCCCTGGCCAGACCCGGACGATGGTGGCGGGGGACCCCCTCCTGCCCGGACGCGGATACTGGATCGTCGTCTCCTTGGCGACGAACTGGGACGTGCCCGGGCAGTGACGGCTACCCGTCCGTGACGTCGAACAGCTCCGATTCGGGGGCGCGGAAGTAGAACAGCGACTGTTCCAGCTCCCGCTCCTTCGACATCTCCCGGTCGATCCGCTCCCGCCATCCCGGCCGGAGGGCGATCCGGAGCGTCCTCCCAGCTTTCGTGAAGGTGACGTCCGGGTCCTCCGCCGGCTCGACGCGGATGTTCCCCTTCCCCATCGTGCACCCGCTCGAGAACTGCACACCGTCGACGACGCACAGCATCGGGGGCTCGGGGCGGGACCGCACGGTCGCGGACAGCCCCTTGTAGGCGCCGAGCCGCGCTCGGCCGATTGCCCCCATCCGGAGGCCGATCGTCACATAGACGCCGAGGTGGCCGTGAAACGTCCGGAGGGCTTCCAGCTCGGGCGGGACGTCCATGCCGGTCGAAAGGGCGCGGGCCCGTAAATCCTTGACGTCGCCATCGGGACGGGGTTCAGACCCCACCGACGGACACGCCCTGGAGGCCCCAGCGGGCGATGTTCGAGAGCATCCGCCACCGGAGCGGCCACGGGACGAACACGCGGGTCTCCCCCGCCCGGTACGCGGCGCGGATCCGCTTCTGCGCCGACGCCGAGTCCATCTCGCGATCGAGGAGGACGAGCACCCGGACGATGCGGCCGCCGTTCTCCGCGAGGAGCTCGTGCCCGGCGAGCTTCCCGTTCCCCCGGACCCCGCGGGCCCAGGAGACGTTGAATCCCTCCCGCCGGAGCAGGGCGCAAGAGGCCTGGATCGCCTCCCGCCATCCGTTTTCGAGGCGGGGGCCTCCGGCGGGGACCTCCACACGAGGCGACTTCATAGGTTGTCCTCTTGGGCCCGGTGGGATTTAAGGGCCCGGTGGAATTGTCCACTCTCGTGGGTCCCGACCTCAGGCTCCCGGACCGGTGTCTCCTGTACCTCCTCGACCGCGCGGACGTGCTCGAGGGGGACCCGCGGGCCCAGGACGTGACCCAGGCGCGGGTCGCGGAGGTCGTCGGCGCGCCAAGACCCCACGTCTCCCGGGCAATGTCGCGGATGGGGGCGCGAGGGCTCGTGAAGACGGCGAAGGTCCACGTCCGGGGCGAGCCCCGCCGCCGCCTCGCGTACTTCCTCACGGAGGAGGGCCTCCGGAGGTCGAAAACCCTGCGGCGGGAGGTCGAGGAAATCCGCGTCGTCGTGGTCGACCTCGATGGACGGGAGACGAGCCGCAAGCTGTTCGAGGTCCCTTCTCTGCTCCCGCGCCGTCCGAGGCTGTCCGATCTCCTACCGCACGTCGCGCGCGGTCGGATCGACCTTTCGCGGGTCCTCGAACATCAATCCCGGCTCAAGGGAGGAAAGTTGTACGACGTCACCGCGACCACCCCACCGGCACACTTTTGTGGGAGAGCCGCCGAACTGAAGCATCTCGATGACTTCCACGCGGATTCACGGTCCCGCGGGTTGCTCGTCGTCGGGCTTCCTGGAATCGGAAAGACGGCCCTCGTGTCCCGCTGGGTCGCCGGCCTCCATGGCAGGACTCATGTGCTCTGGCGCGCCCTGCGCCCCGAGACGACGCCGGACGACGTCCTCCGAGACTTGGGGAACTTCCTCCGGGCAGTAGGACTCCCCGCTCTCTCGGACCATCTTCAACGTCCTCCCGAGGGGGGTCAGGACCTCTCGCGCGCCCTACTCGTAGGCGACCTCGCAAAGGTGTCGGCCGTCCTCGTGTTCGACGACGCTCACGTAGCTAGCCCCGGGCTCGGCTCCTTGGTGAATGAGATCCTGAGAGTGGCGGCACCGGCATGCGCGGTGAAAGTGCTATTGCTTTCCCGGGAGCGGGTTCCTTTCATCTCGTCCGAACAACTCGCCCGGGGATCCATCGAGGAACTCGAGGTCGACGATCTCGCCTCTACGGACGCGGATGCGATGATGAATGCCTTCAACATTGCCCCGGGAAAACGCAGGGCGATCCTGGAGTTCTGCGGAGGTCACCCCCTATCCTTGGAACTCGCGGCCGGTGGCCGCCTCCCCCTCGAAGGGGTCCGAAGAACTTCGGTGGAGTGGCTAGCCGAGGAGGCGCTCGACCGCCTCGACCCCGCGGCCCGAGATGCTCTCGCGTTCGCTTGCGTGTTCGGCGCGCCCGTCCCGAGAACGGCACTGGGCCCTGGCGTCCGATCGCTAATCCGGCGGTGTCTCCTGCGTGAGGTTGAGGGCGGGAGAGTTGACGCCCACGAGCTGATCCGTGCGGCAGTCCTGACAACCCTCCGCCCGGAACGCCTGAATCGCCTCCACGCGCGTGCTGGTGACATGCTCTCGGAGAGCGACCGACCTGAGGACGCGGTTCGTGCGCTCGAGCACTACCTGGATGGACGCGCGTTTCGTTTCGCTGCGAATCTGGCGATGGACCGGGGGGATGAAATCATTGATGCTGGCCTGGCGAGGTCCTTCCTCAGCGGACTCGATCGTCAATCACGGGTCGGGCCCAAAGGAGGGATCCAACCGAGACTTCGGATCCTCCGAGGGCATGCGATGTTTGCACTTGGCCGATGGTCCGAAGCGGTGAGTGCATACGAGGAGTGCGAACCCTCTCGCGATCCAAGGATCTCCGCGGACGCCCGCCTCGGCCACGGGAAGGCCGAAGCTCAGCGACATTCCCCACGTGCCCTATCCCTTCTCGTCGATGCCAGGGACCGGATGGAGCGACTCGGAGTTCTGCGAAGGGTCGCGGAGGCCCAGTACTGGATTGGGGGAATCAATGAGGATGGTGGGAAGTTCGGTGAGGCTCAGGACGCCTTCGAACGGGGCCGCGCGGTCGCGTTCGACGTTGGTGACCGTCGATTCGAGGGGCTCTGCACCTATGGACTGGGGAGAATACAATCGCTTCAACACAACTTCGAACGTGCGATCGCCCTGGAGGAGGAGGGGCTTCAGCTGCTGGAACGCGGCGGACATCGATTGGACATCGCGAAAGTGTGCGCGGGACTCGGGGGGAACTTCCTGGAGCTCGGAAAGCAGGACGACGCTGAGAGATATCTGAGCCGCTCGGCTACGGAAGCGAGGATGACAGGTGCGGCGGGTGTTCTGGCGGTTACCTTGTACAACATGGCGAACCTCAGGAAACAGGAAGGGGCGATGCCGACCGCGGTCCCTTTGTTCGCCGAGGCCCTCGAGCTTTTCGAGATGCTCGAACAGTATGACGCCGCGGCGCGCTGCGCGGGCTGGCTGGCCTCAGCAGAGTGGTCGTCTGGACAGATGGCTGAAGGGGACAGACACGCCCAACGCGCGCTCTCACTACTCGGCCGGACGACTGAGCCCGCTCTGCGAGCGCGAGCCCTGCTTCAACTGGGTAAGGCCTGCTTGAGGGCAGGCCGCAACGATGAGGCCAAGCTCCACCTAACTAATGCACTCGCTGAGGCACGACGGGCGAACCTGAACCAGCTGGAAGCCGATCTCGAGGGCGAGCTGGGTGCCCTCGCCTAGCCGGTCGTGCATGTCGTCACGGACATCGCGGAACCGTGTCCGTCATTGTACACAGCCACGACGCCGAAGTTGTACGTGGTGCCGGACGTGAGCCCCGTGACGACGAACTCGGTCACCGTGATTGGCACACTGTTCACCCGGACATACGTGGACTGGCTGGACGTCTTCCTGTAGACATCGTACCCCGTCAGGTGAGCGTCGTTCACTGCCGCCCAGGAAACGGTTGCCGTCGTCGATTCACAGACGCCCGTAACCTGTTTCGGTTCTAGGTGATCGGGCGTTTCCTCAGCCAAGGCAACGCCCGTCAGTCCCACACCCAAGAGACACACCAAGAGTGCCGCCCAGAGCCAGTTTCGCCCCATGTTCCACATGAAACCCGCCCTCTCGCAGCCCGCCAAGAGCGCGCGGTGGACATGTCCACTCTCGGGGGAATAGGGGCGAGCACGTACCAACGCTTTGGGACGGACGAGAGCAAATACCGCCGCGCTTGAGTACGTAGCACTGAATAGGGAGATCCAGTGAGTGGAGCGAGAAGAGTTCCGAATCGCCAACGGCGACTGCCGTCCGGCCGGGCTTCGAGACCGCTCCGGGACGCCGGGACCCGGTGAGGTGAATGGCGGGAATCCTCGACACCGTGTTCCTGAACCTCTCCCTCGGCACCGCGATCGTGTGGTTCCTCGTCGCCCTCGTCCCGTGGCTCCGGGGACTCCGGACCGCCCCGGAGAAGGCGTTCGCCGCGGCAGCCCTCCTCATCGGGCTGTGGGGCCTCTCGGACTGGGTGTTCTTCCACTCCCCCGAGGCGATTGCGCTCCTTGCGGTGCAGGCCCAGATGACCGCCCTCGTCCTCGCCTCCCTCGGTTTCCTGTATTTCGGACGGTGGCTCGCGCGGCCCCGGGGGAGAGTGGATCTCCTCCCGGCCCTCTTGGTGGCCGCGGTCCTCGCAATCATCTGGACGGTGGCCGTCCGCGCGGTCCACTACGAGGACGGGGTGCCGTGGGTCGAGCGGGACCCGATCTGGTTCGCGGTGTACCAGGTATCCATCGGGGCGCTCGGCTTCGGGACCCTGTACTACCTGGCATGGAGCCTGCGGCACTCGACGTTCGCGAGCGAGTCGTCGCGGAAGCGTCTCCGGGCGGTGCTGTGGGTCTTCGCGATGGGGCTCGTCGTCTGGGTCGTGACGAACATCTACGGGAACCTCACGCAAGGGCCCGGGATTCCCGCCGCCTCCGCGTACCCCCTGATCCTCGGAATCCCCCTCCTCATCGCCGTAAAACGGCTCGACCCGCAGCGATTCCGGACGGCCCTGCGGAGGCTCCTCGTGACCCCCGCGCGACCCACGATGGCGGTCCTGTACCACAACTCGGGCCACCCGATTGCGCAGATCGTCCTCTCGGGAGGGAAGGAGCTCGACGCGGCCTCCCTCGGGGATCTCGCGGCGGCGGTGGACGGCGTGCTGACGAAGGGGTTGAAGTCCGAGTCCGGGGCCCTCCGACAGATGCGCCACGGGGACTACTACATCGTGTTCGAGCACGGCCCCCACGTGACCCTCGTCGCGGTCCTGAAGGGCCCGCCCTCCGAGGGGCTGCGGTCCGAGATGCGGATGGCGGTGCGGGACTTCGAATCCATCGATGGTGGGAAGCTGGACACGTGGGAGTCCGCGGCGACGTTCTCGGACAAGGCGTTCGCGACCCTGGACGAGGTCCTCTCCCCGACCGTCCTCTGAGCCCACGGGAGCTGCCGCGATGACGCTCGAGCAGGAGATCATTCTCCGCGGCCTCGAGTGCTGTGACCCCTAGCCTCCCAGGGCCGCTCCGGAGACCACGAAGGCGGCGGTGAACACCGCCATCGAGACGGGCCAGGTCCTCGTCAGCTGGGTCCGGACTTCCGTGGGGTCCCGTCCATGTGCGATTCCGACACGGAAGTACGTGATGACCGCGACCGCCAGGATCAAGTACACGCCGACGACCCCGAGGAACGTCGCGGGGGACAACCCGAGGACGACGATCCGGGAGAACGCGCGGGTGAGGAGCCCGTACAGGGCGCACGTCACCCCGAGGACGATCGGGGCGAAGAACGCGCCCGTGGTCTGCATCGCGTCGACCACCGAACTCAGGTCCCGGTGGATCTCCCGGTCCATCTGCCGCAGGTCCCGCAGGTACGCGGAGGTCTCGACGATCGTCTTCCCCGCGGTGGCGGGGTCCTTCCGGGATACCTCGACGACCATCCGGAACGCCGCGTGGATCGCCCGGGAGGACACATCGCGCAGGACACCCTCTCTTGAGAACAGGACCTCCTCGAGCCCCTCCCGCGAGGTCTGCAGGGCCCGGAGGATCCGACCGAGCAACGCAGAGACCTCCGAGCCTCGCGTCGCGTCGGCCGTCATCTGGAGCGCCCTCTCCGCGGGGACCCCCTCCGCGATTCGGCTTCCGAGGATGAACAGGGCATCCGGGAACTCCGCTTCGAGCTTCGCAATCGTCCGGCGCCTCCGTTCCAAGGCCCGGAGTCCCGGCACCAGGTACGCAAGCGCCGCGGCGACGACGAGCCATAGCCCGATGAATATCGCGAGCGGCCCCGTCGCGAACGCGAACGCAAGAATCGCGGCGAGCCCGAGGCTCATCGCCACAATGAAATACCGTCGGGAGACCGGTGGGTCGATGTCGATGGAGCTCCCCGTCCCGGGTCGGGCCCCGAGGATCCGGTACGCGTACGCGAATGCGCCGACAGGAAAGAGGACGTCCATTGCCAGGATTGCGGGGACGGTCAGGTCCGTCCCGGGGGCCGGGCGGGAGCCTCCACCGATCGACGGCGTGAGCCCCCCGAGGGACATGAGGGGCAGCATCGCGCCGATGATGACAGGGAGCATCACCCCCAGGGCGAATAGAACGGTCGTGGGAGATCGGAGGCTCGCGGCATACTCCATGATCCGCGCCTTCGTCCCCTCGAAGGCGATCTGGCGTGCCTTCTCAAGGGTCCGATCCAGCCCTGCCTCCGTCCGCTCGACGGACGCGCTTCCAAGGGCGAAGAGGGCGCGTTTCACGTCCTCCTGCCACTCCCCCCACTCCGCCGCGAACCGTAGGAAGGCTGCCTCGAGCCCCGCAGGACTTCGGAGATGAACGCTCCACACGACCTTCCGAAGGCGGGATGCGAGGGGCTCCTCAACATGGTCGGCGGCGAACTGGACCGCGCGGTCCAGGGCGGGGACGACCCGCATCGACATCGCCATGTAGTTCACCGCCTCCGGGGCAGCGCCGAGGGAGGCCACGCGCATCCGGCGGGCGAGTGCCTCGGGATATGACGCGACGAACACGTACGCGCCGATCGGACCGACGGCGGTGGCCAGAGCGAGGGCGGTGACGATGGGGACGGAACGGGCGGTCACGATGCCCGCGAGGAGGGCGATGGCCGAGATCACGAGGCCCGCCAATGCGGCGACTCCGCCCAGTCGGAGGACCCCGTCGAGCGTCACATCGAGTCCCGTGTATTCGAGGGCCTGATAGAACGCTGGCTGCTCCAGGACGGCGCGGCCCCGGTCCCGTTGCCGCCGGAGGCGTTCGAGACGGCGGGCCAGAACCTCGCGCCTCCGACCGTCAAGGGATTCGAACTGCACGCTCTGTTCGAGCCCCTGGAGCTCGATCTCCTGAGAACGGACCCGCTCCAGGACCAGGCGACGACGGTCCTGGACCCGCTTCGCATCGACGGGCCAGATCCGGATCGCGAACGCACACGCCCTCTCGAAGAGATCTCTCCCGCGCATCTAGACCGCCCGTGCGAACCACGCGGACCATTCGTCGAGAACCTCGCTCCCTTGGAATCCCTCCTCAACGAGGGACCAGTACTTCGCGTTCGACCGAGCGACCCAGGTCGCCGCGAGAATCTCAGGTCGTCGGCGTCGGACTGCGGCGTCCACGAGCGCAGCGCGGATCGCGGCGCGGGTCTCGATGTTCTGCAGCGCGTCCGCGTACGAGAGCCCCCACGAGAGCGCAATCGCGCGAATCCGCTCCGACGAACCCCTGAAGACATCCGTCGCCTCGAGGGAGTCGATCTCGGGTCGATAGGCGAGGAGCGCTTCGAACTCGCCCGGCCCTCGGGACTTCGCGACCTCCGTGACCTCCGTCACGCGCCGGTTGAACCGCTGGGTGCCTCCGGGGCGGGCGAGCCCCGCGATCACGACGATGTCCGTGGCGGCGAAGGACATCGGCGGGATCTGGAGGTCGTGGACGATCCTCTCGTACACGGCACGCGAGGAGTTCCCGTGGATCGTGCCGAGGACGGCGCTCCCCGCCGTCCCCGCCCGCATCGCCTCGTACAGGGTCCGAGCCTCCTGGCCCCGCACCTCGCCGAGGACGATCGCGCTTTCCCCGAGGCGCAGGGACACCCGGAGGGCTTCCTCCGCGCTCATCTCGCCGTGTCCTCCCAACGCACTCTCGATGTACAGGCTCTGGATCTTGTATCCGATCTCCCGCATCTGCGGC
>JAIBJG010000106.1 GCA_020029475.1 Methanobacteriota archaeon | reverse complement strand
TGATGTTCGTCACGAACTTCCTCGGTCCGTTTCTGCTCACGAACCTCCTCGTCCCCTCATTGCGAGCGGACGCACCCTCTCGCGTGATCACCATCTCCGCGCCGACGACGACGGAACTCGACTTCGCGGACCTCCAGGGCCACAAGCGCTGGCGTCCCCTCCACGCCTTCGGCGCCTCGAAGATGGCGGATCTCCTGTTCACATACGCGCTCGCGCGCCGCCTCCAAGGGACGGGGATCCGCGCGAATGTACTTCACCCGGGCCTCATCAAGTCCGATCTGATGCGCGACCTCGCCGCTCCCGCGCGGTTCTTCGTACGACTCGCATCGAAACCCCCGGAACAGGCCGCGGAAGCGGTCGCGTACCTGGCCTCCTCTCCGCACCTCGAGGGTTTCACGGGACGTTTCTTCAAGGGCACGCAGCCCTCCGAATCGAACGCGTACTCCCGCAATCCCGAGGTGCAGGAGCGACTCTGGAAAGAAGGCGAGCGGCTCGTCGGGGCATCGTTTCCGAGCGCGTGACTCATCGCGGAGGACGTCCGGGCGATTAGAACTCGACCACCTGGAACTCGTTCCCGTCGGGGTCCGCGAACCAGAAGATCGTGCCCCACTCTTCCTTCTTGGTCGGCTTCGTGATCTTGACGCCTTTCGACCGGAGCCTCGCCTCCTCTCGCTTCGCGTCTTTCGTGGCGAAGAGGTATCCCGTGTTCCCCTTCTCCGGTCGGGAGTCCGGGCAGAGGTGCAGGTGGACGTTCGCACCGGGCGGCCCGACGGTGACCCAATGGGGCCAGGACGTCACCACACGGAAGCCGACCTTGTCTTTCCAGAACTTCGTCGCCTTTTTCTCGTCCCGCACGACGACCGCGACCGTCTCGAACTTGAGCATGGACGCCGGAATCGGGCCGGTGAGCCATAAGGCTGCGGCGTTTCGCTTTCGATGCGGACGCCTGTAGAGATCGAAGTCATCGCTCGACGACCGGACGGAACCGGTAAGCGTGAGACGCATGCGATGGCGGTCCCTAAAGGGAACGGCATATAGTCCGCGGGACCCTTCCCCCGCCCGGCGATGGTCGACCTCGCGGGTCCCCTCCTGGATTCCCTCCTTTTGGGCTCCCTGTACACGATCATGGCCCTCGGCCTCACGATCACGTACAAGGTCACGAAGATCCCCAACTTCGCTCATGCGGAGTTCGTCACGGTCGGGAGCTATGCGGGCATCGTCGCCGTGAACGTCTGGGGCCGGGGCCTCGCGGAGGCGCTCCTCCTCGCGGTCGCCGCCTCGGCGGGGACCGCCCTCCTCGCGGACGAGCTCGTGTTCAAGCCTCTGTTCCGCCGGGCCGCGACGTCCCTCCACCTGCTCGTCGCCTCGATCGGCGTCGGCCTCGTCGTACGCTATGTCCTCTCGATCCTCGCGAGCGCGGCCGGGATCCTGAGCGCGAAGTCGGACCTCCTCGCGACGACCCTCGTCAGCGTCGGGCCCGGCGCGAACCTCACGACGCTGCATCTGTGGATTCCCGCCGCGACGGCCTCGGCTGTGGTCGCCCTCCACGTCCTGTTCACGCGCACCCGGATCGGAAAGGGAATGCGCGCGATGGCCTCGAACTTCGACCTCGCCCGGGTCTCCGGGATCCCCACAGCTCGGGTGCGCCGGATCACGTGGATCCTCGCCGGAGGCCTCGCCGGGGTCGCGGGCACGTTCTGGTCCGTGTACGCCCCCACGGATCCCGAGGTCGGATGGCGGGCGCTCCTCTGGACGTTCGCCGCGTCGATCCTCGGCGGCTTCGTGAGTGTGTCCGGGACGATCGCGGGCGGATACATCGTCGGCGCCTCGGAGAGCTTCGGGATCACGATCCTGAACAGCGAGTTCGGGATCAGCGCCTCGTACAAGCCGATGATCGCGCTCGTCATCATCGTCGCCGTCTTCCTGATCCGACCCACGGGTTTCGCGGGACTCACCGTGCGGGACGTCCTCGACGGCCTCCGGAAATTCCCGGGGCGGACGGTCGCGCGCGTGAAGTCCCTCTTCGCGTCGCGGGGGTGACCGGATGGCGGACCTGCTCTTCCTGTACACCTCGATCGCGACCCTCTTCGGAATCTACGCGATCCTCGCCCTCAGCTTCAACCTCGAGTACGGGTACGCCGGCCAGCCGAACCTGGGGAAGGTGTTCTTCTTCTCGATCGGCGCGTACGTCGCCGGCATCCTCGTCGCCCACGGGACCGCGGCCCTCACGGGATACACGGGAGACCTTTTCACGGCCCAGGCCGCGAACGCCCGCCTCCTGTATGCGGCCGCGAACCCGGGTACGATCCTGTCCTTCTTCATCGGCGCGCTCGCCCTCGCCGGCCTCGTCGGTGCCGGATTCGGCGTCCTCGCGTCATACCCCGCCCTCCGGCTCCGCGGGGACTTCCTCGCGATCGTCCTGATCGCCGTGGGCGAGGTGGGCCGAGTCTTCGTCCGGGTGTACACGCCTCTCGCGGGAGGGAACATCGGGATCGGGGGAGTCCCGAGTCCGTTCGTGTTCCTGGGGGACCGCGGGGCCCGGGTCGCGTTCTCCGTCCTGGTCCTCCTCCTCGCCCTCGGCACGTTCCTGTTCGCCTCGAGGCTGTCGAACTCCCCGCTCGGGCGGCTCCTGAAGAGCGTCCGGGACGACGAGCTCGCGTCGAACGTATTCGGCAAGCGGACCCCTTGGGTCAAGGCCCAGATTCTCGCCGTCGGGAGCGGAATCGCGGCGATCGCCGGAGTGTTGTGGGCCTTCTGGTTCCAGACCGTCGCGGCGGACGATTTCATCCCTCAGCTCACGTTCCTCGTCGTTGCGATGGTCCTCCTCGGCGGGGCCGGGAACCACCGCGGCGTCCTCGTGGGGGCGATCACGATGACGGTCCTCGACCACGTCACGCGACCCTCGTTCTACGCGATCCTCGGGTTCGAGGCGAACCTGGCGTTCGACATCAACTACCTCCGGTACATCCTGATCGGGCTGATGATCATCTTGATCCTCATGTTCCGCCCGGGAGGCTTGCTGCCGGAGAAGCCCGTGCGGACGCCAGCCCTCGACATCGCCCGGGCGCTCCGTCGCCCGGCACCCGCGGCGGACACACTCCAGGCCGAAAGGACGCAGCCGCCGTAGACCGCCGCGGTGGGAAGTCCCGCGGTACTCGCCGGCCACAAACTTCAATGCCTCTCGGACCGATTCAGGCTGCATGGCGGGGGCGGCGGAGACGGCGGGGACCGGAGGGGCTGCGAGCCGGATGAAGATCCTGCTCGCGGTGTTGGTTGCGATCATCATCGTGCTGGCGGGGGCGCTCGCGTACGTGGCGACGCTCCCTCGGGGGCCCACCGGGGGGCCGGTCACGTACCTGATCGGCGTGGAGATTGCGATCACGAATCAGTACGCCACGGACGGTCCCCTGCGGAGGGACGGCGCGTACCTGGCGATCGACCAGATGAACGCCCAGCTCTTGGCTGCGGGCTCTCCGATCCAGTTCCAACGAATCCATGAAGACTCCGGGGGAAGCCCGACCGGAGCGACGAACTCCTTCAACGCCCTCTTGTCCGCGGGGGTGAAGATCGTCGTGGGGCCCCTCTCGAGCGGGGAGGTGAACGCGGTGATGCCCCTCGCGAACGCGAACCAGGTCGTCGCGATCAGTCCGTCCTCCACGGCGCCGAGCCTCGCCGTGGACGACTACATGTTCCGGGTCGCGCCGAACGACGCGTTTCAGGCCCGTGCCCTCGCGAAGCTCCTTCAGGACCAGGCCATCACGAAGGTTGGCGTAATCGCCCGCGACGACGATTATGGCCGCGGCCTTGCGAACCTCCTCAAGAGCACCTACGAGGCGGCCCCGTACAGCGGTCAAGTCACCCTCGTGATGTACGATCCCACCGCGACGACCCACACGACGGAGGTCGGGCTCCTCAGCACCGCGATCAACGGCTTCGGCGCGGATGCCCAGACCGCCGTCCTCATCATCGCCTTCGAGCCGGACGGCGTGGACATCCTGAACCTCGCGCGGCAGGACACGCCCCTCAGCAGCGTCCGTTGGTTCGGCTCCGAGACCCTGCGACGGACCGCGTTCTTCCCGCCGACGGCGGCCCCCGAAATCGGGCAATTCGTCGTTCAGCGGAACCTGACCGGTTTCTTCCCGTCCGCCGTGCGAAACCCCGTCGTCGTGAAGTTCGAAGCCGACTACAACGCCGCGTTCAGCCGGGCCCCCTCTCCTTACGCGTACTATTCGTACGACGCCGCGATGCTCTTGATGCTCTCGGTCCTGCGGGCGGGCACGTACGATGGCCCTGCGGTCCGGGCGATGTTGCCGGTCGTCGGGCAGACGTATATTGGCGCGAGCGGGCACAAGATCTTTGACCAGTACGGAGACTATGCGGCCGCGGACTACCGGGTGTGGCACGCGACGTTCGACGGGACGAACTACGCGTTCACGGAGGTCGGCACCTGGTTCTACGCGACGGGCAACCTCGTCTGGGACTGATCGCATCGGACGAGACGCACACGCCGATCACGGGCGGAGGGTGAGGCATGGCCCCGATCCTCCGCCTCGAGGACGTGCACAAGCACTTCGGCGGCCTCCGCGCGGTGGACGGCGTCACGGCGGAGCTGGCCGAGGGGGAACTCGTCGGCCTCATCGGTCCGAACGGGAGCGGGAAGTCGACCCTGTTCAACGTGATCTCCGGCGTGTACCGGCCTGACGGCGGC
>JAIBJG010000047.1 GCA_020029475.1 Methanobacteriota archaeon | reverse complement strand
GTCAAGGACCTCACGCCGACGTCCAAGCAGGTGAACCTGCTGGCGAAGGTTGTGGCCCTTGGAGAGCAGAAAGAGATCACGCCGCGGTATGGCAGCCCTCGGCGCCTGGTCGAGGCCACCATCGGGGACGAGACGGGAACCGTCATCCTCACCCTGTGGGAGGACCAAATCAACCAGGTCGCGAAGGACGACGTGATCCAGATCGACAACGGGTTCGTCTCCCTCGTGCGCGGCCACGTCCGGCTGAACGTCGGAAAGTACGGCACGCTTGCGAAGGCGGAGCAGGACCTCCCCGAGGTGAACACCTCGGTGGACGTCAGCGCCCAGGAGCACGAGCAGGAGCGGCGGTTCAACCGCTTCGACTCCCCTCGTTCCTCGAGCCCCCAGCCCCGCAGCTTCGCCTTCGGGACGGACGACCGGGACTTCTCCCGGGACCGCTCGAAGGACCGATCGCGGGACCGCCGGCGGTACTGAGACTCCACTAGGGGGCGCAAGCCCCCGACTTTATCTTTTCATTGATTTCCCGGTATAGCGGAGCCCCTCGATCCGTTGAGGCGGGCAGGGAGGCGGTCCACCGGAGTTGGTCTCGTTCAAGACCAACAACTCGGCACCGGCCGCGCTCGGCGGTCCATTCCTCAGCGATGGGGCTGGGGTCCACGGCGTCGAGGAGGTCGGCGGCGCTCGAACCGCTCCTCCCGGGGCCTCTCCTCGTACGGCTTCTCCGGCGTGATCAGCGCGACGTCCCCGTTCCAGTACGCCCGCGCGTTCGACTCGTTGTAGATGATCCCGCGGGCCAGGAGCTTCGACTTCAGGTTGTTGCGGAACTTCTCCCGCTTCGACTTGTTCGCCTCGTTCCACATCCGCGTGAACTGCTGGTCCTTGTCCGTCATCGGATCACCGCCCCAATCCCAGGAGAACCACGACCGCGAGGGCGGGATTCGTGTCCGGGCCTGTCCCTTGAGGAGGGAGGAGACGAGAGAAGGGGCGGGGATAAATCTTGCGCTGCGTCCCCATGGGCGTCCCCTCAGTACGTGAAGTTCACGATGACCTCGTCGCCGACGACGTGGGTCTCGTACACGGTCAGGGGGAACTTCGCGGGCCCGGACATCGGCTTCCCGGACTGGAGGTCGAACACGCTCTTGCACTGCGGGCAGACGACGGCGGACTTCCCGGCGTCGATCGTCCCTTCGGAGAGCATCGCCCAGGACACCGTGCACGCGTCGTCGAGGGTGTAAAACTTCCCCGAGAGCCTCACGAGGAGGAGGTCGTACCCCATGTGCTCGATGTGCTTCATCCCGCCGTCCTCGAGCTCGTCGACGGTGCAGAGCGGGACCTCCGTCCCGGGCGTCGGCATGTCGGTCGCGCCGAACGGCGCATCCGACTTAAGGTTTTTCGCGGCGCCGAGCGGTTCACAGGGCGAACGTCCGCCCGCCGATCGGGCCCACGACGACGAGGGAGGCGTCCTCCTTCCGGATGTACCGCTCCGCGGCAGTGCGGATCGCCTCGTCGCTGAGCCCCTTCACGATCCCCGGGTACCGCTCGAGGTAGTCGAGGCCGAGCTCGTGGAACTCGATTCCGTGGAGGGCGGCCGCGACCTCCGCGTTCCGCTCCAGGTTCACGGCGAGCCCGCCGATCCGGTTCAGTCTCCCCGTCTCGATCTCGTCCTCCGTGAACGGCTCCGACCGGACCCGGTCGATCTCCGCGGAGATCGCCGCCATCGCCGCCTCGAGGCCGCCCGGGTTCACGCCCGCGATGATGGAGACGGAGCCCCCGGAGCGGAGGGCCCGGAGCCGGCTCAGGGAGTAGTACGCGAGCCCCTTGTCCTCCCGGACGCTCTGCCCGAGACGCCCGTAAATCCCGATCATCCCGAACAGGAGGTTCGCGAGGTCGAGCGCGTAGAAGTCCGGGTGGCGGCGGGGAATCGCCTGGCGGCCGATCGCGATGTCCGCCTGGGACTTGTGCGGGAGGTCCACGAACGCGGTCGCGGGTCGGGCGGGCCCCGGCGGGGGCGCCGAATCCGGCGGGGGCCCCACGACGAGCGCATCGAGCGCGCGGGCCACGGTGGACCCGACGAAGGCCCCGTCCACGTCCCCCGCGAGGGCGAGGATCAGGCCCTCCCGGCCGTAGCACCGGGCGTGGAACTCGAGGAGGGGGCGGGGCTCGATCGACTTCACGGCCTCCTCGTCCCCCTTCGGGTCCCGGCCGTACGGGTGCCTCCCCGGGAAGACGAGCCCCATGAGCTCCCGATCCGCCCGTTCCCGCGTGGAGTCCCGCTCCCGCCCCAGGTCCGTGAGGACCTCCGCCCGCACCCGCTCCACCTCCTTCGCGGGGAGTACCGGGTGGGCGAGGCAGTCCGCGGCGATCCCGAGGGCCCTCCCCGCCGCGCGGCGGGTCGTGCGTCCCCGGAACACGAGGAGGTCCTCCGCGACGTGGAACTCCAGGGTCGCGCCGTGGCCCTCGAGGGCCTCCGAGATCTGGCGGGCGTTCCGGGACTCCGTGCCGCTGAGGAGGAGGCGGGAGAGGAACTCCGAGACCCCCTCCTCCCCCGGCCGTTCGGCGGCGACCCCCGCGGGGAGGCTGCCGTGGAAGGAGACGAACGGGCTCGCGGGGTTCCGGAGGAACAGGACGCGGCCCCCGCCCTCGAGGGCGAGCCGCTCCGGCCGCAGGGTCACGCGGGCGCCTCCGACCGGTATCGCACGGCCGTGCGGGCGCGGTCGACGAGGTACGTGGCCGCGGCCCCCCGCACCTCCTCCGGGGTCACGGCGAGGGCGCGGTCGAGGAACTCCGGGAACGACTCCCTGGAGCCAAGGACCTCGAGCTGACCGATCATGAACGCCTGGGACGTGACGCCGTCCGCCTCGTACCGGTCCCACGCCCGCACGAGCTCGCGGGCCCGCTCCATCTCCCGCTCCGTGGGGGCGGCCTCCCGCAGCTTCCCGACGATCTCGTCGAGCCGGCGCTCGACCTCCTGGTGCCGGACCCCGGGGACCAGGGTCGCGGCCACGGTGAGGAGGGCGGGGTCGAGCCGCATCTCGAACCCGGCGCGCACGTCCGAGACGAGCCGCGCCTCGACGAGGCCGCGGTACAGCCGGTTCGCGCGGGGGACCCACCCGCCGGACCCCGCGAGGCCGAACCCCCGCCACCCGCCGAGGACGCCCGTGAGCATCACGATCCGCGGGGTGTCCGCGTGGGACCACCCGGGGATCTTCCAACCGACCTCGAAGTGGTCGACCTCGCCCGGCCTCCGGATCTCCGCGGCGCGCTCCCCCATCTGGGGCGGCTCCTCGAACCGCGGGGCGGGCGGGGTCGCCTCCGGCCGCAGGGGGTCGAAGTACGTGTGGACGAGCGCCGCGGCCCGGTCCGGGTCGAACCCGCCGACGAGGACGAGGAACGCGTTGTTCGGGGCGTACCACTTGCGGTACCACGCGTACACCTCGTCCCGGGTCATCCGCGCGAGGTCCTGCTTGTACCCGATCGGGAGCCAGTGGTACGGGTGGACGTGGAACGCGGTCCCCCAGAGCTCCTCCTCCACGAGGAACTCGGGCTGGTTCTCGGACCCCTCCCGCTCCGAGATCACGACCGAGCGCTCCGCGTCGAACTCCTTCGGATTGAACGCCGCGTTCCGCATCCGCTCGGACTCCACGAAGAGGGCCGTCTCGAGGTGCTCCGCGGGGACCGTCTCGTAGTACATCGTCCAGTCCTTGTCCGTGAAGCCGTTGTACTTCCCGCCGACGCGGCTGATGAGTCGGTCGAGGTCCCCCTTCCCGAGCTTCCCGCCCCCCTTGAAGAGCATGTGCTCGACCCAGTGCGTCGAGCCCGTCATCCCGGGGACCTCGTTGCGGGAGCCGACGCGATACACGGTCCAGACGCTGACCTGCGGGACCCCGGGGAGGGGGCGGAGGACGACGTTCAGGCCGTTGCCGAGAAGCTCCACGCGGTCGATCCGGCTCCCCCGGGCCCGGGGAAGGGGCGGAGGGTTAAGGCTTTCGCGGGGTCCGGCGCGCCCCTCCGAAAACCCTTTTGCCGTCGAGCGAATCCCGGGGGGGGACCTCGCGATGGCGGAGCTTCTCAAGGGCTTTCACATGATGGAGACGTTCGCGAACACGTTCTTCCTCGTGGACCAACGGCTCGTCCTCGTGGACACGGGGACCCCGGACGCGCCGCCCACGATCCTGGAGTACCTGAAGAAACTCCGGATGAACCCGTCGGACATCGGCACGATCTTCATCACCCACACGCACCCGGACCACGTCGGTGGCCTCGCCGCACTCAAGCGGGAGGCTCCCGCCGCGAAGGTCGCCGCCCACCGGATCGAGGCGGACTTCATCTCGAAGAAGAAGACGTACACGGGGCCCCCCGGCGCCGCGAGGCAGACGCACCCGGGCACCCCGGTCGACATCCTCCTCGACGATGGCAAGACGCAGGACGGCCTCCGGGTGATCTTCACGCCGGGACACACGACGGGGAGCATCTCCCTCCTCGATCCCGCGCGCTCCCTCCTGATCGCGGGGGACGCCGTGAACAACGAGGGCCCGCTCCGGTCGATGGACGACCGGTACAACGTGGACCCGAGGCAGCACCGGGAGTCGATCAAGAAGCTCGCCGCGTTCGACTTCGAGAACCTCGTGATGGGGCACGGGAGCCCGATCCTCGGCGGCGCCTCGAAACGGGTGAGGGACCTCGCGGTCACGCTGTAAAAAGGGTACGAGGGTCGGGCGCTCGGCGGAGACCCATGGGAGCCCCCGCCGTCGCCCGCCCCCGCGGTCCGGGGTTGTCGCCGGACCTGTTTCCCGCCACAACCGACCGTTGCGGGAGTCTCCGGCCGGATGGCGTGTGCCACCCGACCGACGGCGCAGTCCCGCTCCGGGGTCATAAGGGCGCGATGGACATGTCCATCCGCAGCCCGGCCGCTGGCGGGAATCTCCGACGCGGTCGAGGCGGGCCTATGGGGTGAGCTTGCGCTGGGCGAGGCGGGCCTGCGTGGCCTCCGAATCCCGGGCCATCACGAACACGCCGAGGAGAACGACCACGACGATCACGGACAGGACGACCGCCCACAGGAGCATCGTGCCCATGTCGCTGCCGCTCGTGAAGATGGACCCGTAGAAGCTCCCCGCGCTCACGAGGAACAGGCCGCCCGCAAGCCGCTTCAGGGGTGCGGACTCCGTCCCGGCGTACACCATGTACGAGAGGAACGCGAAGATCAGGGCCACGAAGCCCGTCCACCAGAGCCTCTGATCGATGAACATCCCGGGCGCGAGCACGAGGACGTACGCGAAGATCCCCGCCGCCATCAGGCCGAGGATCGCCAGGATCGCGAAGAGGGCGGCGGAGGACAGCTTCACCGGAAGCGGCAGGGGCGCGGCCACGCGATCACCCGCTCAGCGGCTTCCCGCAGGACCCGCAGAACTTCAGGCTGCCGGGGTTCTCCGCCTTGCAGCTCGGACACGTGAGGGTCTGGGGGGAGCCGCACTCCCCGCAGAACTTCAGGCCCGCCGCAACGGGCTTCCCGCACTTGATGCACGGCTTCCCCGTCGCGGGGGCGACGGTCATGTCCCCGCCGCAGGCCCCGCAGAACTTCTGCGTCATCGGCTGCTGGGAGCCGCACTTCGGGCACACCTTCACCTGCTGGGGCGCCTGCATCTGGTTCATCTGGCCCGCCATGGAGTACCCCATGCCGATCCCCGCGCCGAGGCCGAATCCCGCGCCGGCCCCGCCGCTCGGGTTCGCCGCCGCGGTCTTCATCGCGTCCGCGAACGCGTACTGCTGGGTGCCCGTGGCGGGGTTCCGGTTCAGGATGCGACCCGCCGACGCCGTCGCCACGGCCGCCTTCACGGAATCGGGGAGCGGGATGCTGAGGCCGCTGACCTGGACGATCTCGAGGCCGAGGTTCGCGAAGTGGGGCTTCGTCTCCGACAGGATCCGCTGCTCGATCTCGTTCAGGTTCGTCGCGAGCTGCGTGACCTTCATCCCGGCCTCTTTCATCTTGCCGAGGCTGACGTACACCTGCTTGACGAGCTCCTCGCGAATCCGGCCCTCGACCTCCGCGGAGGTCGCGGCGCCGAACGTGCCGACGAACTGGTTCACGAACGCCTCGGGCGACTTCAGGCGGTACCGGAACTCGCCGAACGTGCGGAGCTCGATCAGGTCGAAGTCGGGGTCCTCGAAGATGAAAGGGTCCTTCGAGCCGAACTTCCCGTCGAAGATCCGCTTCTGGAGGTAGTACACCTCCGCCTGCTGGACGACCCCCGTGAAGACCTTCTGGAGCCATCCGAGGATCGCGACGTTCTGGGACGTGAGGGCGTACCGGTCCGGCCGGTCCAGGTACGCGAGGGCCTTGCCGTCCCGGTAGAACACCGCGATCTCGTCCTCCCGGACGACGATGTTGTCGTTCATCCGGATGTTGCGGGGGACCTTCCACATGATGTTGTTCCGCTTGAACGCGTCGTCCCACGCGATCGTCATCGAGGTCGTGAGGCCCTCGCCGCGCCCCGCGGTCTGATCCGTCCGCCGCCCGCCACCGAACAGGAACACCGGGAAGAACATCCTAGCTCACCGCCGTGCCCGAGATAACTGCCGTCCTCTGCTTGAACGCATCGTCGAACATCTTGAGGCTCGCCCGGAGCTTCCGGACGGCCGCGTCGAACGCGGCCCGGTCGTTCCCGTCCACCGCCGCTTGGAGGGCGGTGAGGTCGCCGGACGCGTTCGCCAGACCCTGGAGCATCGCGAAGTCGTACTCGTAAAGCCGGTCGAGCTCCTCCTCCTCAATCCGGATCGCGGGGCTGAAGCCAGAGTACCCCTGCTCTGCGTGGCGGACTCGGGCCTCCATCCCCTCGAGCTCGAAGATCACGTTCCCGAGGCTCGAGAGGCTGATCTTCGCCGAGGACTGCGTCGCGCTCTCCCGGGCGAGTTCGAGCTCGTCCCGGAACAGCTTCATCTTCTCGTTGATCTGGATCCGGAGGAGGTTGTCCGCGGCGCGGATGTCCTCCCGGCGGCGGTATCCTGCATACCCCGGGATGTGAAGCTGGATCTTCTTCAGCAGTCCGCGGTCCGATTCGACGCGTTCTCGGATGTCTGGGATGTTGTTCCCTCCCGGTTTTCGGTTTCTGAATTGATACGCTGTATTTAGCAGTATTTCAACGTATTCGTGGTATTCCCACGGCGTTCATTCTCTCCGTCACCACAGGGACGCGGCGGGCCGTTCGCCGTCGATCACCTTGCTCGCGTTCCCGTCGATCAGGATGAACATCTCCTTCTTCCCCTTGTGATTGTACCGGACGAACCAGACGGGCGCGTGGAGGAGCTCCCCCGGGGACTGCTGGAAGTACGGCACGAAGGACTCGAGGGTGTCCACCCGCTTGCGGGCCTCCTTCTCCGCGTACTTCTGGGCGAGGCTCTGCGCGAACTGCATCGCCTCCTGCTCCGCAACGTCCCCGTCGAGGGTCTCGACCCCGCCGGTCTTCTTCTTGTCGTAGGACGACTTGCCCTGGACGTTGAACGTGTACCCGTCGTCCGGCTGGTACTTGTTGTACCCGCGGACGCCGACGACGGGGATGTTGTAGAAGACGTTGATCCGGTCCCGCACGCGGACGGGTTGGGGCTGGTTCATCACGACCCTCCCGCCCCGCTGGTTCGCCGCCGCCGCAGCGGCAACGCCCGCGAGTAGCGAGAGCCCGACTTTCGCTGCGGTCGTCCCCGCGCCCTGGCCCGTGCCCATCGTCGACACGCCGCCGCCCTTCAGGCCCTGGATGTCCGCGGTCACGCTCGTCGGCACGATCCAGTACGGGACATACCGCAGGGTCGCCTCCAGGAGCTCCGCGTTCTTCGAGACGTTCCGGCGGAGGATGCCCTGGTCGAGCCACTTCCCGCCCGTCTCGAGCGCAACCTGCTGGTCAATCCGGTTGTCGAGCATGAAGTGTTTCTGGATCACGGACCAGCCGCCCGTCCCGAGGGACGTCGCGACCCCGCAATAGTCGCACGTGATCAGCGTGAGCCCGCTCTGGGGCGTCAGCGGCGCGCCGCACGAGGAGCACTTGAGGTCCTTCGTTCCCGCGGACGCGTACGCCGCGGGGTGCTGCGGCTCCGGGGGCGGAGCCGGGTAGCCTCCGGGGGCTTGCGGCGGGTACCCCGGCGGGGGTCCCTGCGGGGGATATCCCGGGGCCTGCGGTTGCGCAGATGGCGCGACGACTCCCTGCTGGCCACCACAGAAGTTGCAGAACACGGCTCCGTCCGGAATCTGCTTCCCGCATTTCTGGCAGAACACGGTCGATCCCCTTTCGGACGGGCGCGATGCGGGCCAGTTCTATTTAAGAGTAGCGAAGTGAGTCTCAATTCTATGGAGAAACAACGGGCCCGCCTGCGTCCCCACGCTGCAACGGAGCCGAGCTCGGACCTGCTGAAAAGGCTGATGACATCTTCCCTATTGGAGGATGCGGTTGATGACGCTCCCCGCCCCCGCCTCGATATCTGCCGCGACAATCCGCAGGAGCCCGACGTTCACCTGCCCTTTCGCCCCGACGAGCAAGAACGCTGGGGCCGACTTCAGGCGGGCGAAATAGGCGGTACCCTCCGAGCCGATCAGCATGACTTCGCCGAGGGGGGTGAGGGACAGAGCGTTGAACACCGCCTCCCCCGCGTCCCCTAGGACGGGGCTCAGCGCCGCGAGTTGTTGTTCCGCGCCCTTCGTCCGTGCCTTGAACGCGATCACGAGCCCCTGCTCGGACGCGACGACGATATGCTGGATCTGAGGCTGCTTCCGCATCGCGAGGACGAAGATCTCCTCGAAGTGGCCGCGACGCTCCCCGGCTCGACCCGATCGACCTGGAGCTCCATCACTTCCCCCCCGGAGTGGGACCGCGCCTCGCCGCGGGCGGTCGTGAGAGACCGTAGAAGTCGTAACAGCCGAAGCCGATGAACACGAACGATGCAACGAACGCGACCAGACTGATCTCGGAGGGAAGAGCGATGTCCATCGCCACGCCCACGAGTGCCACGAGCACGAGTACGAAGAATGTGATCATCCCGATTGCAATGGACAAGAGTCCTCTGAACAGGCGCTTCCGATTCATGTACATCCGGGCGCGCAGCACGACGTCGTCCATCCGGCGAAGCGACCAGTACGCCATGAAGGAGACGAACGCAATCACGCCGAGGAGGGCGGTGAGCCCTGCCGTCGCCCAGAACTGCGGGCCAAACGCCATGTCCTTCGCGCGTCAAGATTGGCGGGAGCGTAATGAGGTTGGCGCCGGATTATCAGGAACGAACCGCGGGAAGCAATGCCCCGTGAATCCGTTCTCGATTCGTGTTCCGCGACCCATCTCACGGGCTCGGAGTGAAGGACGCAATTCGTTGAGTCCAATCCACCGGGCGACGACGTAATCGAGGACGGACCGGGGGAGGACCCGACAGCGCGACCCGTCCGCTCCCCATCGCCATGGAGTCCACCGGGCGTCCCACGTCCCGCCGGATAGATGTCCCTTTCCCCGGGGCGAACTGATAACGACCATCGGCGCGAGCCGATAGGTGTCGGCATCCGCCGATATTCGATACGGCAAGTTATTTCTACGGGAAGTCGGTGAAGCCCCGTTCCCCCACGGGGTCCCCCATGGAACCTCAGCTCGCCCGCACGAGATTCGTCCGACGCCTCGCGGAGACCCGCCCCTCCGGCTTCGACCACTACCTCGAGGACCTGATGCGGATCGAGCGGGCCATCGTCGACGGCCACCGCGGGGTCGCGGCGACGATGGCGTACATGAACCTGATCAGCCGCTACCCGCGGGAGACGGAGGCGATCGCCGCCGAGCTCGGGACGACGGTCCTGGAGCCGACGAACGAGGACAAACTCGACGAGGTCCTCGGAGACCGGCTCCGCCTCGCGGAGCGGCGCCTCCTGAACGAGCGGGGAATCGCCGGCGAGTTCGGGGAGACGGACTAGGCGCCTGGCGACTGCGAGGCGTGTCGCTCCAGCCACTTCCGCGCCCTCGCGCTTACGTTCTCCGGGAGCGCGGGCACCCGCGCCTCGAACTCCAACCTCGACGCCTCCGATCCGTCCCCGGGCGGGAGCAATCCCTCCTGGACGGCCACGGCGGCGAACCATGACCTCCCGCCATCCGACCCGCTGAGCGCGGCGGCGAGGCCCGTCCGCACCGCGGGGGACACGAACCTAGCCTTCGCGATCGCGTCGAACGCCGCCGCGGCGTCCCGGGGCGCCATCGCGGCGAGGAACTGATAGGCCGCGAGGAGCCGCTGGGTGTCCGGCAGCTCCTCCCGCGCGACGATCGCCATCAAGACCCATGTCCGCGTCTGGCGGTCCGCCTCCCGCAAGACCCCCGCGTCGAGGAACGCCGCGTAGATCAGGTGGAGGAGATGGAGGACGCTGAACGCCTCGTTCTCCAGGAGGAACCGCACGAGCCGGAGGAGCCCGGGCGGGGTCCGCTCCTCCACCCGGAACGCCGCGTGCTCCGACGTGGGGATCGGGATCAGATCGAACGCACGCTCCGCGACCGCGAGCTTCACCTCGCGGGAGACCCGGGCGTCGTGGACCCGGCGGGCGAAGAGGCCGAACGCGCGGGGGTCCTGGAGGCGGGAAACGACGTCCTCGTCGGAGAGTTCGGAGGCGTTGGCGCTCGGATCGAGGGACCTCTGGTGCTCCGCGACGGCGTCGTACGCGAGGAGCTTCAGGACGCGGGTCTCCGTCGGGATCACGGGGAACTCCCGCTCCAGGAACTCGCGGAGCGCTTCGGGCATCCCGCCGTTGAACCGGCCGGCGGACGTAAGGATTGCGGGGCACTTTCACCCGCCGTGCGGCGAACTTTATCTATCGGATGACCGCTCTGCACTGTCCCTTGGCGCCGGAACCCGTGCCCCACCCCTTCTCCCTCCTGTCCGAGCGGGGGCAGGCCCTCTCGAGGGACCTCGGGTTCACGCGGCCCACGCCCCCGCAGGTCGCGGCGATTCCGCGCATCTTGGCGGGGGAGGATGTCCTCGTGATCGCCCCGACGGGGAGCGGGAAGACGGAGGCCGCCCTCCTCCCGGTCCTCGACCGGCTCGCGGCGTCTCAGCGACAGGGGATCGGACTGCTGTACGTGACGCCGCTGCGGGCGCTGAACCGGGACATGCAAGGCCGCCTCGAGCGGCTGTGCGGCGCCCTCGGGCTGACGGTGGACATCCGCCACGGGGACACGCCGCAGAAGGACCGGAAGCGGCAGAGCGCGAAGCCCCCGGACGTCCTGATCACGACCCCGGAGACCCTCCAGGCGATCCTGCCGGGGAAGGTGATGCGGCGGAACCTCCGGGATGTCCGGCACGTGATCGTCGACGAGGTCCATCAGCTCGTCCAGGACCGGCGGGGCACCCAGCTCGCGGTCGCCCTCGAGCGCCTCCGGGAAGCGACCGGGGTGGATTTCCAGAGGATCGGGCTCTCCGCCACCGTCGCGCAACCGGAGATCGTCGCACGGTACTTCGGCGGCGAGCGTCCCCTGGCGATCGTGGAGGCCTCGCGGGAGAAGCTGATGGAGTTCAAGGTCGAGTGGCCGAAGCCGAACGACGAGGACTTCGAGACCGCCCGTGATCTCTACATCAGCCCGGAGAACGCGGCCTCGATCAACCTGATGTCGGACCTGATGGGGGAGGCGCGCTCGACCCTCGTGTTCGTGAACGCGCGGGACACCGCGGAGCTCCTCGGCCACCGGTTCTCCCTCGTCTCCCCGGATATCGGGGTCCACCACGGGTGGCTCCCGCGGGAGGAACGGGAGCGGGTGGAGCGGGAGTTCCGGGCGGGCCGACTGAAGGGGCTCGTGTGCACAAGTACTCTGGAGCTCGGGATCGACATCGGCTCCGTGGACCTCGCGCTCCAGTACATGTCCCCCCGCCAGGTCACGAGCCTGATTCAGCGGGTGGGTCGCGCGGGCCACTCCCTCGACCGGGTGTCGAAGGGCGTCACCGTTACGGTCTCGAGCGACGACACCGTGGAGTCCCTCGCAGCCGCGGAGGCCGCTCGGGAGCGGGACCTCGAGCCGCTGAAGGTCCACCGCCACGCCCGCGACGTCCTCACCCACCAGATTGTGGGGTGCGTCCTCGATGCGGGAGGGAGGGCCGCGATCGAGTCGATCCGCGCAATCGTCGCCCGGGCGGACCCGTACGCGGACCTCCCGCCGGACGCGTTCGATCGCGTCGTGGACTTCCTCCTCGACCTCCGGCTCCTCCGTCGGGATGGCGGAGACCTCGTCCCGACGAGCCGCACCCGCGGGTACTACTTCGAGAACCTGTCCACGATCCGGGACGAGCGGCGGTACGTCGCGATCGACATCGCGACCCAGAAGCCCGTCGGCGTCCTCGGCGAGGAGTTCATGATGCTCCGCGCCCGCCAGGGGTACCACTTCATCGTCCGCGGCAAGACGTGGAAGATCCTGAAGATCGGCGAGGACGGCGTCCTGTACGTGGATGCGGTCACGGACCCCCTTGCGGCAACCCCGGGGTGGGACGGGGACATGCTCCCCGTCCACTACCCGCTCGCGGTCCGGACGAGCCGGCTGCGGCGGGAGATCGACGAGCGGCTCGCCCGCCAGGGGCCCGAGGAGGTCACGGAGTCCCTCGTGAAGGAGTGGCCGCTGAACCGAACCGGCGTGAAGCGCCTGGTGGACGAGATCGCGGAGCACCGGAAGACCGGGGCCCCGGTGCCGTCGGACCGCATGATCCTCGTGGAGGGCTTCGACCACTTCCTGATCGTCCATGCAGGGTTCGGGGAGATCGTGAACGAGACCCTCGGGGACCTCCTCGAGGAGCTCCTCGCCCGGAAGAGCCTCGTGCGGTTCTGGTGGGCGACCGCGCATCGGATCCTCCTCGAGCTCGTGATCGACACGAAGGACCTCGACCTGGAGGACATCGCGAACGACCTGTTCGGGATCGACGAAGCGGAGTTGGAGCGCTCCCTCAACATCCTGACGGACGAGCACCTGCCGATCGGCCTGTACATGAAGTACATCGCGGAGCGGATGGGAGCGATGAAGCGGGGACTGATGGTGGCGGCGGACGAGCTGAACTCCATCGAGCTCCGGTTCCGGAAGACGCCGATCCGGGAGGAGGGGCTGCGGGAGGCGATGCCGACCCCGCTCGGGTACCACATCCTGCGGCGGTTCGTGGAGGCCCCCGAGCTCTTCTCCCCGGAGGGGGAGCGGGAGGCGAGCCTGGACCGGATGCGGTCGTCGCTGAACGCGCGCCCCGTGAACCTGCTGTGCTTCGCGTGCGGGACGTTCCACGAGGGCGAGAGGATCTCGGAGCTCGCGGAGAAGCCGGCGTGCTCGAAGTGCGGGTCGAACCTGCTAGGGGTGTTGAACTGGAGCGCGTGGTCCGTCCGGGACGCCTTGAACAAGAAGATGCTGAAACTCGACCTCCCGGAGGACGAGCGGAAGGCCCTCGCCCGGGTGCGCCAGACCGCGGATCTCGTGGCGGTGTACGGGAGGAAGGCGGTAATCGCCCAAGCGGTCTATGGGGTTGGACCGCAGACCGCGAGCAAGATCCTCGCGAAGATGCACGACGACGAGAAGACGTTCTACGAGGACCTCTTCGATGCGAAGGTCCGCTACGTCACCACGCGG
>JAIBJG010000105.1 GCA_020029475.1 Methanobacteriota archaeon | reverse complement strand
GGCCAGGGGTTCTGGGAGGTACACCCGCCGATGATCACGCCCGCGGGGTCCGAGGGCGGGGCGACCCTCTTCGAGATGGACTACTTCGGGCGGAAGGCGTACCTCACACAGTCCTGGCAGCTGTACGCGGAGGCCCTCGTCCTCGCGATGGAGAAGGTGTACTACATCGGTCCCTCGTTCCGGGCGGAGAAGTCCCGCACGACCCGCCACCTCACGGAGTACTGGCACGCGGAGATGGAGCAGGCGTGGGTCGGCATGGACGAGGCGATCCGGCACGCGGAGGGCGTGATCAGCGCCGCGTGCGCGCGGGTCGCGGAGGAGCGCCCGGAGGAGGTGAAGACCTTCGGCCGCACCCCGGAGTTCCTGAAGGCGGTGACCCCGCCGTTCGAGCGGATCCGGTACGACGACGCCCTGAAGGTCCTGAAGTCGAAGGGGATCGAGATCGAGTGGGGGAAGGACCTCCGGACCCTCGAGGAGCGGGCCCTCACGGAGGGGAAGACGAAGCCGGTCGTCGTCACGCACTACCCCGTCGTCTCCCAGGCGTTCTACAAGCGGCGGGACCCGCAGGACCCGAAGTACGTCCTCGGGTTCGACGTGATCGCGGGGGACGACGTGGGCGAGATTGTCGGGGGTTCCGAGCGTGAGACGGACCTCGAGGTCCTCAGGAAGAGCCTCGCGGACCAAGGGGAGGACCCCAAGGCGTACGACTGGTACTTCGACACCCGCCGGTACGGGAGCGTCCCGCACGCGGGCTTCGGGATGGGCGTCGAACGCCTGATCCAGTGGATCCTCAAGCTCCCGCACATCCGGGACGCGATCCCCTTCCCGAGGACGCCCGCGCGGTTCTCCCCGTAGGCTACTGGCAGACCTGCGGGGGCTGCACGGTGACCGTCGTGAACCCTAGGCTCGTGACGGTGTAGTCCTCGGTAATGGTCCACGTGTCCGCGCCCACGGTCACCGGCCTGGTGAACACGGCGTCGTAGGGCTGTCCGGCTCCGTACGCGTTCCCCCCGATGAACAGCGTGGAGTTCCGGTTCTCCATCGCGAAGAGAACGGTCGCGTTGTCGACCGCCGACACGACGTCGACCCGGGAAGCCGCGGCGGTGAAGAACCGGAGCGCGACCCGGTCCCCGCTCGTGGACGTGAAGCTGGCGTCCGGTTCGTACCGGACATACACGACGCCCGTCGCTCCCGGCGGGATCGCGTCGGACTGCACGATGAGGGCCCCGGACTGCGCGAACTGGGCCTCCGCACAGTGCGGGCCGAAGTCGGCGATCAGCGTGCCTGGCGGGGCGTTCGAACTCAGCGTGTTCGTCGCCCGGATCACGAGGAGGTGCCGCTGGAAGGCCTGGCGGAGGGTGGACTCCGCGTACAGGGTCACGCCCGCGAACACGGAGGCGACGACGATCAGGACGATGACGATCTTGGTCCCGCGCTGCATCGGCCCGGGAACTAATGCGGAGGGCCGCCATAGGCTTTCTGGTTCCGTCTTGGACGAAGGCGCTCCGGCGCTCAAGTTACCCTTACTTAAGGCCAACTCCGGACCGCCTTCCGTCGTGGCCACCGTGGCGTCTCGGATGCGCACCCTTTTAGTCGCGCAACCGATTCGATGGGTCGTGCCGATGGACGCCTTGACGCAGTTGGCGCAGGAGCACGCCGATTTCATCGAGAAGCTCACGGAACTCGAGGCGGCGCTCGACGAGATGATGGCGACCCGCGAGGCCTCCGACGAGGACGTCGAGCTCCTTGACGAGGCCGTCCGCTTCTTCGACGAGGAGCTGTTCCCGCACTTCGACCGGGAGGAGGCGTTCCTCCTGCCCACGCTCGAGGCGAAGGTGGGCCTCTACGGCTCCCTCGTGAACGTCATCGCCTACGAGCATGCGGAGGTCCGGCGGGAAGTCGGGAAGATCAAGGAGGGCCTCGCGGCACTGAAGGCGAAGCGCGGTGGGCCCCACGACAAAGAGATCGAGGAGCTGAACCGCCATGGGGTATTCACAGTCCAGTTCCTCTGGGACCATTTCCGCAAGGAGAAGATGAGCCTCTTCGAGACCGCGCGGGAGACCCTCTCCCCCGGAGAAATGGAGGCGCTCGGCCGCGGCCTCACTTCTTCGCCGTCGGCCCGAGGACCTTCTCCGCGATGATGAGCTTCTGGATCTCGTTCGTCCCCTCGTACAGCCCGAGGATCCGCGCGTCCCGGAAGTACCGCTCCACGTCGAAGTCCCCGCTGAACCCGTAGCCCCCGTGGACCTGGATCGCCCGGTCGCACACCCGCATCGCCATCTGCGCCCCGAACAGCTTCGCCATGGAGACCTCCTTCGTGTTGTCCACGCCGAGGTCCCGCATGTGCGCCGCCCGTAAGGTGAGGAGGCGGGCCGCGTCGATCTCCATCGCGCTCTCCGCGATCATCTCCCGGATCAGCTGGAAGTCGCCGATCGGCCGGTTGAACGCCTTCCGCTGCTGTGCATATTTCACCGCCGCCTCGAGGGCCGCGCGGGCCACCCCGACGGCGCCCGCCGCGATCCCCAGGCGTCCGTTGTTCAGGGTCCGCATCGCCTGGTCCCATCCGCCCCCTCGCTTCCCGACGAGGTTCCCCTTCAGGACGTGGCAGTCCTCGAACGCGAGGTCCGCGGTCGGGCTCGCCCGGAGACCGAGCTTCGTCGTCGTCTCCACCTTCGTGACGGAGAACCCGGGCGTCCCCTTGGGGACCATGAAACAGGAGAGGCCCTCGTGCCTCTGCGTCCCGGGCTCCCGGGCGTACACGAACACGTAGTCCGCGAGGCTCCCGTTCGAGATGAACCGCTTCGCGCCATTCAGGATCCACTCGTCCCCGCGGAGGGTCGCCGTCGTCGCGAGGTTCGCGGCGTCGCTCCCCGCCTCCGGTTCCGTCAGCGCCCACGCGCCGAACCGTTTCCCCTTCGCGAGGGGCACGAGCCATTCCTTCTTCTGCTCCTCGGACCCGAAGAGCATCAGCGTGGACTCGGAGAGGGAGGTCTGCACTGAGACCGTCGTGCGGACGCTCGAGGACCCGCGGCTGATCTCCTCGATGAGGAGGGCGAAGGAGACGTAGTCCATCCCCGCCCCGCCGTACTCCGGGGGGACGGGGGCGCCGAGGAAGCCCAGCCCCGCCATCTTCGCGTAGAACGCCTTCGGGACCTCCCCCTTCGCCTCCCACTCCCGGACGTGGGGGACGATCTCCCGGTCCACGAAGTCCCTCGCGGTCTCCTGGACGAGTCGCTGTTCCTCGGTCAAGCGGAAGTCCATCGCGGGCCTCCCGGGGATTGAAGGGGCGGCCTCCCTTAAACCCTCCGAGGTACGGGCCCTCCAGAAGGCTTTATCTCCGCCGCGGTTCCGGCGGGTGTCGATGATCACCTGGGTCTTCTTCGACCTCGGCGGCACCCTCCTCGACGACTCCGCGCTCGTGTCCGCGATCACCCGGGCGTACGTGGAGCTCCTGAACGCGCGCGGGCACGCCGTCACGTTCGAGGAGTTCGCGGAGGTACGGGACCTGATGATCGCGAGGCAGGAGCACCCGCTGTTCCGTGCCGCCGCGACGACGTTCACACGGGATCCCGTCGTGACGGAGGAGATCTGGCGGGAGGTGTCCCCGCGGGTCCACGGCGCGGAGGTCACGGACCAGCACGCCTTCCCGGAGGCGGCGGAGGTCCTCGAAGCGGCCTCCCGCCACGCGGGGATTGGCGTGATTGCGAACCAGTACCGCACGGTGCGGGACGTCCTGCGACGGGACGGGTTGAACGCGTTCTTCCGCGTCTTCCAAATCTCGGAGGAAGCGGGGGTCTCCAAGCCGAATCCAGTGATCTTTGAGCGGGCCCTGCGGGATGCGGGGTGCAAGCCCCAGGAGGCGGTGATGGTCGGCGACCGGATCGACTTCGACGTCGAGCCCGCGCGGGCCCTCGGGTTCCACACGGTGCGGATCAAGTGGGGGCCATTCCGGAACCAGTTTCCGATTCGGGCGGGACAGCATCCGGACGTGGAGGTCGCCTCCTTGAGAGAGGTGCCCGCCGCGCTCGACCGGCTCTCCCGCCGTGACTAGGCCGTCGCGGGAAGGTTCAATTCCGCGCGCCCGTTCCCCCGCCCCGTGGCGGTCCTCTCCGACCGGGACATCCTCAAGGCGATGGAGCTGAAGCGGCTCCGGATTGGCGGGTTCACGCCGGAGGGCCTCACGCCGAACGGGTACGACCTTGCGATCGCAGAGGTCGCGATCGTGGCCGCGAAGGAGGAGACCGTGCGGGAGGGCACCGCGAAGGTCCCCGCGCAGACCCGGTTCGCAGTCTCCACCCTGGAGGTCGTCGACCTCGGGCCCGACATCACCGCCCAGCTCTGGCTCCGGACGTCGTGGGCCCGCCGCGGCGTCCTCGGGTCCTTCGGGAAGGTGGACGCGGGGTTCCACGGGACCCTGACCCTCCCCGCGCTGAACGCGAACGCCTCCGGGACCTTGGAGGTGAGGATCGGCGACCGGTTCGCGCCGCGAACGACCCGCGAGGCAACGACCTTCGCATCCCTCCCGCCCTTCCGGGCGAGGTCCACGGCATCCTCCCCCGCCTCCCGGATGCGGGTCCGGTCCGTGATCGTGTAGAAGTGGACGATGCCGCCCGTGCGGACATGGGGGACCGTGGCGAGGAGGAACTCCCGCGCGCTCTGCGGGAGGTCCATGATCACGCGGTCCACCGACGCGAGCCCCGGGAGGAGGTCCTGGCCCGCCCCCTCGTGGACGACGACCGTCTCCGCGCGGTTCCTCCGGACGTTCTCCCGAAGGAGCTCGACGGCGGCGGGGTTCGCATCGATCGCATGGATCGTTTTCGGTTTGCGGATGCGGGCGATCAGGATCGCGTACGGGCCGACACCGGCGAACAGGTCCACGACGACCTCGCCGGGTCGCACCTGCTTCGCCACCCGCAGCCTCTCGGACCCGAGGCGGGGCGAGAAGTACGCGTGCTCGATA
>JAIBJG010000046.1 GCA_020029475.1 Methanobacteriota archaeon | reverse complement strand
AGACCTCCGCCGCGCGAAGGTGCAACCGCGGAGGACCCGCATCTGGCTCGGCCAGATCCCCTCCCGCCGGATCGGACCTGGCACGGAATTCTGGGGAGTTCGCGAGTATGCTCCCGGGGACGAGATTCGCCGTATCAACTGGAAGGCCTCCGCGAGGTTCGACCGCCTCCTGACGAACGAGGCGGAGGGGGAGCGGAGCGGGGACGCGGTTATCGTCCTCGACGCCCGCGCGGAATCCCTCGTCGGCCCGCTCCCGAGGAGCACGACGGAGGCGGGAGTGCGGGCTGCCCTCGCCCTCGCCTCGAAGATCCTGGAGGGCCGGAACCGCGTGGGCCTCATCGTCCAGCGGGAGGTCCTGGACTGGGTCTACCCTGCGTTCGGACGGAAGCAGCTGTTCCGGATCCTGGACGCGCTGATCCGGGTCCGGCCGGGAGGGGAGTGGCCCTTCGACCACGTCGTCTGGGTCCTGGAGCGGTTCTTCCCGCGGAACTGCCAGGTGATCCTCGTCTCCCCGCTCCTCGACCGGGAGGCGGTGGAGACCGTCGAGGACCTCGCGGCCCGCGGGTTCACGATCACGATCGTCTCGCCCTCCCCGGTGGAGGTGGAACGGTCGATGTACGCGGACGATCCCACGGTCGGGCTCGCGTATCGCCTCCTCCGGATGGAGCGGGAGAACGCGGTGTCCGCGCTACGGCGGTACGCGGACGTCGTGGACTGGGACCCGAGGGAGCCCCTCGCCGCCGCGTTGAAGGGGGTGAGCCCATCGCCGCGCCACCGATGAGGGGGATCCTCGTCCGGGCGATCCCGCTCTCCCTGTTCGCGGCGCTGTGCGAGTGGATCGCGATCGACCTCGTGCGGTACGGGACCCCGCAGGCATGGGCCGCGGGCGGACTCGCCCTCGCGGCCGCCGCGATGGCGGCGGTCCAAGGTTCGTGGCGGGCCCAGTCCTCGTGGCACCGGGCCGCCCGCGGGATCCTCTCGGCCGCGTTCCTCGGGGAGCGGCTCCTCGTCGCGGGGATCGACGTCGTCCCGATGCTCGGCTTCCTCGTGCTCCTGATCGCCCTCGGGTCCCTCCAATCCCTCGAGCGGACGTTCGGCCCGGTCTACGACGGGGTGCGGGATCCCGCCGTACTTGCGAAGGTGGACGCGGCGGCGGTCTCCGCGTATGCGCGCGCCCTCGGCTTGGCGGGCTTCACGTTCGCGCTGTCCCTCCTGCTCGTCCAGGTCGTCCCGATCCTCGCGCTCCAGGGCCGGAGCCTGATCTTCGCCCTCGGGTTCGCCTTCGCCCTCCTCGCCGTGATCGCGTGGCTCGCCCTATCCCCCGGCTGGCCGTCGAGGCGGAAGGCCTAGGCCGTGTACGCGTGGCGGCAGTACGGACAGAACTTCGCCTCCGTCGGGATCCGCCGGCCGCAGATGATGCAGAACCGCGATGCGAGACGGGGCGAGGGGGAGAGGGTTGCCGGCGCGGGCGGCGGCGAGATCGGCCCCGGGGGGACCGCTCCCTGGGGCGGGGGCCGGACCCCGTAGTATGGCGGGGGCATCGCGTACGGGTACGCGAACCCGTACGGCGGGCGAGAGGGCTCGGGTTTCTTCGGGTTCAGCGTCTGTTCGACGACCTTCCGGAAGTAGCCGGTGATGAGCCCTCCCACGAGGACCAGGAGGAGGGAGAGGGGGAGCAGCGGGATCCAGGGGTCGAGCTGGGCTTTCAGGACTCCCAGGATGCCCATCGCGATCACGGACGTGATGAGGAGGACGAGTCCGATGATCGTCGTCGCGGTGCCCGCGAACTTCAAGAACAGCTCGTCCCGCAGGTGGGCGGGCGGCGAGGGTTTCGATTCTGCCTCCTCCTTCGGACCCTCCGCGGCGGGGGCGTCCTCGCCCATGGCGGGTCCATCGGGGCCGCTCACATCAACGTTGCGACCGGGTTCGCGTTCTCCCTTCGATGGCGCGCGTCCCAAAGGCTTTATAGAGCCCGCTTCTTCCGACGGCCCGCGCCCCGGTGGTCTAGCGGTCTATGATCTCGGCCTGTCGAGCCGAGTGCTCGGGTTCGAATCCCGACCGGGGCGTCCGACCTCGTCGGCGATTCGCTTCTGGATGGAGTTGAGATCCGTCGGGGATCGGACTTGCCCGCGTCCTCCGGGAGCTCGCCGGGATTCGCGATCGCCCCTCATGGAGGAGTGCGCCGTTCGAACGTCTCCGTTGCGAACGTACTCCACACGCCTCGGCCATCCTTCTGTCGGATGACCATCGTCCACCTCTTCGTTCTCGAGTTCCAGGAAAGGATGTTGTGAAGTGGACCCGAAGGGCCCTCGAACACGAACGTGATCGACGCGTTCGCCCCGTTGCGTCGGACCCTGCCCCCGAACCCGAGGGTCTCGGAGGAACGCCCACCGAACCCGTCGAGCCAGTGGACGACGTACCGCTCGCTCATGTTGTCGTACCCGATGAACACGAACGCCTCGTACGGAGGATCCCCCCCGGCCTTGGGGCCCCGTCGAGGCCGCGGGGTCGCGTCCTCGAAGTGGATCCGCAGGAACTGGTGGTTGAGTACCCACGCCGCCCTGCACCGGTGCCTGAGGGGCTGGCCAACGACGGTGCTCCGCACGTCCCAGTCGCCCACCATGTTGTCCAAGAACGCATCCTGGAAGGGACGATGTTCGCCGTCGATCCCCGTGTGGCGGTCGTCGGACACGGACGCGCCCTTGACCGAGAGATGCTATTTCAGTTTTCGCCCCTAGCCAGGCCCGGAACGGCAGAGGCGTTAAGTGACTCCCAGCTTTCCCCCACCCATGGCCTCCCATCCCGTGCTCTACTCGATGCCGATCAGCCACTACTGCATCTGCGCAGACCGGACCCTCGCTTTCAAGGGGGTCAAGTTCGACACGGTCCTTGTTCCGTACCACGACAAGCAGGAGTTGATCAAGGCGACCGGCCAGGACTACGTCCCCACGCTCGTCTGGGACGGAAAGCACGTGATGTGGCACGAGATTCCCGACTTCATCGAGGCCGCGAAGCCGAAGCCGACCCTCTACCCGTGGAACCAGAGGGGGCTCGCGACCGTCCTCGAGAATTGGGGGCACCAGGTCCTGGAGGAACGCGTGTGGCGGTACGTCGTGACGAAGGTCCCGCCGGTGCTCGGGAACGATCAGGAGCGCTGGGTCTTCGAGGAGATGCAGACCCGGGCCCGGGGGCCGTGGCACGTCCTCGAATCGAGGCGGGGCGAGTTCCGGGAGGACATGATGAAGCACCTGGGGATGGTGGAGGCGATCCTCGACGGTCGGCAGTGGATCATCGGTGAGCCGAGCCTCGCGGACTTCGGGATCTACGGCGGGCTCTCCCCGCTCTTGACCGTCGGCGAGAAGATTCCGAAGGAGTTCCCGAAGCTTGCGGAGTGGGCAGGTCGGATTCAGGCCTTGGGGCGCTGAAGCGCGTTCGCGATGACCGCCTCGAGGGTGAGCTCCTCCTGCTTCCCGGAGTCGAGGTCCTTCACCGCGACGCGGCCCTTCTTCGACTCCGTCTCACCGACGAGGATGCCGAACCGCGCGTGGATCGCGTTCGCGTAGTCCAGGTTCTTCGAGGGGCCCCGCCCCAGGAGGTCGACGTCCGCGGAGACCCCCGCCCTCCGGAGGAGTTGGAGGACCTCCAGGGACTTCGCCCGCATGGACTCCCCGATCGGGATCACGTAGCAGTCGAGGCGGGGGACGGGGAGCTTCACGCCCTCCGCCTCCGCGGCGAGGACGACTCGGTCGAGTCCGAACGCGAACCCCGTCTGGGGCACGGGATCCCCGCCAAAGACCTCCGCGAGCGAGTAGGCGCCGCCCCCCATCACCTGCTTCTCCGCCCCGAGATTCGGGGAATCGACCTCGAAGACCATCCCCGTGTAGTAGTCGAGGCCCCGCACGACGCCGAGGTCGAACGTGACGTGCCCCACTCCATACACCTCAAGTCGCTTCGCGAGTGCCTTGAGATACTCGAAGCCCTCCGTGCCGACCCCCGCCAGGACCTTCGCCCCCGTGTCGAGGACATCGGGTCCCCCCTTCAGCTCGATGTACTGCCGGAGGGGCGTCTCCAACGTCTCGAGTCTGAGCCGAGCGAGCTCGTTCTTCAGGGCGGGGAAGTTCCGCTTGTCGAGCCAGTGGAGGATCTTCCCCTGGTCCTCCGGGGGCACCCTGAGGAACGCGCGGAGCATGCCGATGTGGCCCACCCGGACACGGACCTCCCGCACGCCGACGGACCGGAGGCACTCGATCGCGAGGGCGATCACCTCCGCGTCCCCCGGGAGGGCGGGCGCACCGATGATCTCCGCGTTGAACTGCGTGAACTCACGATACCGGCCCTTCTGCGGCTCCTCGTAGCGGAACACGTTGCCGACGGAGTACACCTTGATCGGTTTCGGCAGGTTCCGGAGTTCGGAGAGGTAGAACCGGACGATGGAGCCGGTGAACTCAGGACGCAGGGCGAGGTCCCTCCCGCCTTTGTCCTTGAACGCGTACAGCTCTTCCACGATCCCGGGGCCCGACTTCCTCGTGAAGAGGTCGAGGTGCTCGATCGTCGGGGTGGAGACCTCCCGGAAACCGAACCGGTGAGCCGCATCGCGCAGGAGGCCCTCGACGGCTCGGCGGCGGGCCATCTCCTCCGGGCCGTAGTCGTTCGTCCCCCGGGGGCGCTCGATGGGCATCAGGCGCGCAAGCGGGAGACCCGCCATAACGTTTCCGCCCCGACTGCCGGAGCAGTATCACAGGTCCACATGGGGAGCGAGACACATGCCGGAACTCCGGCCGCGGAGCCCGCTATTCCACGGTCACGCTCTTCGCGAGGTTGCGGGGTTTGTCGATCGCGCACCCGCGGACCCGGGCGACGTGGTACGCGAAGAGCTGGAGCGCGACGACGACGGGGACGGGAGCGAACAGCGGGGGAACGGCGGGTACGTAGATCACGTTGTCCACGATCTTCCCGAGGTCCTTGTCCCCCTCGGTGCCGATTGCGAGGACGGGCGCCCCTCGGGCGTCGACCTCCCGGATGTTGCTGAGCATCTTGTCGTACGTGTGGTCCCGGGTCACGATGGCGACCACGGGGGTGTCCGAGCCCACGAGGGCGAGCGGCCCGTGCTTGAGCTCGCCCGCCGCGTACGCCTCCGCGTGGACATACGAGATCTCCTTGAGCTTGAGGGCCCCCTCCATCGCAATCGGATACCCGAGGTGGCGGCCGATGAAGAACACGTCCCGGGCCTTCGCGTACTCCTGGGCGAGCCCCTCGATGTACGGGGCCTGGTTCAGGACCGCCTGGACCGCGCGGGGCAGGCGGCGGAGGTCCTCGTTGAGGCGGTTCGCCTCCTCGACCCCGAGGGTCGCCCGCTCCAGGCCGATCCGAATCGCGAGGAGATAGAGGGCCGCCAGCTGGGCCACAAACGTCTTCGTCGCCGCCACGCCGATCTCGATCCCCGCCCGGGTGAGCATCGTCCGCTGCGCCTCCCGGGACAGGGAGCTCCCGATGACGTTCGCGATCGCGAACGTCTTGCATCCGCGGCGGTTCGCCTCCCGGCACGCGCCCAGGGTGTCCGCGGTCTCCCCGCTCTGGCTCAGGAGGATCACGAGGGGCCGGTCGGCGGGGGCCTTCGAATAGCGGTACTCGGACGCGAGCTCCGCGGTCGTGGGGATCCGGGCGATCTCCTCGAGGACGTACTTCCCGACGAGCGCGGCGTGGTACGAGGTCCCGCACGCGACGAGCTTGACCCCCGTGTACCCTTCCCGGAAGAACGAGTTCAGCTCGGGTTCCGCGACCCGCCCGAGGAGGGTGTCGTGGATCGCCTGGGGCTCCTCGAAGATCTCCTTCAGCATGAAGTGCTCGAACCCGCCCTTCTCCGCGTCCTCGAGGGTCCACGTGATCCGCTGGGGCTCCCGCGCGATCGGCTTTCCCTCGTAGTCCGTGATCCGTACGGAGTCCCGGCCGAGGACGACGATCTCGCCGTCCATCACGTACAGCACGCGGTTCGTGTGCTTCAGGAGGGCGGGGATGTCCGAGGCGAGGAAGTTCTCGTCCGTCCCGAGGCCCACGACGAGGGGGCTCTCGTTCCGGGCCGCGACGACCTTGTCCGGCTCCTTCGAGTGGATCACCGCGAACGCGTACGAGCCGCGGATCTCGTGGAGGGCCTCCCGGACCGCTCCCTCCAGGTCCCCGTGGTAGAGGGATTCGATGAGATGGGCCGCGACCTCCGTGTCCGTCTCGGAGCGAAACACGTGGCCCTCCCCCTTCAGCCGATCCCGCAGGGGCTGGTGGTTCTCGATGATCCCGTTGTGGATCAGCGCGAGGTCGCCGGTGCAGTCGATGTGCGGGTGCGCGTTCTCCTTCGAGGGCGGGCCGTGGGTCGCCCACCGCGTGTGTGCGATCCCGAGGGTCCCGGGGACGGCCTCCGCGGTCTCCTCGAGCTGCGAGATGTACCCCTTGTCCTTCTGGACCGTGATCCCGCTCCCGACGATCGCCACCCCCGCGGAGTCGTACCCGCGGTACTCGAGGCGCTTCAGGCTCTCTAGGAGGATCGGGTACGCCTGTCGGTACCCTGCGTAGCCGACGATCCCGCACATCTAGACCACGATCCCGCCGTCCGGGATCGTGCCCCGCAGCCGCGCGTTCGCTCCGACCCGGGCCCTCGCCCCCACGATCGCCCCGCTCTCGATGACCCCGCCCGCCCCGATCTCCGCGTCCTCGCCGATGAGCCCGCCGACGCTCTCGACCTCGTGCCACTCCCCCTCGATCTGGACCGAGGCCTGCCCCCGCGGCGCGGCGACCGACGCCCGAAGCTTCGCGCCCATCCCCACCACGGAATCCTGCAGGATGCAGCCGGGGCCGACGTCGACGTCGTCCATCAAGATCGAATTGTCGACGAGGCCGAACGGCCCGACATGGACGTTGTCCCCGAGGCTCGTCGCCGCGAGGATCACCGCGTGGGGACCGACCTCGCACCCCTCTCCGATCGAGACGGGCCCCTGGACGTACGTCCCCGCGCGGAGGACCGTGCCGTCCCCGATGGAGACCTTGCCGCGAATCGTGACGCCCTTCTCGATCGTTCCCGCCTTCACGTCGTGCACGCCCTTCAGGACCTCCGCGTTCAGCTTCAGGAGGTCCCATGGGTAGAGCGCGTCCATCCAGACGCCGTTCGTCCGGATCGCCCGCACGGGGCGGGTCGCGGAGAGCGCCTCGATCGCGCTCGGCAGGTCGTGCTTCCCCTGCTTCTCGAGGGCCTCGATCACGGGGAAGATGGACTCGTCGAGCGCGTACGCGCCCGTGTTGATCAGGTTCCCGATGGGCTCCCGCGGCTTCTCGACGATCCGCGCGACGCGGTCCCCGGAGACGAGGACGACCCCGTACTTCGAGGGGTTCTCGCTCTCCGTGATGAGCACGGACGGTCCGGTCCCACCACCGACGAGGTCGGAGATCGCCTGGCGGTCGATCAGGTTGCTCCCATTCAGGACGAGGAACGGGCCCGAGAGCTTCTGCCGGGCCTCGACGAGGCTGTGGGCGGTCCCGAGCTGCTTGTTCTGGACCGAGTACTCGATCCGGGCCCCGAACGCCTTCCCTTCCTGGAAGTAGCTCATGATCCGCTCCCGCCGGTACCCGACGACGAGGACGACGTCATGGACGCCCTCGTCCACGAGGGCCCGGACGACGTGCTCCAGGATCGGCCGGTTCCCGACGGGGATCATCACCTTCGGCTCCGAGGCAGTGAAGGGCCCCATCCGGGCCCCCTCGCCCGCCGCGAGAACCACGGCTTTCATCGGACGGCCTCCACGGACTCCGTCCCGGGAGAGCGCGGGGCGGGGGTCAAGTACGTTCGCCGGCGGTTATCGGACGCGAGAAGAGACCCGGTGGCGCTACCGGACATGGCGGGATTGGATCCGCGCATGCCTCGTGTGGACGGGGTGAGTCGTTATAAACATCTCTATAATAGTTCTGGAACCGTTACAAAATATTTAATAATACAACCTGGAATGGCGGGCCGATGCGGACGAAGCTGATCGTGGACGCGACGGATACGGGGGCGTCCGCCCGGACCGTCCTCGTCGCGGACCGCCCGGAACGGTTTGGGCCGCTGAGCCATCCGGAGGCGTGGCGGATTCTCTGCGAGCTCGCCCGGAGGCCCGACTACCCCGGCGCCCTCGCGAAGCGCCTGCGGATGCACGAGCAGACCGTCTACTATCACGTCCACCGCCTCGCGAAGGCGGGCCTCGTGCGGGTCGTGCGGGAGGAGCGCCGCCAGGGCGCCGTCAGCCGGATCTTCGCTCCGAGTGCGGAGGCGTTCGGGATCGAGCTCCCGGGACCCGGCCACGCGACGGCCCCCAAACGCGGGGCCATCCCGGAACGGGTCCGCACCTTCCTCGAGACGTTCACGCGGGAGGGGGGGATCATCGTGATCGGCTCCCCGTATCAGCACGGCCCGTTCCTCACCGTCGCACGCGATTCTCCGTACGCGGTGGGCCTCGGCCTGTTCCTCGGCGGACTCGCGATCGGCTCCCGCTTCTCCGTCCGACTCGACACGGAGGTGAAGGCGGCAGGGCTGGAGGGGAAGAACCTCGTCCTCGTCGGCGGACCCGTGGCGAACATCGTCGCCCTGGACCTGAATCCGCACCTCAAGGTCTCCTTCGACTGGCAGCAGGCCTGGCGGATGCGGTCCTCCCTCACAGGGAGGGAGTACGCGGAGGAGGACGTCGGCCTGCTTGCGAAGATCCCGAACCCGTGGAACCCGGAGGCGGAGGTCGCGATGTTCTCGGGACTCCATTACGGGGGGACTGCCGCGTCCGTGCTCGCCCTGACAGCGTCATCGGACCGGGTCCTGCGGGACTACGCCCCCGGGAGGGAGTTCTACCGGGTCGTGCAGGGGCTCGACCGGGACGGCGACGGACGCGTGGACTCCGTCGAGGTGCTCGAGTAGTCACGCGAGGGGCACGGTCTCGTACGTGATCTTCCCGGCGAGGCGCTCGTTGGCGTCCTCGATCGCGCCGACCGCCCCCGCCACGCGGTCCTCGGGCAGGATCAGGGCGACGTCGAGACCGCGCTCCGCGGCTTCGATCGAGGCGGGGATCGCGGCAAACCGGATGTCCGGACGGATCCGGAGTTTCGTGGCGAGGGTCCTTGCAGGGGCGTCGAGGATCGCGACGACATCGGCGTCGACTTTGCCGAGTGCCTTCCGCGCGCGGGTGAGGTCGACGCGGCGGCTTCCGCCGTCCACGATGGACGGGATCCGGAGAAGGGAGATCCGCCCCGGGGTCAGGGCCACAATCCCTTCGAGCTGCGCGATGCCCGCGTCCTCCCCTCGCTCCGCGCTCGCGACGGCCCGCCCGCGGGAGGGGGAAGCCCGCCCCGGGTACGCGACGAGGTCCCCCCCCTCCATGAACAGACCGACGGTCGCCCCGCGCTCGATCCGGTTCCCCGCGATCGCGGCCGTGACGTCGATGATGGAGATCCCCTTGGAGGTACGGTCCACGAAATCCCGGAGCTCCCGGAACCCCTGCTGGAGGACGCGGATCCCCTCGATCGTCGGCCGGTACTCCCCGTCCGCGACCTGGATGAGGCCGTCGTCCTCCATCGAGCGGAGGTATTCGGACACTCCCTGCACCGTCATCCCCACCGCCTCCGCAATCGTCCGCTGAACCGCGTGGTGCCGCGTCGAGGTCTCGAGAAGGATCAGGAGTCGCGTCGATTCGCCGAGATCCCGGAGGAGGTGCATCGTCGCGCCCGTAAACGTCTTATACGGTCAACCCAATTGGAATTATATCAAGTTTACTTGATGCGGAGGTACGGCGGGCTTGAGGCGCGGGATCCTGATCGTGGTCGTCGCGGGAGTGGTCCTCGCCATCGGCCTCGCACTCCCCCCCGTTGCCCGGGCGCAGGACAGTGCGGACGTCGCGATTCTGTTCGATCTCGGCGATGGGAGCTACGTCTGGTCCCAGGTCCACCTCCCGGACCGCTTCGCAGAGAACGCTTCCTGGGAGGCGACGTTGCGGGGGGCCGGCGAGCACGGCCTCCTCGTCTCCCACAGATGGTTCGCGGGACTCGGGATCGCGGTGAGCGACATCGGGGACCGTCGCGGCCCCTCCGGGTTCGCGGGGCTCTTCGTGTGGAACGGGACCTCGGACGAATGGGAGCCCTCGATGCTGGGCATCTCCTCGCTCGTCCTGGGGAACGGGGACGCGATCGCGTGGAGCAACGCCGCATACGACTCCGTGGACTTCTCCCTGAGGACTCCCGTCGCGACGCCCTCCCATCCGAACCCCTCCGTCGGCTTCCGGGGGGACGGCGTGGGCGGGGACGCCCCCGGACTCGAAGCGGTCGGGACCGGGACGTCCGCGTCCCAGGCCCCGAGTAGGGGTTCCATCCTGTGGGACACGGACCTCCAGACGCGGGAGATCGTCTCCACGCCCGCCAACGCGTACGGCATGCTGTACGTGGAGTCGTTCCAGGGGCTCTACGCGCTCGACGACGGATCCGGGGCGGTCCGGTGGCACAACCCCCTCGTGAAGGGCTTCTCGTCCCCCGCCGTCTTCGACGGGTCCGTGATCACGGGCGCCTCCGACGGCCGTGTGTACCGGCTCGACGCCTTTGACGGCTCCGAGATCTGGAACACGAGCCTGATCGCGGCGCCGAGGTTCAGCGGGATCACGTCGTCGCCCCGCGTCGCGTTCGACTGGGTGTACATCGGGACGTTCAACGAGACGGGTGGTCCCGGGGAGGTCGCGTGCCTCTGGGCGAGCAACGGCACCCTCGCGTGGCGCCACCCGACGGGCTCGATCCACTATTCGTCCCCCGCGGTCCTGCGGGGGACCGTGTACGTCGGGGTGATGGGGGACTACAACACCACGACGAATGTGACCTTCGACCCGCCGTACGGGGTCCTCGCCCTGTCCGCTTGGACCGGGACGGAGCGCTGGTTCTTCCCGACGGACGGGCCCGTGGCGGCGTCGCCGATTGTCGCGGGGAACACCGTCATCGCCGCCTCCCGGGACGGGAACCTGTACGCGATCTGGAGCTCGAACGGGACGGAGGCGTGGCGGGCGGCCGTGGGGGCGGGGGTCTCGTCTCCCGCCCTGTTCCGCGACCGGATCTTCGTCGGGGGTGGGGACCTCCTCGGCCCGGGCCGGGTCTCGGCGGTGAACCGGACCACGGGTGCGCTCCTGTGGACGTACGTCCCGAACGGCCCCGTCCAGTCCTCCGTCACGTACGCGGACGGAAAGGTCTTCTTCTCGACGAACACGGCGGAGGGGACTGTCTACTCCCTAGATGCGTCGTCGGGTGCCCTCGTGTGGTCCTACCGCCCCGCACCCGCGGGGTACATCCTCGGATCTCCCGTGGTGGCGAACGGGACTCTGTACGCCCCGAGCGACAACGGGCACGTGTACGCGTTCCGGGACCGCGGTTCGACCCCTGTGGCCCCGGTCCTGGCGTGGGCCGCCGGGGCGATTGCCATCGCTGCCGTCATCCTCGTCGCCGTGTGGTACTCGCTCCGGAGGAGGCGTCCCCGTGCTCCTCCCTGAGCGGGTGAAGGCCGCGGTATTCGCGGGGCTGATCGTCCTCTCCGCGGTCGGGCTGATCCTCGCGGCCCAGACGTTCCGGCCGCAGCCCCCCGCCCTGACGGCGGGGATCCCCGTCTCGATGCAGATCGAGGGGGCGGGGTGGGTGATCACGTACTCGAGCAACGACACCCGCAACAACACCGTCCATCTCTTCCTGCTCGAGGCCGCGCACACCCTGCACTTCGGGCTCGTGTGGTCGAACTGGTCCGCGCCGTACAGCGCCGTGTTCATCGAGGGGATCAACGGGAGCATCAACGGCGAGGGCGGGCGCTGGTGGGTGTTCTGGGTCAACGGGACGTACGGCAGCACAGCCGCGGACCTCACCGTCCTCCATGGTGGAGAAGCGATCCTGTGGCGGTTCACGACCCCCGAGGGAGGCTGAGATCGTGGCCGCGAGGAATCCCGCGTTCCGGAAGTTCACGAAGCTCGACCTCGCGTTCCTCCTGATCCTCCTCGGGGTCGGTGGGCGGCTCGTCCTCCTCCGGGTGGCGAACGTCGAGACCGTCCTCGCGGCGTCGATGCTCGCGGGGGCGTTCCTCGGATGGCGGTACTCGTTGCTCGTCACGTTGGCGGTGATGGGGGTCTCGGACGCCGTGATCTATGCCCTCGGATACGGAGGCGAGCTCGGGCTCCCCGCGATCCTCGGGATCACCGCCTTCACCTGGTCGGGGATGGTCTTCGCCGGGCTCATCGGATCGGTGACCGGGCGACGCCGGGTCCTTTTCACGACCCGTTCGATGGCGCTCCTCGCGACCGTGAGCATCCCCGCCACCCTGCTGTTCGATGTGTGGACCGCGTTCGGGGACTGGGTGTTCATCGCCGGGCCCCGGGGGCTCTCCCTCGCGACCGTCTATTACATGCAGATACCGTTCACGCTGATCCATCTCGCGAGCAGCATCGTCTTCGTGCCCCTGTTCGGGTCGATCTTCTCATACCTGACCCCCGCACCCTCCGTGCTGCCGATGCCGGAGCCCACGGACGGCGAGGACTAGAAGAGCCCCTCGAGCTTCCGACGGAGCCTCTCGACCTCGGCGCGACGTGCCTCGATCCCCGCCTCGCGGGCCTCGAGGTCCTTCATCTTCTTCTGGAGGGCCGCCGTCAAGGTCTCCGCTCTCCGCCGGAGGTTCCGGACGCGATCCTCCTCGCCGCGCACGCGGGAGGCCCGCCGTTGCAGCTCGACCATCGCGGTCCGCAGCTTCCGCTGGCTGTCCTCGAGGGACTTCCGCCCGCCGTCGAGCTCGGTGTCGACGAGTCGCTGGACGGACTTCTCCTTCTTCGCAATCCGCGCTGTGTCGTCCTTGATCTTCCGCCAGGCCCCGTCGACTTCGTCGCGCTCCTTCGTCACGGCACGCTTCTCCGCGTCGACGGCCTTCCGATCTTCGTCCAGGGCCGTCCGATCCGTCTGGAGGGACGCGAGGCCCTCGGCCAGTGTCGCCTCCCGCCGTTCAAGGGCGTCCTTGCCCTTGAGGAGGACGGCGACCGCCTTCCGCTCACCCGCCAACACGGACTTCTCTCGATCGAGCTTGACGACGAGATCGGCGTTCTTCTGCTCCGCGATGCGCTCCGCGTTCCGCAGAAGTCCCGCAGCCTCCTTTCTCGTCCCCGCTGCCTCCGCTTGGGCAACGGCCAGGAGCTCCCGCGCCGTCTGGAGTTCGGCGCCCTCCTTCTTCAGGTCCTTCTCCTTCCGGGCGATGGCGTCGGTACGGGCCCTCACCTCCCGCTCCGCCTGCGCCAACGACTGCCGCTCGCGGCGGGCCTCGCGATCGGCCTGCTCGGCCCTCTCGACGCGCACCTCGAGATTCGTCCGGGCCTCGGCAAGGGACTTCTGAGCCCGCTCCAGGTCTGCGTGGGCCGCGGCCATCGCGGTCTC